>NZ_JPEN01000059.1 GCF_000767835.1 Streptococcus sinensis | reverse complement strand
ACTCTTCGGGGTTGTAGGACTGCGCTGTGGACTCAGATTTTATAGAAGAATGACATGGGAAGGTCAGCCAAAGAGAGTAAGAGCCTCGTATTTTAAATAGAATCTGTACCTAGCAGAATCCTGAGTACGGCGGGACACGCGAAATCCCGTCGGAATCTGGGAGGACCATCTCCCAACCCTAAATACTCCCTAGTGACCGATAGTGAACCAGTACCGTGAGGGAAAGGTGAAAAGTACCCCGGAAGGGGAGTGAAATAGAACCTGAAACCGTGTGCCTACAACAAGTTCGAGCCCGTTAATGGGTGAGAGCGTGCCTTTTGTAGAATGAACCGGCGAGTTACGTTATGATGCGAGGTTAAGTTGAAGAGACGGAGCCGTAGGGAAACCGAGTCTGAATAGGGCGCTTTAGTATCATGATGTAGACCCGAAACCATGTGACCTACCCATGAGCAGGTTGAAGGTGCGGTAAAACGCACTGGAGGACCGAACCAGGGCACGTTGAAAAGTGCTTGGATGACTTGTGGGTAGCGGAGAAATTCCAAACGAACTTGGAGATAGCTGGTTCTCTCCGAAATAGCTTTAGGGCTAGCGTCGACATCAAGATTCTTGGAGGTAGAGCACTGTTTGGGTGAGGGGTCCATCCCGGATTACCAATCTCAGATAAACTCCGAATGCCAAAGAATTATGGTCGGCAGTCAGACTGCGAGTGCTAAGATCCGTAGTCGAAAGGGAAACAGCCCAGACCACCAGCTAAGGTCCCAAAATAATTGTTAAGTGGAAAAGGATGTGGGGTTGCACAGACAACTAGGATGTTAGCTTAGAAGCAGCTATTCATTCAAAGAGTGCGTAATAGCTCACTAGTCGAGTGACCCTGCGCCGAAAATGTACCGGGGCTAAAACAATTTACCGAAGCTGTGGATACCTTTATAGGTATGGTAGGAGAGCGTTCTATGTGTGGCGAAGGTGTACCGTGAGGAGCGCTGGAACGCATAGAAGTGAGAATGCCGGTATGAGTAGCGCAAGATGGGTGAGAATCCCATCCACCGTAAGACTAAGGTTTCCAGGGGAAGGCTCGTCCGCCCTGGGTTAGTCGGGACCTAAGGAGAGACCGAAAGGTGTATCCGATGGACAACAGGTTGATATTCCTGTACTAGAGTATGAAGTGATGGAGGGACGCAGTAGGCTAACTCGTGCGTACGAATGGATGTACGTCTAAGCAGTGAGGCGTGGTATGAGTCAAATGCTTATACCTATAACGTTGAGCTGTGATGGGGAGCGAAGATTAGTAGCGAGTGAGTGATGTCACACTGCCAAGAAAAGCTTCTAGCGTTGTATCATACTCTACCCGTACCGCAAACCGACACAGGTAGTCGAGGCGAGTAGCCTCAGGTGATCGAGAGAACTCTCGTTAAGGAACTCGGCAAAATGACCCCGTAACTTCGGGAGAAGGGGTGCTGACGTATGTCAGCCGCAGTGAATAGGCCCAAGCAACTGTTTATCAAAAACACAGCTCTCTGCTAAATCGTAAGATGATGTATAGGGGGTGACGCCTGCCCGGTGCTGGAAGGTTAAGAGGAGTGCTTAGGAGTAATCCGAAGGTATGAATTGAAGCCCCAGTAAACGGCGGCCGTAACTATAACGGTCCTAAGGTAGCGAAATTCCTTGTCGGGTAAGTTCCGACCCGCACGAAAGGCGTAATGATTTGGGCACTGTCTCAACGAGAGACTCGGTGAAATTTTAGTACCTGTGAAGATGCAGGTTACCCGCGACAGGACGGAAAGACCCCATGGAGCTTTACTGCAGTTTGATATTGAGTGTCTGTGCCACATGTACAGGATAGGTAGGAGCCTATGAGATCGGGACGCCAGTTTCGAAGGAGGCGTTGTTGGGATACTACCCTTGTGTTATGGCCACTCTAACCCAGATAGGTGATCCCTATCGGAGACAGTGTCTGACGGGCAGTTTGACTGGGGCGGTCGCCTCCTAAAAGGTAACGGAGGCGCCCAAAGGTTCCCTCAGACTGGTTGGAAATCAGTCGCAGAGTGTAAAGGTATAAGGGAGCTTGACTGCGAGAGCAACAACTCGAGCAGGGACGAAAGTCGGGCTTAGTGATCCGGTGGTTCCGCATGGAAGGGCCATCGCTCAACGGATAAAAGCTACCCTGGGGATAACAGGCTTATCTCCCCCAAGAGTTCACATCGACGGGGAGGTTTGGCACCTCGATGTCGGCTCGTCGCATCCTGGGGCTGTAGTCGGTCCCAAGGGTTGGGCTGTTCGCCCATTAAAGCGGCACGCGAGCTGGGTTCAGAACGTCGTGAGACAGTTCGGTCCCTATCCGTCGCGGGCGTAGGAAATTTGAGAGGATCTGCTCCTAGTACGAGAGGACCAGAGTGGACTTACCGCTGGTGTACCAGTTGTTCTGCCAAGAGCATCGCTGGGTAGCTATGTAGGGAAGGGATAAACGCTGAAAGCATCTAAGTGTGAAACCCACCTCAAGATGAGATTTCCCATAACGCAAGTTAGTAAGAGCCCTGAGAGAAGATCAGGTAGATAGGTTAGGAGTGGAAGTGTGGCGACACATGAAGCGGACTAATACTAATAGCTCGAGGACTTATCCAAAACTAAGTAAAGAGGACGTTGAGAAAAGCGTATAAATTTAGGAGGCTAGCCAGACATCGATGATGAGGCAGGTAGGCTATCTAATTTACTAGCTTTTAAGTCCGAATACAATTTCATTGAGCGCAGCATTTGGCAAGTATTGTTTGATTTGAGTAGTTATTCAATTTTGAGTTGACAAGGCAATGTAAGATTGTAAGTTAATTCAGAAAGTTAAGTGACGATAGCCTAGGAGATACACCTGTACCCATGCCGAACACAGTAGTTAAGCCCTAGAACGCCGGAAGTAGTTGGGGGTTGCCCCCTGTGAGATATGGAAGTCGCTTAGCAGGATAGGAAGTAGTAGTACTTCCTTTTTGGGAGTTTAGCTCAGCTGGGAGAGCATCTGCCTTACAAGCAGAGGGTCAGCGGTTCGATCCCGTTAACTCCCATATAGGTCCCGTAGTGTAGCGGTTATCACGTCGCCCTGTCACGGCGAAGATCGCGGGTTCGATTCCCGTCGGGACCGTTTCAATTGTGGAAATGCAATTGAATGTTGCGGATGGATTAAGTGTCACTTAAGTCCTATTTGACAACTCTATAAAGACTCGTTAGCTCAGTTGGTAGAGCATTTGACTTTTAATCAAAGGGTCACTGGTTCGAGCCCAGTACGGGTCATATAAGCGGGTTTGGCGGAATTGGCAGACGCACCAGATTTAGGATCTGGCGCTTTAGGGCGTGGGGGTTCAAGTCCCTTAACCCGCATGAAGAAATAGAAGTGAGCCGGCTTAGCTCAGTTGGTAGAGCATCTGATTTGTAATCAGAGGGTCGCGTGTTCAAGTCATGTAGCCGGCATTTTTTTATACAGATGCGAACGTAGTTCAGTGGTAGAACACCACCTTGCCAAGGTGGGGGTCGCGGGTTCGAATCCCGTCGTTCGCTTTGAGGCCGGGGTGGCGGAACTGGCAGACGCACAGGACTTAAAATCCTGCGATTGGCAACGATCGTACCGGTTCGATTCCGGTCCTCGGCATGAGAGTTTAAAAGAGCACCCTTAGCTCAACTGGATAGAGTACCTGACTACGAATCAGGCGGTTAGAGGTTCGACTCCTCTAGGGTGCATATTAGAACGAAGTCTCATGACTCCGTTTTTGGATTTTCTCGGGAAGTAGCTCAGCTTGGTAGAGTACTTGGTTTGGGACCAAGGTGTCGCAGGTTCGAATCCTGTCTTCCCGATATATGGCGGTGTAGCTCAGCTGGCTAGAGCGTCCGGTTCATACCCGGGAGGTCGGGGGTTCGATCCCCTTCGCCGCTATGATGATCTTGTTGGACCTTTAGCTCAGCTGGTTAGAGCTCTCGGCTCATAACCGAGTGGTCGTAGGTTCAAGTCCTACAAGGTCCATATTGTGTGAAACTCACTATGTTGGAGGATTACCCAAGTCCGGCTGAAGGGAACGGTCTTGAAAACCGTCAGGCGTGTAAAAGCGTGCGTGGGTTCGAATCCCACATCCTCCTTAGATAAGAATATCGCGGGATGGAGCAGCTAGGTAGCTCGTCGGGCTCATAACCCGAAGGTCGTAGGTTCAAATCCTGCTCCCGCAATTTTGGCTCGGTAGCTCAGTTGGTAGAGCAATGGATTGAAGCTCCATGTGTCGGCGGTTCGATTCCGTCTCGCGCCATTTTATTCTGAATATAAGCGGGTGTAGTTTAGTGGTAAAACTACAGCCTTCCAAGCTGTTGTCGCGAGTTCGATTCTCGTCACCCGCTTTGAACTAGATTGTTCAATCCAAGTTTTTAACTTGGGCGCGTAGCTCAGGTGGTTAGAGCGCACGCCTGATAAGCGTGAGGTCGGTGGTTCGAGTCCACTCGTGCCCATTAATATTGGAGAATTACTCAAGAGGCTGAAGAGGACGGTTTGCTAAATCGTTAGGTCGGGTAACTGGCGCGGGGGTTCGAATCCCCCATTCTCCGCTATAAGTAAGGAGTTTAGCTGATGCTACCTCCTTTTCTTGTATCTTTTTGCATTAAGGTAAGTTAATTTAACCTTAATTTTTTCTTTAAAATTGATATATGCTGTAATAAGTAACATGTATCTAGTTGGAACCATTATGTATTGATATTGCTGAGGTTTATTTTTATGAATAAATTTAAAAAATCTAAGTTTTTTATTTTCTTTTTAATAACTATTAGCTTAATAGGAGGGTTGTTATTTTCACCTGTCTCGTCTCATTTTATTTCTTTTTCTTCTAATATAATTTCAACAATTGATCGAATGATTGCTCGGCCTGTTACCTTTGTGTTAAATGAAAAAGATAGACTTTTTGATTTGATGAAAACGTATAAAGAAAATGGAGATTTAAAGAAAGCGCTTTATACCATAGAAGAGAAGGCAAATAAAGTTGATTCTTTGGATGATGAGAATAGTCAATTAAGGCAATTATTAGATTTAAAAGAGCAGGACCAAAACACGATTAAAATTGCTTCAGAGGTGATTGCTCGTAGTCCGTCTGCTTGGACAAATGAGCTGACAATTGATAAAGGGACTGCTAGTGATGTTACAAAATCAATGCTGGCAATTTCTAATGGTGGAGTCATCGGAGCAGTAACACAGGTTTCTGCTGATTCAAGTGTTGTGACCTTGCTTAGTAATGAAAAAAATTCAAGCCCAATTTCTGTGAAGATTCAAACAGAGACTGGTTTTGTCTATGGTATTATTACTGGTTTTGATTCTAAAAATTCCACTTTTATTGTAAGTCAGTTAAATAGTTTTTCTGGTGTTACAGAAGGAGCTTCTGTTCTGACAAGCGGATTGGGCACCTATAATGCAGAAA
The DNA here is from genome assembly GCF_000767835.1 of Streptococcus sinensis. Taxonomy (GTDB): domain Bacteria; phylum Bacillota; class Bacilli; order Lactobacillales; family Streptococcaceae; genus Streptococcus; species Streptococcus sinensis. The sequence goes on along the minus strand of NZ_JPEN01000059.1, from coordinate 1,987 downwards.
ATTTACTTGTGGGAAAAGTTTTGTCTGTCTCTAAAGGGAAAGATCAGTTGAATGATGTGATTTTAGTTCAACCTGCTGCTGATTTTTCAGATATCCAAGCTGTAATTTTGGTGAGAAATTGATATGAAAAGCTCGAAAGAAAAAATTTTAACACCGATTATCTTGTTTTTAATCTTATTACTTGATGGACAGTTGTCTCGACTCTTTATCGGTCTATTATCAGGTCAGTGCTATCCTATCAGCCACTTATTACTGATTTACATGATTTTTATTTCTATTAATTTTTCTAGAACTTTCAATCTTGTTTTATTTATGGGACTGGGATTGATATATGATGTTTATTATTTACATGTTATAGGTATTTTTGTGATTTTATTTCCTTTGCTTAGTGCTTTCATTATTTACATGAATGACGTTTTGTTGTTAAATCGCTTGACTCGTTTTTTATCTGTGATTACGGCTGTCTTTTTGATTGAAATAGTTAGTGTCACTTTGGTTCTTCTTTTAAAGCTGGCAGCAATTGATTTTTCACATTTCATTATCTTTAGTTTGGTTCCTACTTTACTCTTAAATGCTGTTTTCTTCTTGGTATTCCAATCTTTGTTTGAAAAAGTCTATTTATGATGAATAAGAAATAGAAATGTAATAAATACGTAACACAAACAGTTTTGATTTTTGATATACTATATAATGTCTTACCAAGAAGGAGTATATATTTTTATGAAGAAAAAATTGTTCGCATCAATTTTGTTGAGTACGCTTATCCTTTCTCAAGGAGCTTCACTTGTGAGTGTAAAAGCGGATTCTACCGATGATAAAATTGCTGCTCAAGACAGTAAAATTAACAGTATAACAGCGCAACAGCAATCAGCACAAGCACAAGTTGACGAGATTCAAAGTCAAGTTTCTGCAATTCAAAAACAACAAGAAAAACTTCAAGCTGAAAATGAAAAATTATCAGCAGAGTCTGCTAAGTTATCAGCTGAAATTGATACTTTATCTAAAAACATCGTTGCTCGAAATGAATCGCTTGCTAATCAAGCTCGTAGTGCTCAAACGAACGGAACTGCTACTAGTTACATTAATACAATCGTGAGTTCTAGCTCTATTACAGAAGCAATTTCACGTGTAGCTGCTATGAGTGAAATTGTTGCAGCAAATAATAAAATGTTAGAGCAACAAAAAGCTGATAAAGAAGCAATTGCTGAAAAACAAGTTGCTAATAATGAAGCAATCAATACTGTTATCGCTAATCAGCAACAGCTTTCAGATGATGCACAAGTTTTAACAACCAAACAAGCAGAACTTAAAGTTGCTCAGTTGAACCTTGCAGCAGAAAAAACAACTGCTGAAAATGAAAAAAATAGCCTTTTAGAGCAAAAAGCAGCAGCAGAGAAAGCAGCAGCAGAAGCAGCAGCAGCAGAGGCAGCTTATAAAGCACAACAACAGGCACAACAACAAGCAGTTCTTGCTTCTGCAAATACTAGCTTCTCAGCTCAGGTTCAAGCTGTAAATAATACAGCAGCAGCTCCTGCGGCAGAGGCTACTGTATCTGCACCAGCAGTGACTCAGCCAGCAGCAACTGTCTCTCGTCCTACTTACAGTTCTTCAGCGACAACCTATCCTGTAGGTCAATGTACTTGGGGTGCTAAGACTTTGGCTCCATGGGCTGGTGACTATTGGGGTAATGGTGGTCAATGGGCAGCTAGTGCAGCAGCAGCAGGCTTCCGTACAGGTTCACAACCTCAGGTTGGTGCGATTGCATGTTGGAATGATGGTGGATATGGACACGTTGCTGTAGTAACAGCTGTTCAATCTGCTACTAACATTCAAGTATCAGAAGCTAATTATGCTGGCAACCAAGCAATTGGTAACTACCGAGGCTGGTTTAATCCAGGTGCTGTAACTTATATTTATCCAAATTAAATAGGCTCTTTTCTACCATTTGTCAAGTCTGTCAAGGCTTTAAGTGAAAAATGAGATAAGA
>NZ_JPEN01000025.1 GCF_000767835.1 Streptococcus sinensis | reverse complement strand
CGAGTCACACGGCCGGTTTCCTGACCATTCTCCATCGTCACTTCAAAGAGAGTGGTTTTCTCGCCGTCTTTANAAGAGAGTGGTTTTCTCGCCGTCTTTACCTTCTTGGACAACTTTTCGTGTCCCCTTAGGCAATTGTGCATTTTCTCGTTCAACAGTGGTAAACGGTAGAGCTTCAGTTACCACATCCAAGCGTGGCTGTTCCACGACCAGATTCTTAACGCCTTCTGCTGG
>NZ_JPEN01000109.1 GCF_000767835.1 Streptococcus sinensis | reverse complement strand
ATTTGAGGTCGGACTTTTGTCCCAGACTCTGTTTTGAATTTTTGAGCTGAACTTGTGTTCCAGCAAGCAAATCAGCTGGATGACGTTTGTCCTTGCGAAGCAGTCCCATCAGCAAAAAACTTAAAAATAGAATCCCTGCTGAAGTTGACAAGAAAATTGACAGGGTATCTGCTTGATAAGCACTACGGATAGCTCCCATATGTCCCAGTTGCCAAGGGAAAAACTTGATAGCAGAGCGCAAAAGGCTGTGGGAAAGGCTCCTATATTTGTAAACCAACTGTAAACCTGCCCAACACTTGCCAAAACTGCCTTTTCGATAGTCTAGCCAAGCAAAGATGATAGTTAGAGGCAGGACTGAGGTAGAAAAAGCCAGAAGCTGGCTCTGGGCTTCAGTGAATACAGGAATGTCTCCTAGAATCAGATAGTAAAGACCCATAGCTAGTAAAAAAAGAGCAATGAGGTAGCCCGAGATGAAGAGCCAGTCGCCAAAGAGTTCTTTCAGACGAGTTTTGACGGGTATGGGATTGTCAGTTTTTAGTTTCATCTTTAGCATCTTCTTTTTTAGAATCATCAAAGCCGATAACCTTGTCCAGATACTTTTCCTTAATCTTTAGCGCCTTGTTAATAGCCATTGCTGATGCGACTAGGAGGAAAAAAGTTAACCAGACCAGGACAGTGAATTTTGCTGGAAAGATAGAACCTGCGGAAAAGAGATAAATAGCCAAGGCTGATACAAGAATATACAAAATATGCCAGAAGCCATAAGATTTTACTTGCTTATAGTAGCGGTCTTTTTCGTCTTTTGAGAGGACGGGTTTTATTTCCGGCTTGTCATTTTCTTCTAAAAGTAGATAATCTGTCGTCACCTAGAAAATCTTGCTCAGTTCTACAATTTTTTCCAGCTCGGGCAGTGCTTGGCCAGATTCCCACTTGGAAATGCTCTGGCGAGAGACATTGATCTGTTCAGCCAGTTTTTCTTGTGACCAGCCTTTTTCTTTTCTTAGTCCAAATAATTTATCGGCGAGTTTCATGTTCGCAGCCTCCTTTTCTTTGCTAACTCTATCCTAACAGCTTTTAGTTATCTTTAGAATACAGCTTCCTGTACATTTTGTCAACCACTGGTTGCACTTCTATTTGCAGTTTCTAGACCAAAAATATGATATACTAGATAGGCAAAATGATACAAAAAGAAGGAAGATTATGTACGAATATTTTAAAGGAATCATCAGCAAAATTACAGCCAAGTACATCGTATTGGAAGTCAACTCTATCGGCTATATTCTTCATGTGGCCAATCCCTATGCTTACTCAAGTCTGGTCAACCAAGAAACTCAAATTTATGTACATCAAGTTGTCCGTGAGGATGCGCAGCTGCTTTATGGCTTTCGCTCAGAGGAGGAGAAGCAACTCTTTCTCAGCTTGATTTCAGTCTCAGGTATTGGCCCAGTGTCTGCTCTGGCAATTATTGCGGCTGATGATAATGCTGGCTTAGTACAGGCCATTGAGCAGAAAAATATCACCTATCTGACCAAGTTTCCTAAGATTGGCAAGAAGACAGCCCAGCAGATGGTGCTGGACTTAGAGGGCAAAGTAGTCGCGGCGGATGGTCCGGCAAAAAGCAAGGCGCCTGTCCAGACTGTGGATAATCAGGAGCTGGAGGAAGCTATGGAAGCCATGCTGGCTCTGGGCTACAAGGCTGCTGAACTTAAGAAAATTAAGAAATTCTTTGAAGGAACAACGGATACAGCTGAAAACTATATCAAGTCTGCTCTCAAGATGTTGGTAAAATAGGAGAGGGAATATGACCAAACGCTGCGGCTGGGTAAAAATGAACAACTCCTTGTATGTGGCCTATCATGATGAGGAGTGGGGCAAGCCCCTCCATGATGATCAGAAATTATTTGAACTGCTCTGCATGGAGACCTATCAGGCCGGACTTTCTTGGGAAACCATTCTGAATAAACGCCAAGCTTTTCGGGAAGCTTTTCATTTCTACGATGCCCAGAAAATTGCTCAGATGACAGATGCAGATCTAGATGGTTTGTTAGGCAATCCTGATATTATTCGTAACAAGATGAAAATTTATGCGACCAGGGCTAATGCCCAAGCTTTTTTGGCTGTTCAAAAGCAGTTTGGCTCCTTTAATGACTATATTTGGTCCTTTGTAGATTTCAAAACGATTGACAATGAAATTTTGGACTACAAGGAAGCCCCAACTAAAACTGAGCTATCAGAAACCATGTCCAAGGCGCTGAAAAAGCAAGGCTTTAAATTTGTCGGTCCAGTTTGTGTCTATTCATTCCTAGAAGCAGCTGGCCTTATCAATGATCATGAAAATGATTGTGACTGGAAGTAGACCAATGAAAACAAGAAAATTTCTCCTTATTTTTATCACCCTCTATACGATCTTATTCCTAGGTAGAGGCTTGCAACTGCTTGGGATAAATTGGTTGATTTACCCAGTTTATTTACTTTTATTTATCTTGGGAATCTTAGCTTATCGTGAAGAATTAAAGGAGCAGCTAGCCTTGATTCTGACGAAGAAGAAGGAATTTCTAAAAACAATTTCCTTGTATATGGTCTTTGTTTTTCTCTTGTCAATTGCCTGCAATCTACTTTCAGGTTTCATTAAACAGAGTTTGGGACTTGCCATTGCAGGGGCAGAATGAAGCCAATATTCAAGGTGCCTTGTTGAAAAATCCCTTTCTAATCTTGCTTATCGGCTGCTTTATTGGCCCAATCGTTGAGGAGTTTTTCTTCCGTCGCTTTTTCCTGGGCACCTTCTTGGAAAAATTCTCTAACTGGATAGGTATTGTGTTAACAACCTTTCTATTTGCTACCCTTCATATGCACAGCTGGGCCCTGTCAGAGTGGGTGACAGCCATTTCCTATGTTGCTGGGGGCCTTCTTCTATCCCTTCTGTATCTGAGAAAGGACAAAAATATCTGGTATCCAATTGCCCTCCATTGTTGTAACAATATCATTGCTTTTGTGATTACAATTTTTTCAATAAGCCAGTAGACTGCTAAGTCAATAAAAAGAAGATATTGTGTTCTAGTCATTTTTAAGATTATTCAGAAAGGAAATGAAGGATGGATAATAGAGTCTTAGTATATTTAGCAGAGAATCGTATCTTGGAGACGGAGCGTCTCCTCCTACGTCCCATGACTATGGATGATTTGTTGGATTATCATGAATATACTTCAGATGGAGAATTATTAAAATATGATTATCCAGAGCACCAAAGCATAGAAGAGAGTCGAGAGAGTCTTGTTTTATATAATTTAAGCGCTCCTTTGGGTCGCTACGGTATCGAGTTGAAATCTGAAGGTAAACTAATTGGCAATATCTCTCTTCGAATAGATACAGAACAAGAAACAGCGGAAATAGGCTATACTGTCAATGCTAACTATCACAGAAAAGGCTACGCTACTGAAGCAGCCTTAGCCTTGAAAGAATTGGTTCAGAAAATGCCTGGGATAAAGATATTTCTTGCCCACACGACTAAGCCTAATCTTGCTAGTCAAGGAGTTTTAGAAAAAATTGGGATGACCCTGATGTGGGAAAAGGCGGGATTGAGCCTTCGAGGAGAGCCGACCATCCGTCTACGCTACGAAAGTAAGTTAAAGAATGACGAGAAAGAAACCTAGACAAATATCTTGTCTAGGCTTTTTCTATACCCTGTGAATATTCTTACTCCTCTTTTTGCATCCAAATCTTTTCCTTGATAAAGATGCGCAGCTCATAGAAGAGCATAAAGAGGGTGGAGATGAGGAAGCCCGCCATAAAGATATGGTGCAAATAAGCAAAAATAGCAATCTCAACCAAAGCGGAGAAGAGATAGAAAATGACTAAATAGTGCCATTTCTTAGCCTTACTGTCTTCAATGACCTTTTTCTCCAAGCGCTCATCCTCCTTGATGAGCTGGTCCAGACTGAGATCAAACTCGCGGCTGATAGCTATCAAGTTGCCAATATCGGGGATTCCTTTTCCGCTTTCCCAGCGAGCAATGGCAGAGCGGGAAACCTTGAGTTTTTCCGCCAAGGCTTCCTGAGTGAGTTGATGTTGTTGACGGATGTCTTTGAGAACTTGAGAAATTTTCATGATGATTCCCTTTCTAACGAAATAAATGAGTTTTTCTTTACTTTTTTCATTTTTATTATAAAAAGAAAAATCTTCTTTGCCAATAGTATCTGCCTAACAATCCAGTTATTCTCCATAACAAACAGCTTTTTAAAAGTTTTCCACAGGATGTTGACAAGTTTGTCAATAAAGTTGACAGCTCTTTTTATTTCCTGAAATGAAAATCAACTTTTTTGCTCTTTTTTGTGATAAAATAAAGCCAATTCCGAATAGTAAGGTAGGAGGTTCTATGAAAGCAGAAATTATTGCTGTGGGCACAGAGATTCTAACAGGTCAGATTGTCAATACCAATGCCCAATTTTTATCTGAAAAGCTAGCGAGTCTAGGAATTGATGTCTATTTTCAGACAGCAGTGGGAGACAATGAAAACCGTCTTCTCTCTGTCCTAGAAATTGCCAAAGAGCGCAGTGATTTAATTGTCCTAACAGGAGGCTTGGGGCCAACAGAGGATGATTTGACCAAGCAGACCTTGGCCAAGTTTGTAGGGCGGGAGCTGAGTTTTGATCCAGAGGCTGTGGAGAAGCTAGACCGTTTTTTTGCCAGCCGTCCGGATTATACTCGAACGCCCAACAATGAGCGTCAGGCTCAGTTGCTTACAGGCTCAACTCCTTTACAAAATGCAACAGGTCTCGCTGTTGGTGGCTTGCTAGAAGTTGACGGAGTGACCTATGTAGTTCTGCCAGGTCCTCCTAGCGAGCTTAAGCCTATGGTCAATAACGAACTAATTCCGCTACTTTCCACAGGTCAAAAGCTGTTTTCACGGGTGCTGCGCTTTTTTGGCATCGGTGAGAGTCAGCTAGTGACCATTTTAGCAGAAATGATTGATTGTCAAAGCGATCCGACCATTGCGCCTTATGCAAAGACAGGAGAGGTCACCTTGCGACTGTCTACCAAGGCTCTGAGTCAGGCAGAAGCAGATGCCAAGTTTGAGGCTGTGGAAAAGTCTATTTTGGCTCATGAGACTTTCGAGGGGCAGCCCTTGTCTGAGGTTTTCTACGGTTATGGGGACGACAATTCGCTTGCTCAAGTTGCCTTTGACTTGCTCAAGAGTCAAGGCAAGTCAATTTCAGCGGCGGAGAGTCTCACAGCTGGTCTCTTTCAGGCAACCTTGGCTGATTTTGCTGGAGCCTCTTCCATTTTTTCAGGTGGCTTCGTCACCTACAGCATGGAGGAAAAGAGCCGGATGCTGGATATTCCGCTGGCAGATCTAGAGAAGCACGGCGTTGTTTCCGCTTTTACAGCTGAAAAAATGGCAGAGCAGACCAGAAAGCTGACACAAAGCGACATGGCTATTAGCTTGACAGGCGTGGCTGGTCCAGACTCACTGGAAGGCCATCCAGCTGGGACCGTTTTTATCGGCTTAGCCACTACGACTGGAACGGAAATTATTGAAGTCAATATTGCTGGCCGTAGCCGACGTGATGTGCGGAAGATTGCCGTCATGCACGCCTTCAACCTCGTACGAAAAACTTTATTAAAGAACTGATTTTTGATATAATGTAAAGATGCTCAAAAGATTATTTTAAAACAGGAGAAATAAATGGCAAAGAAACAAAAAAAATTAGATGAAATCACAAAGAAATTCGGCGATGAGCGCCAAAAAGCCTTGGATAATGCCCTGAAGAACATTGAAAAAGACTTTGGTAAGGGCGCTATTATGCGTCTGGGCGAGCGAGCTGAGCAAAAAGTTCAAGTCATGAGTTCAGGCTCTCTAGCTTTGGATATCGCCCTTGGTGCGGGTGGCTATCCTAAAGGACGGATTATTGAAATTTACGGTCCAGAGTCTTCTGGTAAGACCACAGTTGCTCTCCACGCTGTTGCTCAAGCTCAAAAAGAAGGCGGTATCGCAGCCTTTATCGATGCAGAGCACGCTTTGGATCCGTCATACGCTGCGGCTTTGGGGGTAAATATTGATGAGTTGCTGCTGTCTCAACCTGACTCTGGAGAACAGGGGCTTGAAATTGCTGGCAAGCTGATTGACTCTGGAGCGGTTGATTTGGTGGTCATCGACTCGGTGGCTGCTCTGGTACCGCGTGCAGAAATCGACGGAGATATCGGTGATAGCCACGTCGGATTGCAGGCTCGGATGATGAGCCAAGCCATGCGCAAATTGTCAGCCTCTATCAACAAAACCAAGACAATCGCAATCTTCATCAACCAGTTACGCGAAAAAGTTGGTGTCATGTTCGGAAATCCTGAAACGACGCCAGGTGGCCGTGCACTGAAGTTCTATGCTTCTGTCCGTTTGGATGTCCGTGGTAATACTCAAATCAAGGGCACTGGTGATGAGAAGGATACCAACGTTGGTAAAGAAACCAAGATCAAGGTTGTTAAAAATAAGGTAGCTCCGCCATTCAAAGAAGCCTTCGTGGAAATCATGTACGGAGAAGGTATTTCTAAGACAGGTGAGTTGATTAAGATTGCGACTGATTTGGATATCATAAAAAAAGCTGGTGCTTGGTACTCCTACAATGATGAAAAGATTGGCCAAGGTTCTGAAAATGCCAAGAAATACTTGGCTGATCATCCAGAGGTTTTTGACGAAATTGACCGTCAAGTCCGTGTACGTTACGGTTTGATTGAAGTCGATGAGTCAGCAGAAGTAGCTCAAGGTAAGATTGAAACTCCTGTGGAAAAACTGGAAGAAGTGACTCTTGATTTAGATGATGCCATTGAAATTGAGGAATAATTTTTCAAAATAGGTCGCAAGACCGATGGTTTTTGTGGTATAATATACTATGATAATAGTATCGCGTAGCGAAAGGAGCACTTACATGATTACAATCTATACTGTCTCAAGTTGTACTAGTTGTAAAAAAGCAAAAACCTGGCTAAACGCACATCAGCTGACTTACAAGGAGCAAAACCTTGGGAAGGAAGGGATTACTAAGGAAGAAATCTTAGATATTTTAGCAAAAACTGAAAATGGAATTGCTAGCATTGTATCTTCAAAAAATCGTTATGCGAAAGGACTTGGTGTTGACATTGAAGACCTCAGTGTCAATGAAGTGATTGATATTATCATGACAACACCGCGGATTCTGAAAAGTCCGATTTTGCTGGATGATAAGCGTCTCCAAGTAGGCTATAAGGAAGACGATATTCGTGCTTTCTTGCCGCGGTCTGTACGAAACGTAGAAAACGCTGAAGCTCGTCTGCGAGCTGCGCTCTAACATGAAAAAAGGGGGACTGTTTAAAGTTGCCCCTTTCTTGCGTGGAGTTTTCTACATTAGCTAAGGAGAGAACTGAACGATATTAAACGGTTATTGTTTCAAATATATTTTTATATTGAATTTACTGGAAAATAATTGACATGTAGCGGAACTGTGATAGAATAATACTTGAGGAGACTTGCCATGAAAAAAATTTTACTCGTCCTGGGGCTTGTAACGCTTATATTGACAGGATGTGGACAGAAAAAAGAAGAAAAAGCAAAGGGAAATAAAGAAGATATCACTACCAATCTTCCGATTATCAACAATGCTGAGCAACAAGAAATTATTACAAAGAAACTAGTATTTCCCAAAGATGAGAAAGGATCTCAGTCAAGTCAAACGATAACTTATCAAGGGAAGCGCTTTTTGACGGTTGTGATGGAGAAGATTGTGCCGACTGAAGGAGAGCTAAAAGAGGCCATCAAAGAAGTTGGTATAGAGCAAGCTCAAAAGTACTTGGATGAGTCGGTTGCTAAAGATGAAGAATATGCTCAGGCTAAGACGGTTTCAGGTTTTACAAGTTCGGTAGTCATTGCGAATGAAGATGAACTAAATATCACATCCACCTATGATTTCGAAAAGTTGGATATTGAGAAAGCTTCTTCAATGTCTTATTTTAAAAATGTTGATTTAAAGGGAATGGAAAAAATGTCTCCTGAGGAATACATCAATAATTTACTGATGAACGGAGCCGAGGAGCAACAATAAAACTTCCATCTTGAGCAGTTGATGGAAGTCTTTTGCGTATTTGTATGTTTTGTCAACAATGTAATAAAAATTTTAAAAGGAGAAAAGAAATGAAAAAATCATTCATTCTTTTAGTAGCTAGTTTGGCGGTGCTGACAGCTTGCAGTCAACAATCAAATGGCGGGCAGTCTGGTGGCAATCAATCTTCTCAAAATGCGGGCAAGGAGGCTTCAGTTACAAAATCTTATCAGTTAGATCAGAAAGTAGAAGGCCTTGATCAAACGATGACATTGACAGTTACATACAAAGGCAAGAAATATGAAAAGGTCAACATTCGTATTGACCAAAACTTGCCGGAGGAAAGCAAGGAATTCTTGGCTAATCAGGATCTGTCTTCACTAAAAGACGAGTTGATTTCCACAATTAAACAGGGTGCTGGAGTGGATAAGCTTGAAAAGGTCAAAGGCATTGAAGTTAAGGTGGACATTACTGAACAAGGTGTTGTAAATATTGAATTTATTATTGATCCTACAAATCTTGATTACGATGCTGCTGCTAAGATCCCTACTTATGGACAACTCTTTACTCAAATGAAGTCTCAGACGCCGGAAGAGTTTATCAAGTCATTTAAAGATGAAGGTGGCAAGGAAGTCGCAAATCCATCCTAATTCTGCTGATGAAAACTAGCCTTTGAAAAAGGGCTGGTTTTTTTGAACTGGTCATATGGAAAACAGTTAGAAAATGCTGAAAAAATAGAAAATTAACGTTAATTAAATTTGTGAAAAGCCTGTAAATATGCTATAATAGTAATATTCTAAAGAAAGAGGGTGTAATTGTGGGATTTACAGATGAAACTGTACGTTTTAATCTTGATGATTCAAATAAAAAAGAAATTAGCGAGACTTTGACCGATGTCTACAAGTCGCTCAATGACAAAGGATACAATCCAATCAATCAAATCGTAGGCTACGTACTGAGTGGCGATCCTGCTTATGTGCCTCGTTATAATAATGCTCGGAATCAGATTCGTAAATATGAACGAGATGAAATCGTAGAAGAATTAGTGCGTTATTATCTGAAAGGGCAAGGCATCGACCTCTGATGAGAATTATGGGACTGGATGTCGGCTCAAAAACGGTGGGTGTTGCGATTAGTGATCCACTCGGTTTTACTGCTCAGGGACTTGAAATTATTCAGATTAATGAGGAAAAGGAGCAGTTTGGTTTTGAGCGTTTGACGGAACTTGTCGAGCAATACAAGGTGGATAAGTTTGTAATTGGTTTGCCAAAAAATATGAATAATACCAGCGGTCCGCGAGTGGATGCTAGTAGAGCCTATGGTGAAAAAATTGCAAAGCTTTTTCAAATCCCGGTAGACTATCAGGATGAGCGTCTGACGACGGTAGCGGCGGAGCGCATGCTGATTGAGCAGGCAGATATTAGCCGCAGCAAGCGAAAAAAAGTGATTGATAAGTTGGCTGCTCAGCTGATTTTACAGAATTATTTGGATCGAAACTTTTAGAAAGAACTGAGGAAATAGTAGTATGGCGCATGATCATAACCATGACCACGAACATGAAGAACGTGAGTTAATCACACTGGTAGATGAGCAAGGAAATGAAACCTTGTTTGAAATTCTCCTGACCATTGATGGCAAGGAAGAATTTGGTAAGAACTATGTTCTTTTGATTCCAGCCAATGCTGAAGAAGATGAGAATGGCGAGGTAGAAATCCAAGCCTATTCATTCACAGAAAATGAAGATGGAACAGAAGGGGATCTCCAACCAATCCCAGAAGACTCTGATGCAGAGTGGGATATGATTGAAGAAGTCTTCAACAGTTTTATGGAGGAGTAAAAAGGTTCGAGGGACCTTTTTGATCTGTGAAAGATATTTCTGTTAAAATTTAAGCTGAAATGCAAAGAATAGAAAATAAGGGAGAAGCGAGTTGCGATTCACATTTGAAGTCTGCTTCGCTTCTCTTTTTATATAGGTGAAAAAATGAATGAAATTGAAGAATGGCTGAACAGCCGTATTGGTCTAAACTTTCGCTCAGGTCTTGATCGGATGCGGCGAGCAGTAGATTTATTAGGGAATCCTAAACGAGCTTACCCAGTCATTCATGTAACGGGAACCAACGGCAAGGGGTCGACAATTGCCTTTCTGCGGAATCTTTTTACAGATCAGGGAAAGAAAGTAGGTAGTTTTACATCGCCGCATATGGTCAGCATTCATGACCGTATCTGTATCAATGGCCTTCCGATTTCAGATGCTGATTTTATCCGCTTGGGGCGGCAGATTCAGGAGATGGAAATAGAATTGGTCAGGAGCCATGATCAGCTATCCTATTTTGAAATTTTAACCTTGCTAGCCTTTCTTTATTTCAGGGAGGAGAGGGTTGATCTGGCTTTAGTCGAAGTTGGGATTGGCGGGCTTTTGGATACAACCAACGTGCTGGATGGCCAAGTTGCAGTAGTGACATCAGTGGGGTTGGATCATCAGGAGACGCTGGGGCAGACGCTTACAGCTATTGCTGAGCAGAAGGCTGGAATTTTCAAGAAAGGTTGTTCTGCAGTCATTGGTCCCTTGCCGGAAGAAGCTCGGCTGGTCTGTGAACAGCGAGCAGCAGCCTTGGGCTTAGATTTTTATGAATATGGCAAAGATTTTTCTTTTTCCAACGGCTCATTTAAAAATGGAGACCTTCTCTTATCGCATGTAGTCTTGGGTCTGCAAGGTGCTTATCAGGAAGAAAATGCAGCTCTGGCCTTGCAAGCTTTTCTACTTTTTATGAAACAAAGGGGCTGGGAGATTGATTTTTCAGTTCTTCCTTCTTCTTTGCGGGAGACTCATTGGGCGGGTCGTCTAGAGGAGATTAGTCCGGGGATTTATTTGGACGGTGCCCATAATTTGCCAGCTCTGACTCGTTTGGTGGAGTTTATCAAGGAACAGAAGGGGAAGAAATGCAATCTTCTTTTTGGTGCTTTGAAGCGCAAGGATTACAGCGGTATGCTGGCCTATTTGCAAGAGGCTTTGCCGGAAGTTCAGGTGACAGTGACTAGCTTTGCCTATGGAGAATCCGTAGGACAAGGAGAAGCTGCGAACTTTGATTATGTAGCAGAACACAGAGAATTTATAGAGAGTTTTAAGCGGGAGCAAGCTGCTGACCAGCTCCTTTTTATCACAGGATCGCTTTATTTTATTGCTGAGGTTCGAGCCTATCTTAATCGTGTATAAGTTGACCTTGGGAAGACCTGTTTGGTAAAATGGAAGTGGAACGAAGAAAGGAGAAACGATATGAAGTTTTCGAAACAAATAGTTCTTTCAGCCTTTACGGCTATGACTGTTTTTGTATTGGTGGCTTGTGGAAATTCTGGTCCGAATCAATCAAAGCAATCCTCTCAATCTCAAGCGAGTTCCTCTGTTCCTCAGTCATCTGAGACGGTATCCTCAAATAGCAAGGCAAACAGTAGCGCAAATAGTAGTAGTTCAGAGGCTTCTACTTCCAGTCAAACTGCTGTCGGTGACTTAGATGGAGTCTATAAGGCGACTCATGAAGGAGATTCCCTGACCCTAGAAATCTCTGGAAATAAAGGGACGCTGACAAAAATCGAACGCGATGGTGATCAGGAAATTAAGCAGGTGCAGATTGATCCGACTAATCAAACCATGATCGTTGGGAACGACGTTAAGCGCTATCGATTAGAGGATAATCAACTAACTCTGGAAGATTTGTCGCAGGAAAATGATGATGATGACACAATTGTCTTTACAAAAGAATAAAAATTGATAGGAAGGTCCTGTTAAAAGGGGCCTTTTCATTTTTAGCAGAGTGAAGATTGTGTTAATCTTCATTTACTGTTATACTAGAATATATGTAAAAGGATGGGAGCGGGAATGAATTTCAGAAAATTTCGTTTGTTAATGTCCAAGTATGGGTTCAGTATTATTATTATGCTGCTGGAATTGATTCTGGTGTTTGTGGCTTTTTTCTATTTTAGTCAGCTTGTTCCCAATTGGTTATCAGCGCTTGTGATTATTTTTCTGTATATTGGAACGATTTTAGCGATTGTCAATCGCAATATGCCGCCAGAAAGCAAGGTAACTTGGCTGTTAATCGCAGTTGTGCCGATTTTTGGCTTCCTGCTTTATCTGATGTTTGGAGAGCGGCATTTGTCCAAAAAGGAAGTCCAGCAACTAGAAAATATGGACTCGGTGAAGTTTCGAGAAGATAATAGCTATGATTTGCGGGTAGAGCTCAAGCAGGAGAATAAATCGGCTTTTGGGATTGTGAAATCTCTTTTGAGTATGGACCATAATGCAGATGTCTATGATGGGACAGCCTCGCAGTATTTCGCTACAGGTGAGGAGATGTTTACGGCCATGCTGGCTGATTTACGGTCAGCCAAGAAGTTCATTTTTCTGGAGTTTTATATCATTGATGAAGGCTTGATGTGGAATCGTGTGCTGGATATTTTGCTTGAAAAGGTCAAGCAAGGTGTTGAGGTTAAGCTGCTTTATGATGATATTGGCTGTATGGCGACTCTTCCTGGTGATTATACTCAAAAATTACGCAACCTAGGAATTGATGCCCATAAGTTTAACAAAGTGATTCCGCGGATGACGGTAGCCTATAATAATCGTGACCACCGCAAGATTTTGGTGGTTGATGGGCAAGTTGGCTATACGGGTGGCATTAATCTAGCGGACGAGTATATCAATCATATCGTTCGTTTCGGTCATTGGAAAGATGGCGGTATTCGCTTGGAAGGTCAAGCGGTGAAGGCTTTGACGCGTCTTTTCTTGATGAACTGGTACATCAATCGTGGGGAAATTACGGATTTTGACCGTTACCATTTTGATAGCCAGCGGGTTGAAGGCAAGGGGCTCTATATTCCGTATGGCAGCGGGCCTAAGCCGATTTATAAGGAACAGGTGGGGAAAGCTGTCTACCAGAATATCATCAATCAAGCCATCGATTATGTCTATATCACAACCCCTTATTTGATTATCGACTACGATTTGACAGAGGATATCAAGAATGCAGCCATGAGAGGGGTGGATGTGCGCATTGTGACACCATTCATTCCTGATAAGAAGCTGATTCAGATTGTTACGCGCGGAGCCTATCCAGATTTAATGGAGGCTGGTGTTAAGATTTATGAGTATACGCCAGGCTTTATCCATAGCAAGCATGTTGTTTCAGATGATGAGCTGGCCGTGGTGGGAACGATTAATTTTGATTATCGCAGTCTGATTCACCATTATGAGAATGCTGTATTGATGTATCAAACGGAGACGATTTCGGTTATTAAGCAGGATTTTGAAGAAATGTTTGAAATTTGCGAAGAAATCTTGCCTGAGAACATGAACCATTCTTGGTATAAACGCTTAGTGAAAGAAATTATGCAGTTGTTTGCACCAATGTTGTAAATGAAAGATCTGAGATTCATTCAGGTCTTTTTTTGTCTCTTTTCCGAATAGTAAAAATAAAGGAAAGATTTCATGACGTTGCTGGAGATACTGTATGCAGGCCAAGAGATTTATGAAAGGAGGGCGTATCAGCGTTTTCGAGATTTAGAAAGAACAGCTCAAAAGAGTAAAAAGCAAAAAGGAATGCAGGATAAGGCTGACAGAAAGGAAGCTTTTTGATATACTATATAGGACTGATATCAAGGAGAAGCTTTTTATGCATGATATAAATGAACAACAGAATCTGGAAATTCCTGAAATGAAGACAGAAATTTCTGAAGCAAATGTAGAAGTCTCAGAGCAGGAAGGAACTCAGCGCTTTCGTAAGAAAATGAGTCCTGTTCCGCTTTTTAAAGTGCTTTCTTGGAGTATTCTTGTTAGTCTGTTCAGTGTTGTCAATCCGCTTTTGACGAATTTAGCTACAAACTTACAATCTCAGAATCTCTATGCCGGCTGGGCTATGGTACAGGGCCAAACGATTTATTCCCATATCTATGGAACTAGTGGTTTGCTCTACTATCTTATTAATTGGGCTGGCAGTATGGCCTTTGGTCAAATCTTGTTTTTGATTTTTCAAGTCCTTGCCCTTGTTTTAGCGGGAGTCTATTTATTTAAAACGATTTCCTACATTACCACAAACTCCAGTCTTGCGCAAAACCTGCTGCCCTTGTTTTACTTGTTGACAGCGACGCTTGGATTTGGTGGTCTCTACTCCAGTATTTTTGTTTTTCCTTTTGTATTTTGGAGCATGTACTTTTTGGTGCGTTATGTACAAAATGCGGTGAAAGATGAAGTTTTCATTTTATATGGTGCTGTAGGAGCCTTATCTTTCCTTGTCGAACCAATGCTGAGTATAGTCTTTTATACCCTAGCAGCTCTAGTTCTGTTTGCGTATAATATTGCATCCAAGCGCAAAGCAAGGGGGCTTTATCAATGTTTAGCTGTCCTGCTTGGTTTTTCTCTGCTCTTTTATCCTTTAGGATATTACACGGTGTGGAATGGCTCTTTTGGGGTAGCCATTAGTCAGGTTACCTATGCCATTGATGCTTTTAAATTGACGGGCAGCCAGCTGCCGAGTAATGCTCTCTATTATGGTCTGCTGACGATTGGGCTAGGCTTTGTAACAGCTTTCGTTTTGGGCTTTCAATTTAAAAAAGAAGCTGCAGTTGTTCGTCTTATGCGTATTCTCAGTTTATTTGGTTTTCTGACCGTCTTCATTGGAGCGCTGGGCTTGCCTGAACAGGGGGCTTACCAATTACTCCCGGCTTTGCCATTTGTTATTATCTTGTTTGCCCTATGGTTTAACAAAAATGGGGAAACTAGCGTAGAAAACGAAGGGAGACGCCGTCGTGAACGGCACAAGACATCGGTTTGGAATCGTTATTTTTCAAAACAGGTCTTTTTGCCTCTTGTGGCGATGATTTACTTGATTGGCTTTCCTCTTGTACAGGAGTATATTCTGTCTAATGGTGTTTCTGGCGAAAGAGCGATGGCTGCTCGGTACATCCGGGAGAATAGTTCCGCCAAAGACACGATTTATGCTTGGGATAGTACAGCTAGTCTCTATCAACAGAGCCAGCGTCTGTCTGCTGTTTCAATTCTGACTCCGTCCCTTTACACAGGAACAGAGGAAAATCAGATTTATTTGCGAAATACCCTAAATCAAGTTGAACCAAAATTTATTTTAGTAAATAATCATATTCAACTTCTGCCTGATGTAGATACAAAAATTTCTAAAAACTATAAAGAAACAAACCTTAAACTCAGTCACTTCAAGCTTTATCAGCTCCAATAATAAAAACAATATGTTGTGTGTAAAATAAAAAAACGACATTTTCACCACAACATATTGATTTTTTATTTTGGAGTGATATAATGTTTGGTAGATGACTTATTAAGAAGAGGAAGTGTTCGTGATGATTTTAAGAGAAACAAAATTTGATATAGCCCCAACCATCTATGTTGAAAAACGGGATGGCCGGAGAGTAAATTTTGATGTCAGTAAGATTTACAAGGCCATGGTGCGGGCAGCTCAAGACATTGGCCCCATGACGCCTATGCTGGAAGCTAAACTGGAAACCATCACGGACCGTGTTGTGGCAGAAATCAGCAGTCGCTTCGCTAAGTATGTCAAAATCTATGAAATTCAGAATATCGTTGAACATGAGCTTTTGAATGCAAAGGAATATGCCATCGCGGAGAACTACATCACTTACCGCACCCAACGGGATTTTGAGCGCTCAAAAGCGACAGACATTAATTTTAGCATTGACAAGCTTCTCAACAAAGATCGTACGGTAGTCAACGAGAATGCCAATAAAGACAGTGATGTTTTCAATACTCAACGGGATTTAACAGCTGGGATTGTCGGCAAGTCCATCGGCCTTAAGATGCTGCCGCCTCATGTGGCCAACGCCCACCAGAAGGGGGACATCCACTACCATGATTTGGACTACAGCCCTTATACACCGATGACTAATTGCTGTCTGATTGACTTTGACGGCATGCTGAAAAATGGCTTCAAGATTGGCAATGCAGAGGTAGAAAGTCCCAAGTCTATCCAGACTGCGACGGCGCAAATCTCACAGATTATTGCCAATGTAGCTTCCAGCCAGTACGGCGGTTGTTCGGCCGATCGGATTGACGAAGTCTTGGCGCCCTATGCTGAGCTTAATTATCAAAAGCATCTCAAGGATGCGGAGCAATGGGTTTTGCCGGATAAGCAGGAAGAGTACGCCTGGGCGAAGACCAAGAAGGACATCTACGATGCCATGCAGTCGCTGGAGTATGAGATCAATACTCTCTTTACCTCTAACGGTCAGACTCCTTTTACCTCGCTGGGCTTTGGTCTGGGAACCAATCGTTTTGAGCGGGAAATTCAGAAGGCCATTCTCAATATCCGTATCAAGGGACTAGGAAGCGAGCACCGCACAGCAATTTTCCCTAAGCTGATTTTCACCCTTAAGCGTGGGCTCAATCTCGAGCCGGGAACGCCTAACTACGACATCAAAGAACTGGCTCTGGAGTGTGCCACTAAGCGCATGTATCCAGATGTGCTTTCCTATGACAAGATTATCGACTTGACTGGATCGTTCAAGGTACCGATGGGCTGCCGTTCTTTCCTACAAGGCTGGAAGGATGAAAATGGTCAGGAAGTCAACTCTGGCCGTATGAATCTGGGTGTCGTTACTGTCAATCTGCCGCGGATTGCGCTTGAATCCGAGGGGGATTTGGATAAATTCTGGGAACTCTTTAACGAGCGGATGAATATTGCTGAGGACGCTTTGGTCTACCGAGTGGAGCGGACCAAAGAAGCCAGTCCAGCCAATGCACCGATTCTTTATCAGTATGGGGCTTTTGGCCAACGTCTGGGCAAGTATGATCAGGTGGATCAGCTCTTTACTCACCGTCGTGCAACGGTCTCCCTAGGCTATATCGGTCTGTATGAAGTAGCAGCAGTCTTTTACGGCGGTAATTGGGGGACAAAACCAGAAGCCAAGGACTTTACGATTGCCATTGTCAAAGATATGAAGCGTAGGGTGGAAGAGTGGTCAGATCAGTATGACTATCATTTCTCTGTTTACTCGACACCATCTGAAAGTCTGACCGACCGTTTCTGCCGTTTGGATACAGAGAAGTTTGGGGTTGTTCCGGATATTACTGACAAGGAATACTATACTAACTCCTTCCACTACGATGTGCGCAAGAATCCGACGCCTTTTGAAAAGCTGGACTTTGAGAAGATTTATCCTGAAGTGGGTGCTTCTGGTGGCTTTATCCACTACTGTGAATACCCTGTTCTGCAGCAAAATCCGAAGGCACTGGAAGCTGTCTGGGACTATGCCTATGACCGGGTTGGCTATTTGGGCACCAATACACCGATTGATCGCTGTTATAAGTGCGGCTTTGAGGGAGACTTCACGCCGACCGAGCGGGGCTTCACCTGTCCAAACTGTGGCAACAGCGATCCCAAAACGGTCGATGTGGTTAAGCGGACCTGCGGTTACTTAGGAAATCCGCAAGCCCGTCCAATGGTCAACGGCCGACACAAAGAAATATCAGCTCGGGTCAAGCACATGAATGGCTCGACCATCAAGTACGAAGGAAATTAAGATGGGAAAGTATCAATTGGACGACAAAGGAAAGGCTCAGGTGCAGCGTTTCCATGAAAAGCATTCGCAGGGCGGTAGCGGCAAAAAAGAGCGGTTAGCTAAACTGCGCCAGCAATTTTTAGAAAAGAACAAGAAACAATAGAAGTCAGAGTGGGGCGCAAGGCGGTCTCACTCTCTTCGTATCAGGAGGAAGTATGGAACTGAGACGACCGAAGCTAGAAGACAAGGAAAAGATTTTAGAGATGCTGGCTGACTTTGAAGCAGCTGGTAGCCGACAGGACGGCTTCTTTGGCGGAGCAGATTTTGTCTATGAGGATTGGCTGGAGACGATTCAGCTAGCTGAGGCAGGTCTAGGCTTGCCGCAAGGTTTTGTGCCTTACATCCAACTAATCTCTTTTGCTACGGATGGTCAGGCTGTGGGCTTTCTCAATCTGCGCTTGCGGCTCAATGACCATTTGCTCCAAGAAGGCGGGCATATTGGCTATAGTATCCGTCCCTCTGCGCGTGGACAAGGATTTGCCAAAGAGCAGCTGCGACAAGGCTTGCAAGTAGCCAAAAGTAAAAATATAAAACGAGCTTTGGTGACCTGCGATTGTGATAATGCTGCCAGTCGAGCAGTGATTCTGGCTAATGGCGGAGTATTAGAGGATGTTCGAGGCGGTAAAGAGCGTTACTGGATTGATATCAATTAAGGAGGGAGCATGGAGCTTAGACGACCAACTTTAGAAGATAAAGACGCGATTTTAGAAATGATTGCTGAGTTCGATGCTGCAAAATCCTATATGCACGGTGGCATGGGTGCTACTTGGAAACGAGCAAAGGGTTATGAAGATTGGTTACGAATGGTAGAGCAGCAGGAGGATGCTGCCAAGCTGCCAGCAGGTTGGGTTCCTGCAATCCAATTTTTATCCTTTGATGAGACCGGCTTGCCTCTGGGTTTTTTAGCTTTACGCCTGTCCTTAAATGACAAATTATTTGTGGAGGGTGGGCATATTGGCTATTCTATCCGGCCCAGTCAACGCAGAAAGGGATTGGCTAAGTTGCAGCTAGAGCTAGGACTAGCAGAGGCTCGACAGCAAGGATTGGAACGAGTACTGATTACCTGCGATGAAGACAACGAAGCCAGCCGATGCACAATTCTTTCTGCTGGCGGTGTTTACGAAAATACAATTGACAGAAGTCAGCGTTACTGGATAAGTTTGGAGGATAAAGATGAACAATCCTAAACCCCAAGAATGGAAAAGTGAGGAGTTGAGTAAGGGGCGAATCATTGACTATAAGGCCTTTAACTTTGTAGATGGTGAAGGCGTCCGCAACTCCCTCTATGTCAGTGGCTGTATGTTTCACTGTGAGGGCTGTTATAATGCAGCAACTTGGTCTTTCAATGCTGGCATTCCTTATACCCAAGAGCTGGAGGAGCAGATTATGAAAGACTTGGCGGAGCCCTATGTGCAGGGGCTGACTCTCCTAGGCGGTGAACCTTTTCTCAATACAGGTATCCTCCTGCCCTTGGTCAAGCGGATTCGGCGTGAGCTGCCGGACAAGGACATCTGGTCCTGGACGGGCTATACCTGGGAGGAGATGATGCTGGAAACGGAGGATAAGCTGGAGCTACTGAGTCTGATTGACATCTTGGTGGACGGCCGTTTTGATATCACAAAGAAGAATCTCATGTTGCAGTTCCGCGGTTCTTCTAATCAGCGCATCATTGATGTGCAGAAGTCACTTCGGGCAGGTGAGGTAGTCATCTGGGACAAGCTCAATGACGGGCTGCAGGCCTATGAACAAGTTGACCGAGACAAACTAGTGTAATGAATAAAGTGTAACCAATGGGTTTAGTATTTTATCCTTATTAGAAATCAAAAAAGTGTAGATTCATACCGCTAGCAATTCAAAGCGCTATTTTTGACGAAAGAATTACTTTTTTTAAGTCAATATCCAAGACTAGCAGAGTAATGATCGTCGCTATTTTTATACATATTTCCGAAACGAGCGGTGCCTATTTTAAGGCATCGTTTTCTTATTTTGATTTTAAAAAGGGCATCTATTTTAGATTTAAAATTGTTCACAAAAAAGTAGAAACTTTTTACAATTATGTAATATTCTTAAGAATTTCTTAAAAAAGGGGGACTTTTGTGATATAATAAACTAGAGTAATTTCACATAGAAGGTAGTTAACGGTAATGTCTCATAAAAGAAGGATCTCGTCAAAGAACACAAAACGTTTTAGAATTCTGAACAGTGCACTCTTGGGTGTCTATGCTTTGTTAGCAGCCCTGCTAATTTTTACGATTATTCGCTACAATTTATTGGCTTTCCGATATTTGAATATTGTCGCCATTTTTTTCATTCTGCTGGTAGCAGTCGCATCGGCCTTTCTTATCTTTAAAAATAAGGCGCGTGTTACTACCAGCATTGTTCTTATTCTGGCTCTGTTTGCGGGATCCATATCTATGTATGCTTTCAAGGAAGTCATGGATTTATCGAGTGGTTTGAATTCTACTTCTAATTATTCAGAATATGAAATGAGCATTGCTGTTCTGGCAGACAGTGAAATTACAGATGTTAAGGATTTAACAAATGTTTTAGCTCCGACGGGGACAGATGCTGACAACATCAATGCGCTGACACAGAATGTAGCTCAACTAAAAAAAGTTGACTTGACAGTTGACACAGCAACATCTTACTTAGCTGCCTATCGGTCTCTGACAAACGGGGAAGCAAAGGCCATTGTTTTGAATAGTGTGTTTGAGGATACGCTTCGCAGTGAGGATCCAGACTACGCTTCCAAGATTAAGAAAATATATTCTTATAAATTAACTAAAAAGATTGAAACAGCCATAGGGAAACAAGATCCAAATGCGGATGTCTTCAATATTTATGTTAGTGGAATTGATACGTACGGGCCGATTTCATCTGTGTCTCGTTCCGACGTAAATATCATTATGACAGTCAATCGTAAGACTAAGAAAGTCTTGTTGACGACAACACCACGGGATGCCTATGTGCCAATCGCAGACGGCGGTCTCAACCAATCTGACAAATTAACCCATGCTGGGATCTACGGTGTTGATGCTTCCGTTCACACCCTAGAAAATCTTTATGGGATCGACATCAATTATTATGTTCGTCTCAATTTCACCTCTTTCTTGAAATTAATCGACTTACTTGGTGGAATTGATGTTTATAATGATCAGGAATTTACAAGTCTCCATGGGAATTACCACTTTGCTGTTGGTAATGTTCATTTGGACTCAGAGCAAGCACTTGGTTTTGTTCGGGAACGATATTCCCTTAGCGGTGGCGATAACGATCGCGGAAAAAATCAAGAAAAAGTCATTGCGGCCATTATCCAGAAATTAACGTCAACAGACGCCTTGAGAAATTACAATGGTATTATCTCTGGTCTGCAGGATTCTGTGCAAACGGACATGGGCCTTGAAACCATGGTTAACTTAGTGAATACACAGCTAGAATCTGGTGGTAGCTATAATGTAGTTTCCCAAGCCCTAACAGGAAATGGAACGACTGGCTTGCCATCTCATGCCATGCCAGATGCCAGTCTTTATATGATGGAAATTGATCAAAATAGCTTGAATGCGGCTAAAGCAGCCATTCAAGATACTATGGAAGGAAAGTAAAACATGATTGATATTCATTCTCACATTGTTTTTGATGTTGATGATGGTCCGAATACGATTGAAGATAGCAGAGCTTTGCTAGAAGAAAGCTATCGCCAAGGAGTGAGGACGATTGTTTCAACTTCTCATCGCAGAAAAGGAATGTTTGAGACTCCGGAAGAAAAGATTGCAGCAAACTTCAAGCAAGTACAGGAGTTGGCTAAGGAAATTGCAGATGATTTGACGATTCTTTACGGAGCAGAAATTTATTATACAAGTGATATCCTAGAAAAGTTAGAGCAGGGGCGAATTCCCAAATTAGGGGGGACGACTTACGCTTTGATTGAGTTTAGTATGAATACTCCTTATAAGGAGATTCACTCAGCTTTGAGCAATGTTTTGCGTCTGGGTCTGACTCCGGTAGTTGCTCATATTGAGCGTTACCATTGCTTAGAGAATGATGAGAAAAGAGTCCGTGATTTGATAAATATGGGTTGTTATATGCAGATTAACAGCTCCAGTGTTCTGAAGCCAAAATTGTTTGGTGACAAATATAAATTTATGAAAAAACGAGCTCAATTCTTTCTTGAACATGATTTGGTGCATTTTGTAGCGAGTGATATGCATAATTTGGCTTCCCGTCCACCATATCTAAAAGAAGCCTATGATATCATTGCTAAGAAATACGGAGAATCATATGCAGAACGAATATTTAGAAAAAATCAAGAAATTCTGTTAAGTGATGAGTTTATTTAATTTGCGGAGCGGTTCCTCGCATTGGTAAACCATCAATCTTAATTTAGGAGAAAAATAGGAAAATGAATCAAGAAAATCAAATGGTTGAAATTGACGTCTTGTCCTTGTTGAAAACAGTCTGGAAAAGGAAGTTTCTGATTGTTTTGACAGCTTTAGTAATGGCTATTTTAGCATTGGGTTACAGTGTGTTTTTAGCGAAACCTTCTTATCAGAGCACGACACGGATTTATGTTGTCAATCGTCAGCAATCTGACAACAATGCTTTGACAAATCAAGATTTGCAAGCAGGGGCTTATCTGGTAAAAGACTATAAAGAAATCATTTTATCACAAGACGTTTTAGCGAGCGTGATTTCAGAGCTAAATCTGCCAACGACACCGGCTGGACTGTCGGCAAAAGTGACTGTTGCAGTACCGACCGACACACGGATTGTATCAATCACGGTAGCGGATGGGAATCCGAACGAGGCTAGCCGCATAGCCAATACGCTTCGCGAAGTGGCTGCAGAAAAAATCATTGCGGTTACTAAAGTGTCAGATGTTACAACCTTGGAAGAAGCGGAAGTACCTAAAGAGCCATCTTCACCAAATATCCGCCGCAATGTGTTGCTTGGTTTCCTTGCGGGAGGCGTTGTGATGGTTGTAGTTGTACTGTTGGTAGATATTCTAGACGACCGAGTGAAGAGGCCAGAAGATATTGAAGAAGTGATGGGCTTGACCTTGCTTGGAGTTGTACCTGACATGAGTAAACTGAAATAAGGAGATAGTATGCCGAGATTAGAATTATCAAGAAGCAGAAAAGCTTCTATTGAGAAGACAGAAGAGTATTACAACGCCCTTCGTACCAATATCCAGTTGAGCGGGGACAACCTCAAAATTATTGCCTTGACCTCTGTTCAGCCAAATGAAGGAAAGTCAACGACTTCAACAAATCTGGCCATTGCCTTTGCCAGAGCTGGTTATAAAACTATTTTGATCGATGCGGATATCCGAAATTCAGTCATGTCTGGGGTCTTCAAATCAAAAGAGAAAATAACTGGTTTGACAGACTATTTGGCAGGAAAAACGGACCTTTCCCAAGGTTTGTGTGAAACGGATGTAGAAAATCTCTTTGTCATTGAGTCTGGACAAACCTCTCCTAATCCAACTGCGCTTCTTCAGGGCAAAAACTTTGACTCTATGATGAATGTTTTACGCAAATATTATGATTATATTATTGTCGATACACCGCCGATCGGTCTTGTTATCGATGCAGCCATCATTGCACAAAAATGTGATGCTTCTCTCCTGGTCACAGAGGCAGGAGCTGTCAAACGCAAGCTGGTTCAAAAGGCTAAAGAACAGCTGGAACAAACAGACACACCATTCCTAGGGGTTATTTTAAATAAATACAACGTGGCTATGGATAAATATGGCTCATACGGAATCTATGGTGCGTACGGCAATTACGGGAACTATGGGACGAAAAAAGAGAAATAGACTATAGGAGTTGCTATGTTTGAGAAACAGAAAGAAATTCAGAAATTGGGAATAGCAGTAATCCAGCTGTTGGTGGTTATACTGGTGGCTATTTTAGTGAGCTTTATTTCAAATTCTGATTTGACTCGATCAAGCATTTTTATATTGGCTCTGCTTCATATGGCTGTGTTTTATATCAGCGATTTCTATAATCATTTCTTACAAAGGGGTTATCTTATAGAAATGATTCAGACACTCAAATATAGCGCCTTTTATATTTTTGCCATAACATTTTCTTCATTTATGATGGAAGAACGTTTTTCTATCTCTCGTAGAGGATTGATATATTTTATTGTATTAAATGCTTTATTTATATATAGTACAAATGTCTTGGTTAAAAAATATTATTCTTCTGTTTATCCCAAATCAAAAAATAGCAAAAAACTTTTCATTATAACAATAAAATCTCGTTTAAACCGAATCCTAACTCAGTTTGAGCAAGCACAGGATTTTGTTGGAGAAATAGTGGCAATCACAGTTGTAGATGACCCGTTCTTTGAAAGTCAGGAGTTTAATGTCGTAGCTGAAAAAGATATGATCGAATACGCGACTCGCGCAGTTGTTGATGAGGTATTTGTTAATGTCCCAAGTGAATTGTACAAGTTGGACAAACTGGTCTCACAATTTGAACATATGGGAATTGATACGACTATTAATATCAATGCCTTGGACTTCCCAACCAATAGTGAGAAAAAGGTTCGGAAAGTTGCAGGCTTCAATGTAATAACTTTTTCAACGAAGTTTTACAGTTATCACCACGTTTTATTAAAGAGACTTTTGGATATTATCGGTTCTCTTTTTGGCCTTATTTTTTGTGGGCTTGCAGCAATTTTCTTAGTGCCTCAGATAAAAAAAGATGGTGGTCCTGCTATTTTTGCTCAAGATCGAGTTGGGAAAAATGGTCGTATTTTTAAGTTTTATAAATTCCGCTCAATGTACATAGATGCTGAGGAACGAAAAAAAGAATTGATGGCTCAAAATACGATGACAGGCGGAATGTTTAAGATGGATAACGATCCACGCGTTACACCTATTGGTCGCTTTATCCGTAAGACCAGCCTAGATGAGCTTCCACAATTTTGGAATGTTCTTAAAGGTGATATGAGCTTAGTTGGTACGCGCCCACCAACTGTTGATGAGTACGAAAAATACACACCAGAACAGAAAAAACGCCTCAGTTTTAAACCGGGCATTACAGGTTTATGGCAAGTCAGTGGTCGTAGTGGAATCACGGATTTTGATGATGTCGTAAAATTGGATGTGTCTTATATTGATGACTGGACCATTTGGTCTGATATTAAAATTTTGCTAAAGACTGTCAAGGTCGTGCTAATGAAAGATGGAGCGAAGTGATTCAATTAGTTTCAGATTGCTAGGAGAAAAATGAAAAAGTCAGTTTATATCATAGGTTCAAAAGGAATCCCTGCTAAGTATGGGGGCTTTGAGACCTTTGTTGAGAAATTAACAGAACATCAGAAAGACATTAACATACAATACTATGTAGCTTGTATGCGTGAAAATTCTGCAAAGTCAGGACTGACAGCAGATACATTTGAGTACAACGGTGCTATTTGTTACAACATCGATGTGCCTAATATTGGTCCATCTAGAGCCATTGCCTATGATATAGCTGCTGTGAATAGAGCGATTGAAATAGCCAAGGAAAATAAGGATGAAGCTCCAATTTTCTACATTCTAGCTTGCCGTATCGGCCCTTTTATAGCTAGACTTAAGAAAAAGATTCAAGCTATCGGAGGCAGCTTGTTTGTCAATCCAGATGGGCATGAGTGGCTTCGGGCTAAATGGAGCTTGCCAGTTCGGAAGTATTGGAAGTTTTCAGAACAGCTGATGGTCAAACATGCAGATTTACTAATCTGCGATAGTAAGAATATTGAGAAATATATTCAAGCTGACTATAAAAAGTATCAACCTAAAACGACTTATATCGCCTATGGAACAGATACAAGTAGGTCTACGTTGCAATCTAGAGACGAAAAGGTTCGTAGCTGGTATCAGGAAAAAAACATAACTGAAAATGGATATTATTTAGTGGTGGGACGGTTTGTACCTGAGAACAACTATGAAGCCATGATTCGTGAATTTATGAAGTCTAATTCTAAAAAAGACTTTGTTCTCATTACAAATGTGGAACAAAACAAGTTTTATGATCAGTTGCTCAAGGATACAGGTTTCGATAAAGACCTGAGAGTTAAATTTGTTGGAACTGTCTATGACCAAGAATTGCTCAAATACATCCGAGAGAATGCTTTTGCCTATTTCCATGGCCATGAAGTCGGTGGAACCAATCCGTCGCTTCTTGAAGCTTTAGCATCAACTAAGCTTAATTTATTACTAGATGTTGGCTTTAATCGTGAAGTGGGTGAAGATGGAGCGATTTATTGGAAAAAAGATGAGCTAGCGCATGTAATCGAAGAAGTGGAACGATTTGATGAAGATGCTATTTTGGAATTAGACGAAAAGTCTAGTCAACGAATTGAGGATGCATTTACGTGGGAAAAGATAGTGGCGGATTATGAGGAAGTATTCAAGAGGGAGAAGTAATGACAGTCAAATTAAAATATGACAAATCGGATATTATTTTTCTTAATGATGAAGGTTTGAAGAAATATCAAGCGGAACTGCTTAAAATGATTTCAGATATCTTTAAATTCTTTGATAAGCAGGGGATTAGCTACTCCTTGAGTGGTGGGAGTATTTTAGGTGCGATTCGTCATAAGGGCTTTATTCCATGGGATGATGATGTGGATATCAATATTCCTCGTGAAAGCTATGATAAGCTTGTTTCTCTTTTAAATACCTGCAAAGATTTTAGTAATTATTATTATCTTCAATCACCAAATAGTCACCCTGAACTTGGGCTCCATGTTTCTCAAATTCGTAAGAAGGGAACAGTAGCTCGTAGAAAGTATGATTATGCTGCGGATGAGTGTGGAATTTCAGTAGATTTATATATTGTGGAAAATGTCTTCGATAATCCAGTAAAACGCTTCTTTCAAGGATATACGAGTATGTTTTTGACCTTTGCTTTGGCTTCAGTTCGTGAGACAAAAAATCATGCCTTAATGAAAGAAATGTTTCGTCTTGAAGGAAGAAAGCTTAATTATTCAGCGGGTAAATTAATGGTAGGCTGGTTCTTTGGAATTATTCCTATTAAAAAGTGGTTAAGCTGGTTAGATAAATGCAATTCAAGTTGTAAGGATTCAAATACCAAATATGTCTCGATACCGACAGGTCGAAAACATTTTAGACGAGAGACGTACTTACGAGAAAACATGAATGTCTATAAGAAAGTCCCCTTCGAGACAGAAATGGTTAATATTCCTGTTTGGTCAGAAGAATATTTAGAAATGTTTTACGGGAAAGATTATATGGTTGTTCCTTCTGAAGATAAGAGAGAACAACACTTGTTTTTAGAGCTCAAATATGAAGGAGAATAAATGAAGATTGCAATTTTAACAGCATCGGGAATTGGTAGTCGTATTGGTCAAGATATTCCAAAACAATTCATTCATGTTGAAAATAAACCAATCATTATCTACACTCTTGAAAAATTTCAAAATCACCCAGAAATTGATGAAATTTGTATTGTGATTCTAAAAGGTTGGGAGCAGATGGTTAAAGCCTATGCAGAACAATTTGGGATTACAAAACTTAAACTAATTACTTTGGGAGGTAAGTCCGGTCAAGAGTCTATCTATAATGGTTTGAAAGCAGTCAAAGAAGCTCACCCGAATGAAGATGTTACTGTTTTAATCCACGATGGCAACCGTCCTTTGGTAAGTAGTGAGATTATTAGTGACTCCTTAGCGACTTACCAACAATTTGGGAATGCTGTAGCTGCTATTCCGACAACAGAAGTTGTCTTTGTTTTAGATGAGCCACGTTCTACATCATCTATTGAAGCATTGAATCGTGATTTGTTGCTTCGTACACAAACACCTCATGTTTATCAACTTGATGTCATTCTGGCGCTGCACAAAAAGGCTTTAGAGAACGGCATTACAGATGTCGCAGCTTCTTGTCAGTTGATGCAATTATTTGGCAAGAGGAGTTACTTCTCACTTGGATCTGAGAAAAACCTTAAGATTACAACTGTTGAAGATTTAGATATTTTTAAAGCCTTGTTAAGTTCGACACGTGATAACTGGATTAAATAATCATGGTACTATTATCAAATTATTTCTATAAAAGTGATGTCAAAGAGTCATTGTCAACAATTGTTAATGTAGCTGATTTGAAAGAGAAATCAATCCTAATAACAGGTGGGTCAGGCTTAATTGGTTCTTCTATTGTTGATCAGCTCTTACTTTTAAATGATCTAAGAAATTTTAATATTAAAATATATTGTTGTGGTCGTAATCTTAGCTATTTAAAAGAGCGCTTTGGTGCAGAAACAAGCTTCTTAAAATTTGTAGCTTATGATGCAGCAGTGATTCCAGATTTTGATTTTGATATTGATTTTATTATTCATGCGGCAAGTCCAGCAAGTCCAGAGTTGTATGTCAATCAGCCAGTAGAAACAATGACTAGTAATTTTTTAGGGATGTACAATCTCTTGTCTTATGCCAAGAATGCTGGGGTTTCTAAGGTGCTTTATGTGTCATCCAGTGAAGTTTATGGACTGAGTTCGAGTGATCAACCTTTAGAGGAAAACTATATCGGGCTAGTTGACCATCTTAATGTTCGTTCTTCTTATGCTAATTCTAAGCGAGCGACAGAAACTCTTTGTGAAAGCTTTGTGTCGGAATATGCTTTGAACATTACTATTGTACGTCCAGGGCATATTTATGGGCCAAGTGCTAAAGTAACAGATAACCGTGTTTCTTCATTCTTTATGAATGAGGCTATTGCTGGTCGTGATATTGTTATGAAGAGTACAGGGAGTCAGTTAAGATCCTATTGTTATAGTTTGGATTGTGCCAGTGCTATTTTAAGTGTTCTCCTTTCGGGTAAGTCAGGGCAGGCTTATAATATTTCCAATCCAAATTCAATTATTACTATAAAACAGATGGCTGAAATTATTGCTCGAGTTGGCAATGTGAAACTCATCATGGATATTCCTAGTAAGCAAGATCTTAAGCAGGCTAATCCCATGCAGAATGCCAGTCTTAAGAGTGATAAGATCGAAAGTCTAGGATGGAAAGGATTATTTGATGCTAAGGTTGGATTTGGGAATACTTATAGGATTTTAAAGGAGTTCACTAGTGCAAACAAGTAAGATACTAATCATGATGGCGACCTATAATGGTGAAAAATATCTTCGTGAGCAGTTAGATAGTATTATAAATCAAACCGTAACCGATTGGGAATTGATTATACGTGATGATAATTCGTTAGATCAGACTGTTGATATTGTTAAAGAGTATATAGCTAGAGATAGACGTATCCAATTGATTCAAAACGACTCAGAATTCCATGGAGCTTATTACAATTTCTTTGGTCTAATCAATGCTGTGCGAGCGCAAGAAAAAGCTTACGATTTCTATATGTTTGCAGATCAAGATGATATCTGGGATAGAGATAAACTAGAACTTTTACAAAATTTTTATCATGAAGTTCATGCACAAGGACCAACCATGATTTATGCAGATATGAGAATTATTGATAGTTATGGGGAAGAAACTTCTTCAAGTATGGATCAATTAATGGGGATTAGTTATACTAATCCAATAACGGCTTACATGGCACATAAAGTGTACGGTTGTAATACTTTTTTTAATCATGACTTATTTTCAATACTTCCTCGAATCTCAAATGATGCAGCTGAGCTAGCTTACTTATCACACGATAATTTTACAACTAAAGTAGCTGCCTTAAAGGGTAATGTTTATTTTTATTCTGAAACAGTCATGGGATATAGACGTTATGGAAGTAATGTTACTAGCAAGCATGAATACAATTTCAAAATGAGCCGTATTATAAAAAGATTGTCTAAAGTAAATGATTTGGCCAAAGATCATGCCTCGACCTATAAACAAACTTTAGCCACTATTAATCTGCTGAAAGAAGAGAAACTGACAGATCATCAAGCTACATTCATAAAGACTGTTGAGAAGATTATCAGAAAAGGTGGACTATATGCTCTATTTTATGCTAATAAGGAAAAAGTAGATTGGGGGAAGCCGGTAAAGAATATCAGTCGTCGATTTATTCTATTGTCAGGTCTTTATAAAAAATATTTATAGGAACAATCTTTTTATAATAATGAGACGGGGGTGGAGAAATATTATGAAGAAAATTTTTTATGTATTAAATATTGATTGGAATTGGATTAAACAAAGGCCGCAATTTTTAGCTGAAGGTTTGTCAAAGTTGAATAATGTCTTAGTTGCTTATCGGTATAAATATAATCGAAAGAACTTAACTATAGATAAAAATATAAACAAGGTACACTTATCTCGCATATATACAATTCCATTTATAAATAACAAAAAAATGGCAAAAATTAATGAGAGACTATTTCAGTTCGCTA
The DNA here is from genome assembly GCF_000767835.1 of Streptococcus sinensis. Classification (GTDB taxonomy): domain Bacteria; phylum Bacillota; class Bacilli; order Lactobacillales; family Streptococcaceae; genus Streptococcus; species Streptococcus sinensis. The sequence continues at coordinate 20,277 of NZ_JPEN01000109.1, read as the reverse complement.
TTTCTTCAAAAATTAATAAATTTAAACCAGATTATATCTATTTTACTAATCCAAGCCAATATGAGGGACTTCATTTACAACAAAATGTTAAGATTATCTATGATTGTATGGACTACCATCATGCTTTTATTGAGGATGAAAAAGAGCGTAAAAAATTGCAGTCTTTTGAAAAAAAATTAGTTCATGATGCAGACTTAATAATAGTATCAAGTGAAAAATTGAAAGAAAACTTGATATTAGAATACTCGTTAGAAGTTGAAAACGATAAAATTAAAATCATTAGAAATGGCTATGATGGAAAAATATTAGAAACGGCACAGTATGGACAGAAGGGGGAGAAATTTATTATAACTTATGTAGGAACTATTAGTCATTGGTTTGACTTCGATATTATACTAAAAAGCCTAGAGGATTTCGTTAATATTGAATTTCAAATTGTTGGTCCAATTAGTAAGACACAAGTAGTGAATGATGAAAGAATTCATTATTTAGGAAGTGTCCCACATGAAAGTTTAGAAAATATTGTTAAAGAATCTTCGTTATTAATAATGCCTTTTAAGGTTAACGAGATTGTAGAAGCAGTTGACCCTGTAAAGTTATATGAATATATTAATTTCAATAAAAATATACTTAGCGTTAAATATAAGGAGATTGAAAGGTTTGAAGACTTTGTATATTTTTATACAAACTATGAAGAATTCAAGGAGAATTTAGAACGACTTCTTAAAAATAATACATTAAAATATAGTGACGAAGATAGAAGACGCTTTTTAAAAGAGAATTCTTGGGAGAAGCGAGTTGAAGCGATAGAAGAATTGCTAAATAATTTATAATATGGTGGAGAATGGGATGAGACGTGAGAAATACGGCGTTATTGAATTGATTTATTACTTTTTGGTAATGTTATCGGTAGGTTTGTTTTTAATATTTCCTATAAAGTTAGATACACTTAGAAATTTACTCACAGTAGGAGTTATTTTTTTACTTGTGTTATTTTTTCCAATATTAATTGCAAACGTTAAAAGATTTTCAAAATCTGCTTTTATGTATGCTCTCTTTGTCTTGATAAGTGTCCTATATGAACTGTATAGGGCGAGTAATATTTATAATTATTCTTTACTCGATATTTTTTTTGCTTCCAGGCAATATATATGGATTTTTTTATTTTTAGTAATTCTGTACCTTTTTAACAACACTGACAATAATATGTATAAAATTTTAAGAAATACATTAAATATTTTACTTTGTTCATTGGGACTTCGTACTATTTCATGGGGGTTATATACCTTTTTTAAAATAGAAATGTTTTCCTCTATACTGAGGGAGTACGGAGATTTATGGTATAGAAATGAGCATTCAATCAGAATTGACGGAACTCCACTAATCATTATTGGTATATTGATTGCTACTTTTTTATATATAAAAAAACGTGAAACAAGATATTTGTATTCACTGCTAGTAATTTTGGCATATATATTTTTTGTAAATCAGACAAGAGTTCTGGCATTTTCTATTGTGATCTCTATAGTTCTGATGTTTATATACTCTAAGGAATCTACTTTTAAGTTCTCAAAAATATTATTATTGGGATTAGCTCTTAGTTTTTTTGCACTTGGCGGAATTAATTATTTAACAAACCTGATTGATTCTAGTCTTATGTTACAAGATAGAGGATTGGGATATAGATATTGGGAATTGGATTATTATATCAATTTGCTTAAAAATGGAAATTGGGTAAATGGAGTGGGGGTTCTCACCTCTACTAATTTAAATAGTAGTTTCGTTTTATATGGGAATTGGATAACTAAAATGTATCTAGATGATCTTGGTTTTTTAGAACTATTTGTTCAATTTGGTTTGTTGTCTATTCCTATGTATCTTTATCCTTTGTTAAAATTAGTTTTCTTAATAAAGAAAATGTCAATAAAATGCTGTGATGTGGAGAAGGGGTTATTAGTAGGAATTTTAAGTAGTTTAGTACTGACTTCAATCTCCATGAATGTTTTTGGTATACAAAGAAGTTTTTCTTTAGCAATTATTCTTGCTATAATATTTTACTATGATTATAAATTGAAACATAATATAGAAAATCAGGTGTGCGATGGATAAGGTATGTATAGTTATTCTTAATTATAATAATTGTGAAGATACAATTGAATGTGTGCAGAGTCTGCGAAGTGCAATAAATTCGGAAAAGTACAAGATTGTGATTGTTGATAATGCCTCAACGAATGATAGTGTAAGTAAGTTAAATAATATATTGTCTCCTATAGAGATCATTGTAAGTTCAGAAAACAGAGGATACGCACATGGTAATAATATTGGAATAAAATATGCTGAACAGGCAGGATATGAGTATATTTGTATCCTAAATAATGACACTATAATTGATGCTGATTTTATAGAAACTTGTAAAAATGAACTAAAAAATAATTCTCAAGCGGCTTTTGTCAGTCCAGCATTAGTTGAGTATAAGGATAATAATTTAATCCAGTCAACTGGTGGAGATATCTTTATTAATAAAGGAATCGTAACTTTAAAGAATCATGGTGCTAGGAGGGTAGAGCTTCTTCCTAAAATTGAAAGCGACTATATTGGAGGCGCTTGTATCATGTTTCGGACCTCTATTTTGAAAAGTGTTGGATATATTCCTGAAAATTATTTCTTATTTTTTGAAGAAACAGAATGGTGCTATAAAGCACAAAAAATAGGCTATAAAAATATATGTTTGACTGATAGTTACATTTACCATAAAGGTTCGGTCTCAATTAAATCAGTTTCTGGCTTACAGGAATATCTAATGGCGAGAAATAGGGTTGTATTTGTTAGACGAAATATTGATAGTAGAATAAGATATTACTGTTTCTTGTTATATCTATTTTTACAACAAGGTTACCATTTTTTATTAAGAAAGAGTAATGCAAAAAAGAAAATAAAATATTATCTAGATGGAGTTTTTAATAGGGTCGATCCTTCTTATCCTTTTGTTATTGTGGAGAAAGAATGATTCATAGATGTTTGGTTATGCTTTTGCTTATAAAGCTTATTAGGGCATAGTATATTGCTAATAATCAACGAACACTAAAAAGGAATATGGTGAAATATGGAGTTAATAGATATTTCTAAAATAAATACTAAAACGGTCGCATTTGATTTTTTTGACACAGTAGTACATAGAGATTGTCATCCTGAAGAAATATTATATCAATGGTCGAAGCAAATGGCTTTTGAAATGAAATTTGAGATATATCCATCAATACTATATGATTTAAGAAAAAATGTTGAGAAGACTTATAAAAATTCTGGTATTGAAGAAATCGAATATGATACTCTTTTATCAAGTATTTATAAGAGAATTGAAAATCAATCAGAGATTATGAGTCAAAAGGAATTTATAGAGAAAGCTAAGAATATAGAATTAAATATAGAATTACAGCATATATATTTAGATTCTGAAATTTTAGAAGCTTTAAAATTTCTAAAAAAAGAATCAAAGAGAATCATACTAGTTTCGGATTTTTATACTGATAAAAAGTTTATAGAGGAGATACTAAGAAAGTTCAAAATTTTAGATTATTTTTCAGAGATTTATATTTCTAGTGAGAAATCTTATCGTAAATCAACAGGTAATCTCTATAAGTTACTTTTAAAAGAGTTAGAATTATCTCCTGAGGATGTAACTATGATAGGCGATAATTTCCAATCTGATTATGAAATCCCAAAATCTCTTGGTTTAAAAGCAATTTATAGGAAATATGAAGATACATACACTATCATAGGAAATAGAGAACTAACTAGATTATATAAGCAAATCTTATTTGGAGACAGTATGAGGGCTCCCTTTAATGTTTTTTTGGCAGATATTATATTCTTTATTTCGGAATTGCACAGAAGTCTAGTTAAAGACGGTGTTCAAATTGCTTTATTTTGTTCACGCGAAGGCCAATTGTTAAAACAGCTATTTGATATTTATCAAAATATTTTCTTTTGTGAAAATCAAAGAATTAAGACAGAATATTTTTATGTTTCTAGGCGATCTACCTTATATCCTTCTTTCACAAGTTTGGAGGATGAAAAGTTTGAGATCATTTTTCGACAATATAAAAAAATAACAATTCAAAATTTTTTGCTAAATTTGAATTTTACTGATAATGAAATTACTTCAATTACTCAAGATATGAATATAGAATTCACAGATATCTTAACAGTTGATGCTAAGTTGTTACTGGATTTAAAAGCTCACCCAGTTTTTATTTCAAGATTTAATAAAGAAAAAGAAGATGGTTTATTACTGAAAAATTATGTGGAAACATTAACTTTGGGTCAGGATGAAATATATATTGTTGATGTTGGATGGAAAGGGACTATACAGGATAGTTTACAAAGAGCTGTTCCAAATAAGAAAATTATGGGCTATTATTTAGGATTAATTCTAAAGGAGTATTCAGTACAGAACAAAGATAATAAATTTGGTATGCTTTTTTCTGATTATCCTAACAAATCTCCATTTTTTGATATTGTCAGTAGAAATTTTGAGTATTATGAAGATATTTTTGTGGCAGATCATGGCCCAACTTTAAAATATAAACAGGAAGAAATGATTGTTCCGGTTCTAGATGAAAACGAGAAGCATGTAAAAATATATGGAGCTGTGCAAAATTATCAGAAACAGATGGTTGAAGGATTTGTAAATATAGCTGAAGCATATAAGAATTTGAGCTTTCTTCCGTTTGAGCAAAGAGGACTCTGGTTGACGATGTCATTAAAAAAAGAGTGTATTCAGCTTCCTAAGTTATTATCCTTTTCAAGGTTGTTAAAGGAACAGGTAGCAGAGAATTTTGGAGAAATTGTGACTAAAAATATATCTAAAAAATCGCTTAAAAGATTAATTAAGGAGAAAAAGAACTTTTTCTGGGTTGATTTTGCTTATAAGCCCTTCTTTGGGACTAATTTTTTGTTTATTCCAGAATTGTATACTAGGCTGATATATTTGATAAAGTATGCCGATTTAAAATTGAGGTTGAAAAAATATGAGGGATAAATCAATTAGATTGAATGCACTATTGAATATCATTTTGACGCTTTCAAATATTGTTTTTCCTTTGATAACATTCCCATATGTATCTAGAATATTAAATCCTGAGGGTATAGGCGTGGTATCTTTTTTTTCCTCAATAGGTAATTATGGCATTTTAGTTGCGTCATTGGGAATATCGACTTATGGAATCAGAGCGGTTGCAAGTAATAGAGAAGACAAAGATAAACTTTCTAAAACAGTGCAGGAGCTGGCAGTCATAAATGTTATAATGTCGGGATTGGTAACTCTGTTATTATTAGGGATGGCGCTAGTAGTAAAACAATTGAGTAAAGAATCTTCACTATTATTGATAACTTCTTTAACCATTTTATCTTCACCGCTTGCCTTAAATTGGCTATATAGCGGAATTGAGGAGTACGCCTATATTACGAAACGATCATTAATATTTAAGGTATTTTCGTTGATATTAATATTTTTATTTGTCAAAAAACCAGCGGATTACATTGTTTATGCTGGGATTACCCTGTTTTCAACTTTAGGTTCAAACATTTTAAATGTATGGTATAGCCGTAAATTTGTTTATATAAAACGTTACAAAAATTTAGAATTTAAAAAACATTTTAAGCCGATGTTTTATCTTTTTGCTTCATTACTTGCTGTTAATATTTATACCAATTTAGATACAGTTATGCTTGGATTTATTAATGGAAATGAAGCAGTGGGTTACTATTCTGTAGCGTCGAAAGTTAAGTGGATTTTACTTTCACTGATAACTTCAATTAGTGCAGTTCTCTTACCACGATTATCATTTTATATTAGCAAGAAAAATACTTCAAAATTTAATAAGATGCTAAAGGAGTCTTCAGCAGTTATTTTCTTTATTGCTATTCCTTTAGTTGCATTTTTTATCGTAGAAGCACAAAATAGTATTCAATTACTAGGAGGAGAAAAGTATATTTCTGCGACACTTTCAATGCAAATTCTCATGCCGATTTTGGTTATATCGGGGTTTTCAAATATTACAGGCAATCAAATTTTAATACCTATGAATAGGGAAAAATATTTCATGTTTGCTGTTTCGTTAGGTGCTCTTGTTAACCTTGGTTTAAATTTAATTTTGATGCCTAAATTAGGAATTATAGGAGCCTCAATGGCTACCCTATTTGCGGAATTAACACAAATGACAGTTCAGTTTATCTACTCTTATAAATACTTAGCAGGTAATATTTCAAAAAATAATTTACGAAATGTTATACTAGCGACAGTTATTGCAACCATAATCTTAATATTAGTTAAAAATCAAATTGTACTAGCCACTCCATTTTTATCTCTTTTTATTGCAGGAAGCACTTTCTTCGCTATATACTTAGGTGTCTTACTTTTGCTAAAAGAGGAGGTTACTATTCAATTATTACAATTTATAAAGTTAAAGCCGTAAACTGTTAGAAATTTGTTGAAGTTATTATATTAATCGGTTTATAAATAATAATTTAGGAGGAGATTATGAAAAAAATAATGCTAGTTTTCGGTACACGTCCAGAAGCGATAAAAATGTGTCCATTAGTAAATGAATTAAAGAAGCAAGATGATATAGAAACTCTTGTTTGTGTGACAGGTCAACACAAAGAAATGGTGAGTCCTGTTTTAGAACTGTTTGGTGTTAAACCAGACTATGATTTGGAGGTTATGAAGGTAAATCAAACTTTATTTTCCATTACAACGAGTATTCTAGATAAAATAAAACCTGTTTTAGAAAATGAACGACCAGACATTGTACTTGTACATGGTGATACTACTACTACTTATGCAGCAGCTTTAGCAGCCTTTTATCTAGGAATTAAAGTGGGTCATGTAGAGGCAGGATTGCGCACCTACAATTTACAGAGTCCTTTTCCAGAAGAGTTCAATCGTCAGTCGACATCGATTATCGCAAACTGTCATTTTGCACCGACTGAATTGGCAAGAGAAAATCTCGAAAAAGAAGGACGCGACAATGTATATGTTACTGGAAATACTGTGATTGATGCGCTTAAAACGACGGTTAGAGAGGATTATTCACATCCTGTCCTAGATTGGGTTGCTGGAAGTCGCCTCATACTTCTGACTGCTCATAGACGGGAAAATCTTGGAGAACCTATGAAACATATGTTTCGGGCTGTCAAGCGTGTTTTAAATGAACATAAAGATGTTAAGGTTATTTACCCAATTCATAAAAATCCTTTAGTCAGAGAAACAGCAGCTGAGATTTTTGGAGATATCGAACGTATCCAGATTATAGAACCCCTAGATGTTCTTGATTTTCATAATTTTATGAACCGTAGTTACATGATTTTAACGGACTCTGGTGGAGTTCAAGAAGAGGCTCCGTCTTTAGGTAAACCTGTTTTGGTTATGCGTGATACTACAGAAAGACCGGAAGGTGTGGCGGCTGGAACTTTGAAGCTAGTAGGAACAGAGGAAGAAACGATTTATCAGAACTTTAAGTTGCTTTTAGAAGATCGTACTGAATACGAAAAAATGAGTCGGGCTAGTAATCCCTACGGGGATGGGAATGCTTGTGGACAGATTGTCGACATCTTGAGAAGTATATAGCTATATTGTTAAGTTGACTACTGCAATCTCCCTCTACAATATCACATTCTAGTCAATTACTTTATATTGGGAGTGGTTAGTGATGGAGGGGGAATGGGAAAGAACCTGAAACTTTTTGTCTCAGGTTCTTTTTATTTCACTTTCCCTATAAGAATGGTAGCTGCAATGGTCACTTGGGTGAGGTCAGTCCAGTCTATCTGGTCTTGCTCGACATGAAAGAGTAGCGGTGTCATTGCTAAAAGAGCTGTTCGACTTTCAGCAGTCAAGGACTGGCTGGACTCGACAGTAATCTCGGAGATAATATCGAAATGCTCTTGGAAATGCTGGATGACTTCTTGGTTAGAGTAATCCTTGTTGTTGAGATGTCTAGCGGCTTTTTGGCGAATTTCCTGAAGATGTTGCTCAGTGGGGATGACTTTGATGAGGAGGGCACTGTCAGACATGACCCGCTGAAATTCCTGATAGTTAGCTGGCGAAAAGATATCTAAAATGATGTCCATACTTGCATCCTGCAGGGGCAGGTTGGCTAAATCTCCAACGAACCAATTGACTGCGAAACTGCCGTCGCTTTTGGCTGCCAACTGGACGGAATCTTTCGAAATATCGAAGGCATAGAGCGTCTTATCTGGGAAGTGCTCTTGGATCTTTCTAGCGTAGTAGCCTTCGCCACATCCAACATCGAGGACAGTCTTAAAAGCTGGCTCTTCCTTCAATAGCTGGATAAGGCTGTCGGAGATTTGCTGGTAAAATCCAGCTTCTAAAATCAACTGCCGATTCTGAAAGCTTGTCTTATCGTAGTCTTTAGATTGTTTGACTTGGGGTGCCAGATTGACATAGCCAAACTTGGCCAAGTCATAAGAATGCCGATGGTGACATTTGAGGCTGTTTTCCATCAGTTGCAGTTCTTCCTTGCAGATGGGACAGGCAAAAGCGGTCGCTGTGGTAAAGCGAGCGAGTTTTGGTTTCAAGTTTGTATTCATAGTTTTAAGTCTAGCAAAAAAAGGACTGGATGGCAAATGCCTCCAGTGTGTTTTATTAGTATGTAAGGACGAAGTATTTTTTCTTTCCGCGACGAATAACAGTTAACTCGTTTTCGAGTTTATCTACATCGCTCAAAACATAGTCAAGATCTTGAATGCGCTCACCATTGACATAGATAGCTCCGTTTTGAACATCTTCGCGGGCTTGGCGTTTTGAGTTGACCACACCAGAAGATACGAGGATTTCCACGATGTTAAGGTTCTCGTCAGCTTGGACTTGGTAGTTTGGTACGCCACGAAGTCCTTGTTTGAGTTCTTTGACAGAAAGGTTTTTGATATTTCCAGCAAAGAGTTGCTCAGTGATGTTAAGGGCTTCTTTGTAAGCTTCTTCGCCGTGAACAAGAGTCACGACTTCACGAGCCAAGACTTTTTGTGCCAAGCGTTCATGTGGAGCTGCTTCAAACTGTTTGCGGATGTCTTCAATCTCATCCAGTGACAAGAAAGTAAAGATTTTCAAGAAGCGAACAGCGTCAGCGTCCATGACATTCATCCAGAATTGGTACATTTCGTATGGAGAAGTCTTGTCAGCATTGAGCCAGACTGCGTTTCCTTCTGATTTACCAAATTTTTTACCAGTCGCATCAGTGATAAGGGGAACAGTGATAACGTGACCTGTCTTGTCCGCTTTGCGGCGCATAAGCTCAGTGCCGGCGGTCATATTGCCCCATTGGTCAGAACCACCGATTTGCAGGGTTACATTGTAATCTTGGTTAAGGACAAAGAAGTCGTAACCTTGCATAATTTGGTAAGCAAATTCAGTATAAGAAATTCCTGTTTCAATCCGTTTTTTCACAGATTCCTTGCTCATCATGTAGTTGACAGTGAAGTATTTGCCGACATCGCGCAAGAAATTAATAAAGCTAATGGAGCCAAACCAGTCGTAGTTATTAACCATCACAGCCTTATTTTCGCCGTTTTCAAAATCAAGAAAACGTGACAGTTGCCCTTGGATAGACTTGACCCAGCCATCAACGGTTTCCTTGGTTTGCAAGCTACGCTCTGCATCTTTAAAGGATGGATCGCCAATTAAACCAGTTGCACCGCCGACAAGGGCGTAAGGCTTATGGCCGGCTAACTGTAAGCGACGGCTGGTCAAAATAGCCACCAAGTGACCTAAGTGAAGACTGTCTGCTGTTGGATCGTATCCAGTATAATAAGAGACTGGCCCTTCTTCTAAGGCTTTACGCAAAGCTTCTTCATCAGTCGTTTGAAAAATCAAACCACGTTCTTGCAGCTCATCAAAAATGTGCATATCTGTCTCTCCTTTTCTAAAATAGCAAAGATTTTTCCCTTGCTCAATTATTTTTTTGTTTTATCCCTCTATTTTATCACAAACCCGATAAATAGCAATGACTAGTCAAAAAATAATTGGTCTAAAAGCGCTAGAATCAGCTATTTCTTGATATAAACTGCTAATGTTTGTTATAATAGTCAAGAAGGAGAATCTATGTTGAAACAAGTAATGGAAAAATTAACGCTGTTTTGGAAGCAGTTCAAACAATTTTTAAGAAAAACATATTTTGCAGAAACAAATGAGAAGGAACGCTGGGGCTTGGAGGATATAGCTGCTCTTATTTTGCGAACTCTCAAATTGTTGGTGAATGTGGCTTTCGTCTTTATTCTTTTTGGGATGGTTTTAGGAGCAGGAATCGGGGTCGGCTATGGAGCCAGTCTCTTTAGCAAAACAGAAGTTCCTAATAAGGAAGAACTTCTCCAGCAAGTTTATAATATTTCCGGCATTTCGAAACTGACCTATTCAGACGGTAGTTTGATTTCAGAGATAGATAATGATTTGCTGCGGATTCCAGTTGAAAGTGGAGCGATTTCAGATAATGTCAAGAAAGCCGTGATTGCGACGGAAGACGAAAATTTTGAAAGCCATAATGGTGTTGTTCCCAAGGCGGTGCTTCGGGCGACATTGGGTTCGGTTGTAGGCGTTGGCTCGTCTAGTGGTGGTTCTACGCTCACGCAACAGCTGATTAAGCAACAAGTCGTTGGTGATGCTCCGACTTTTAAACGAAAAGCAGCAGAAATTGTGGATGCTCTGGCTTTGGAACGCTATATGACCAAAGATGAAATTTTGACGACCTATTTGAACGTTTCGCCTTTTGGACGGAATAATAAAGGCCAGAATATTGCAGGAATCGAAGAAGCGGCCCAAGGGATTTTTGGTGTTTCGGCCAAAGATTTAACTGTTCCGCAGGCAGCCTTTATTGCAGGTTTGCCACAAAGTCCGATTGTTTATTCGCCTTATGCAGCTGATGGCAGCTTAAAAACTCCAGAGGACATGTCTCTTGGTTTAACGCGGGCTAAAAATGTTTTATACAATATGTACAGAACAGGGAAATTGAGCGAAGCGGAATATCAAGAATACCTCAATTATGATTTGACGAAGGATTTCAAACCCTCAGAAAGCGCGGAGAAATCTTCTCATGATTATCTATATTTCACTGCTTTTGAGGAAGCTCAAAAGGCCATGTATGATTATTTGATTCAACGAGACAATGTTTCGCAGCAAGAGCTGAAAAATAATGCTACCGTTAAATCCTATCGCGAACTTGCAGCTAAAGAGCTGAGAGAGGGTGGCTATACCGTCACAACAACCATCAATAAGAGAATCTATGAAGCTATGCAAAATGCAGTAGCCAATTATGGTGGCGTCTTGGATGACGGAACTGGTACAGTTGAAGTGGGAAATGTCCTCATGGACAATAAAACCGGTGCTGTGATTGGCTTTGTGGGAGGCAGAGATTATGCTTCCAATCAGAACAATCATGCCTTTGATACGGAACGGTCACCGGGTTCAACTATTAAGCCGATTCTGGCTTATGGGATTGCTATTGACCAAGGTCTGATGGGCAGTGCCAGTGTCCTGTCCAACTATCCGACGAATTTCTCTAGCGGAGAGCCGATTATGCACGTGGATAGCCGTGGGACAGCTATGATGAATCTCCAAGAAGCTCTCAATACTTCATGGAATATCCCAGCTTATTGGACTTACCGCGCACTGCGTGAGAAGGGAGTCAACGTTCGTGGCTATATGGAAAAAATGGGCTACTACATTGATGACTACAGTATTGAGAGTCTGCCGATGGGTGGGGGAATTGAAGTTTCTGTTGCCCAGCATACCAATGGCTTCCAGACTTTGGCCAACAACGGAACCTATCAAGAGAAGTATATGGTAGAGAAAATCACGGATAAAGATGGCAAAGTAGTTTATGAGCATAAGGCAAATCCTGTTCAGGTTTATTCACCTGCAGCTGCAACTATTATGCAAGACTTGATGCGCGGTGTTCTCAATTCTGGCGCGACCACTACCTTTAAATCACGAATCAGTCAAGTCAATGGAACACTGGCGGGAGCAGACTGGATTGGCAAGACAGGAACAACCAACAGCAACGGTGACATGTGGCTCATGCTGTCAACTCCGAAAATGACACTAGGCGGCTGGATTGGTCACGATGATAACACATCAATGGCCGCCTTAACGGGTTATAATAACAATGCGGCTTATATGGCCTATATGGTTAACGCCATCTATGAAGCGGATCCAAATGCCTGGGGAGTTGGAGACCGATTTAATCTTGATTCTAGTGTGATTCACTCATCTGTTTTAAAAGCTACTGGCGAAAGACCGGGTACGGTTACGGTGAATGGACGCTCCATCACCCTAAGCGGTCCGACTGTTACAAGTTATTGGGCTAAAAATGGTGCTCCAACGACAAGCTATCGCTTTGGTATCGGAGCAACAGACTCCGACTATCAAAAAGCATGGTCCGCTATTTTGGGAGGTAGTACGTGGAATACTAATCGTAACACTCGTTAATTTATCGATTGGTGTGCTGAAAATAAATAGTAAGTACATTGATAAATAAATTTAGGCAAGGCGAGTTGAAACTCTTGAATTTTTACATAATTATGGTATAATGATACTAATAATTTGTCGTGTGCTTTATTTGAAATATTGTCCAATTAAAGCCTACAGCAGTTAAATCAAACTTTAAATAAGTCAGATTTAGCTGCTCTTTTTGTGTCTATTTTTAGGAAAATAAATTGAGTAATGTAAATTTAAAGATTCTGAAAATTATGCAGAAAGGACTAATTGTAGCTGTCTTGGTGTACATCAAACGGCAAAACAAAAGGGTGCTACCCTTAACCACAATTAATGAGTGAACTTGAGAGTATTCAAAAGAAAGACAAACTATTTTCATTTACCTGAAAAAACCTTATTAGCTAATTTCTCGAACTCTTAATTTTCTCATCATCTTTACAAAAAGGAGTTAGAAACTTGGCAGGACATGAAGTTCGATACGGGAAACACCGTACCCGTCGTAGTTTTTCGCGAATCAAGGAAGTTCTTGATTTGCCAAATTTGATTGAAATCCAAACGGATTCATTCCAAGATTTTTTGAATCATGGTTTGAAGGAAGTATTTGAAGATGTGCTTCCTATTTCAAACTTTACAGACACCATGGAATTGGAGTTTGTCGGCTATGAAATCCGTGAGCCTAAGTACACGCTGGAAGAAGCCCGCATCCACGATGCCAGCTATTCAGCACCAATCTTTGTGACCTTCCGTCTGATTAATAAGGAAACTGGTGAAATCAAGACTCAGGAAGTCTTCTTTGGTGACTTCCCGATCATGACTGAAATGGGAACCTTCATCATCAACGGTGGTGAACGGATTATCGTATCCCAGCTGGTGCGTTCGCCAGGTGTTTACTTTAATGATAAAGTAGACAAAAATGGGAAAGTCGGTTACGGTTCGACCGTTATTCCTAACCGCGGAGCTTGGTTGGAGCTAGAAACAGACTCAAAAGACATTGCCTATACTCGTATTGACCGGACGCGTAAAATTCCGTTTACTACTTTGGTTCGTGCGCTTGGTTTCTCAGGTGATGATGAGATCTTGGACATCTTTGGTGACAGCGACTTGGTGCGCAACACCATCGAAAAAGACATCCACAAGAATCCAATGGACTCTCGTACAGATGAGGCCCTGAAAGAAATCTATGAGCGCCTGCGTCCAGGTGAGCCTAAGACGGCTGAAAGTTCACGTTCTCTCCTTGTGGCTCGTTTCTTTGATCCACATCGTTATGACTTGGCAGCAGTTGGTCGTTATAAGATTAACAAAAAACTCAACATCAAGAACCGCCTGCTTAATCAGACATTGGCAGAGCATCTGGTAGATGCTGAAACAGGGGAAATCCTTGTCGAAGCTGGTACAGTTATGACCCGCAGTGTGATCGACAGCATTTCAGAGCAGCTGGACAATGGCTTGAACAAGATTACTTATATTCCAAACGATTCAGCCGTTCTTCTTAAGCCAGTTGAATTGCAGAAGTTTAAAGTTGTGGCTCCGACTGATCCAGATCGCGTTGTCACTATTATTGGTAACGCGAATCCGTCTGACAAGGTTCGGATTGTAACACCAGCTGATATCTTGGCTGAGATGAGCTATTTCCTCAATTTGGCAGAAGGCATCGGTCGCGTGGATGATATTGACCACTTGGGGAACCGTCGTATTCGTGCGGTTGGTGAGCTTTTGGCTAACCAAGTTCGTCTGGGACTTTCTCGGATGGAGCGTAATGTCCGTGAACGGATGAGTGTTCAAGACAATGAAGTACTGACTCCACAGCAAATCATTAACATCCGTCCAGTAACTGCAGCTATTAAAGAATTCTTTGGTTCTTCTCAGTTGTCTCAGTTCATGGACCAACACAATCCGCTGTCTGAGCTTTCTCACAAGCGTCGTCTGTCTGCCTTGGGACCTGGTGGTTTGACACGTGACCGCGCTGGATATGAAGTGCGGGACGTGCACTATACTCACTACGGTCGTATGTGTCCGATTGAAACGCCTGAAGGACCAAACATCGGTTTGATCAATAACTTGTCTTCTTATGGACACCTTAACAAATATGGCTTTATTCAAACGCCTTACCGTAAGGTAGACCGTGAAGCTGGTGTGGTAACCAACGAAATCGTTTGGCTGACAGCTGACGAAGAAGATGAATTTATCGTAGCGCAGGCCAACTCTAAGCTTAATGAAGAAGGTGGCTTTGCAGAGCCTATCGTGATGGGACGCCACCAAGGTAATAACCAAGAATTCCCATCAGACCAAGTAGACTACATGGATGTATCGCCTAAGCAGGTAGTTGCCGTGGCGACAGCATGTATTCCTTTCTTGGAAAACGATGACTCCAACCGTGCCCTCATGGGTGCCAACATGCAACGTCAGGCTGTGCCTTTGATTGATCCAAAAGCACCTTATGTCGGTACGGGTATGGAATACCAAGCTGCCCACGACTCTGGGGCAGCAGTCATTGCTCAGCATGATGGTAAGGTTACCTATGCGGATGCAGACAAGGTTGAAGTCCGCCGCGAAGATGGCTCACTTGACGTTTACCAAATTCAAAAATTCCGCCGTTCGAACTCAGGAACTGCTTATAACCAACGTACCTTGGTGAAAGTTGGCGATGTCGTTGAAAAAGGTGACTTTATCGCTGACGGACCTTCTATGGAAAAGGGAGAAATGGCCCTGGGACAAAACCCAATCGTTGCCTACATGACATGGGAAGGTTACAACTTCGAGGATGCGGTTATCATGAGTGAGCGTCTGGTGAAAGACGACGTCTACACCTCTGTTCACTTAGAAGAATACGAATCAGAAACTCGCGACACCAAGCTTGGCCCTGAAGAAATTACCCGCGAAATTCCAAACGTAGGGGAAGATGCCCTGCGCAACCTGGATGAAATGGGGATTATCCGCATCGGGGCGGAAGTCAAAGAAGGCGATATCCTAGTCGGGAAAGTCACTCCAAAGGGTGAAAAAGACCTTTCTGCTGAAGAGCGTCTGCTTCATGCCATCTTTGGTGACAAGTCTCGTGAAGTCCGTGATACTTCTCTGCGTGTGCCACACGGTGCTGATGGTGTCGTTCGTGATGTGAAGATCTTTACCCGTGCTAATGGTGATGAGTTGCAATCTGGCGTAAATATGCTGGTTCGCGTCTACATCGCTCAGAAACGTAAAATCAAGGTCGGAGATAAGATGGCCGGTCGTCACGGAAACAAAGGGGTTGTATCCCGTATCGTTCCTGTGGAAGACATGCCTTACTTGCCAGACGGAACACCAGTTGATATCATGTTGAACCCACTCGGGGTACCATCACGTATGAATATCGGTCAGGTTATGGAGCTCCACCTTGGTATGGCAGCTCGTAACTTGGGCATCCATATTGCAACACCAGTCTTTGATGGAGCTAGCGCAGAAGACCTCTGGGATACAGTCCGCGAAGCTGGTATGGACAGCGATGCCAAGACGATTCTTTATGACGGACGTACCGGTGAGCCATTTGACAACCGTGTATCTGTCGGTGTCATGTACATGATCAAGCTCCACCACATGGTAGATGATAAACTCCATGCCCGCTCAGTAGGTCCTTACTCAATGGTTACCCAACAGCCGCTCGGAGGTAAAGCTCAGTTTGGTGGACAACGTTTTGGTGAGATGGAAGTTTGGGCCTTGGAAGCTTACGGTGCTTCTAACGTTCTGCAAGAAATCCTGACTTACAAGTCAGATGATGTCAACGGACGTTTGAAGGCTTATGAAGCTATTACCAAAGGAAAACCAATTCCAAAACCAGGTGTGCCAGAATCCTTCCGCGTTCTTGTCAAAGAATTGCAATCTCTTGGTTTGGATATGCGCGTTCTTGATGAAGATGACAATGAAGTAGAATTGCGTGACCTAGACGAAGGTGAAGATGATGATGTGATTCACGTTGACGATCTTGAAAAAGCGCGTGAAAAAGCAGCTCAAGAAGCGAAAGCAGCTTTTGAGGCTGAAGGAAAAGAATAAGAATTCACACTGATTAGAAAATGAAGAAAGGTAAGAAATAGTGGTTGATGTAAATCGTTTTAAAAGTATGCAAATCACCCTAGCTTCTCCCAATAAGGTCCGTTCATGGTCTTATGGGGAAGTGAAGAAACCTGAAACAATCAATTACCGAACCCTGAAACCAGAACGCGAAGGCCTTTTTGACGAAGTGATCTTCGGTCCAACCAAGGACTGGGAATGTGCCTGTGGTAAGTACAAACGAATTCGTTACAAAGGAATCGTCTGTGACCGCTGTGGTGTTGAAGTAACCCGCGCCAAGGTTCGTCGTGAGCGTATGGGGCACATCGAATTGAAGGCACCTGTTTCACATATTTGGTACTTTAAAGGAATTCCAAGCCGCATGGGGCTCACTCTAGATATGAGCCCGCGCGCTCTGGAAGAAGTCATTTATTTTGCGGCTTATGTGGTGATTGATCCTAAGGATACACCGCTAGAGCACAAGTCAATCATGACGGAACGTGAGTACCGTGAGCGTTTACGCGAGTACGGTGCAGGCTCATTTGTAGCTAAAATGGGAGCAGAAGCTATTCAAGACCTCTTGAAACAAGTGGACTTGGAAGCTGAGATTGCTGTCCTCAAGGAAGAATTGAAAACTGCTTCAGGCCAAAAACGGGTCAAGGCTGTTCGTCGTTTGGATGTTTTGGACGCCTTCTACAAGTCCGGCAATAAGCCAGAATGGATGGTTCTTAACATCCTGCCGGTTATTCCGCCAGATTTGCGCCCGATGGTTCAGCTGGATGGTGGTCGTTTTGCGGCTTCTGACCTCAATGATCTCTATCGCCGGGTTATCAACCGGAACAACCGTTTGGCTCGTTTGCTTGAGTTGAATGCACCTGGTATCATCGTTCAAAATGAAAAACGGATGCTACAGGAAGCGGTTGATGCTTTGATTGATAACGGTCGCCGTGGCCGTCCAATCACTGGACCAGGCAGTCGTCCACTCAAGTCTCTGAGCCACATGCTCAAAGGGAAACAAGGTCGTTTCCGTCAAAACTTGCTGGGTAAACGGGTTGACTTCTCAGGTCGTTCCGTTATCGCCGTTGGTCCAACTCTTAAGATGTACCAATGTGGTGTGCCACGTGAAATGGCGATTGAGCTCTTCAAGCCGTTTGTGATGCGTGAAATCGTTGCCCGTGACATCGTGCAGAACGTAAAAGCTGCCAAACGCTTGGTAGAGCGTGGAGATGAGCGTATCTGGGATATTCTGGAAGAAGTAATTAAGGAACACCCAGTGCTTCTGAACCGCGCACCGACTCTTCACCGCTTGGGAATCCAGGCCTTTGAGCCAGTTCTGATTGACGGTAAAGCTTTGCGTTTGCACCCACTGGTCTGTGAAGCCTACAATGCCGACTTTGACGGTGACCAAATGGCCATCCACGTACCATTGTCTGAAGAAGCGCAGGCTGAAGCTCGTATCCTTATGCTGGCTGCTGAGCATATCTTGAATCCGAAAGACGGAAAGCCAGTTGTAACACCATCTCAGGATATGGTCTTGGGGAACTACTACCTGACCATGGAAGAAGTTGGCCGCGAAGGCGAAGGTATGATTTTCAAGGATATGGATGAGGCGGTTATGGCCCTCCGTAATGGCTATGTTCACCTGCATACCCGTGTTGGTATTGCAACGGACAGTCTGAATAAGCCTTGGACAGAAGACCAAAAGCATAAGATTCTCATGACAACGGTAGGTAAGATTCTCTTTAACGACATCATGCCGCAAGAACTGCCTTATCTGCAAGAACCAACTAATGCTAACTTGACAGAAGGCGTACCAGCTAAATATTTCTTGGAGCCAGGTAAAGACATCAAATCTGCTATTGAAGCACTAGAGCTAAATATTCCGTTCAAGAAGAAAAATCTAGGAAATATCATCGCTGAAATCTTCAAACGCTTCCGCACGACGGAAACATCTGCTCTGTTGGACCGCTTGAAAGACCTAGGTTACCACCATTCTACTCTGGCTGGTTTGACAGTGGGTATCGCTGATATCCCAGTTGTTGAAGATAAGGCTGAGATTATTGAGGAATCCCACAAGCGAGTGGACCAAATTACAAAGCAATTCCGTCGCGGTATGATTACTGATGACGAACGCTACAATGCAGTTACTGCCGAGTGGCGTTCTGCCCGTGAAAAACTGGAAAAACGTTTGGTTGCCAACCAAGATCCAAAGAACCCAATCGTTATGATGATGGACTCTGGAGCCCGGGGTAACATCTCTAACTTCTCCCAGTTGGCCGGTATGCGTGGTCTGATGGCTGCGCCAAATGGACGTATCATGGAGTTGCCAATCTTGTCTAACTTCCGTGAAGGTCTGTCCGTTCTGGAAATGTTCTTCTCTACCCACGGTGCTCGTAAGGGTATGACAGATACGGCCCTTAAGACAGCCGACTCAGGTTACCTGACTCGTCGTCTGGTTGACGTTGCCCAAGATGTGATTATCCGTGAAGACGACTGTGGTACAGACCGCGGCTTGCTTATCACTTCTATCACAGAAGGCAAGGAAATGATCGAATCTCTGGAAGAGCGTCTCAATGGTCGTTACACTAAGAAAACAGTTAAACATCCAGAAACTGGTGCTATCATTATTGGTCCAAATGAATTGATCACAGAAGATAAGGCACGTGAAATCGTTAATGCTGGTGTTGAAGAAGTGACCATTCGCTCTGTCTTTACATGTAACACCCGCCACGGTGTCTGCCGTCATTGTTACGGTATCAACTTGGCAACGGGTGATGCGGTTGAAGTCGGTGAAGCAGTCGGAACCATCGCTGCTCAATCTATCGGGGAACCTGGTACACAGCTGACTATGCGTACCTTCCACACGGGTGGTGTTGCCTCCAATACCGACATCACGCAAGGTCTTCCTCGTGTCCAAGAAATTTTTGAAGCCCGCAATCCGAAAGGGGAAGCGGTCATCACAGAAGTCAAGGGTGAAGTTACTGCTATCGAAGAAGATGCTTCAACTCGTACCAAGAAGGTATTTGTCAAAGGTGCAACTGGTGAAGGTGAATATGTGGTGCCATTCACAGCCCGCATGAAGGTAGAAGTGGGCGACCAAGTTTCCCGCGGTGCTGCCTTGACCGAAGGTTCTATCCAACCGAAGCATTTGCTGGCTGTTCGTGATGTCTTGTCTGTTGAAACCTATCTGCTTGCTGAGGTACAAAAAGTTTACCGCAGCCAAGGGGTAGAAATCGGCGACAAACACATTGAGGTAATGGTTCGTCAGATGATCCGCAAGGTTCGTGTCATGGATCCGGGAGATACCGATCTTCTTATGGGAACTCTGATGGATATTACAGACTTTACAGATGCTAACCGTGATGTGGTTATCTCAGGCGGTGTGCCTGCGACAGCCCGTCCAGTCCTCATGGGAATCACTAAAGCTTCCCTTGAGACAAACAGCTTCCTGTCTGCGGCTTCCTTCCAGGAAACAACTCGTGTCCTGACAGATGCTGCTATCCGTGGTAAGAAAGACCATCTGCTCGGACTCAAGGAAAATGTTATCATCGGTAAAATTATTCCTGCTGGTACTGGTATGGCTCGTTACCGTAACTTGGAACCACAAGCAATCAATGAAGTTGAAATCATTGATGAAGTTGTGGAAACAGCTGAGACTGAAGAAGTTGAAACAAGCGTAGAATCATAATGTAGCTCTTTTCTACCATTTGTCAAGTCTGTCAAGGCTTTAAGTGAAAAATGAGATAAGACAGTAG
>NZ_JPEN01000028.1 GCF_000767835.1 Streptococcus sinensis | reverse complement strand
TTATTTTCGTGTTTCTGTGGGTGACGGCTATGTCGTCATGGCTGTCTGTCCCACTCTCTTTTTTAGATAGTCTTTTAATTTTTCCAGATTTTCTTTTAAATCATCAAACTGTAGCTTAGCGTAGTGGTAGGGGCAGGTCTGAATGTAGCTGCTTTCAAAAAAGTCCAGCGGCAGCTTGCTATGTTTGAGGGAGCTGACCGAGGGGAGGGATTTGAGGTCAAAAATCACGCCATCTGTTGTCAACTGGTGTGGCAGAGGGAAATTACTAGAGTCCAAGAGGAATTGTGCCTTATTTTTTTCAGTTTCTAGTCGTTTTAATAATGCCAGACGATTTTTTTCAAACATCAGATTGTCGATATAGAGGGAGAGAGACTTTTGCATGATGAGGTTGCTGTCGTAGTCAACCGCTCTTTTATAATCAAGAAATGTCTTCTGAATCTGTGGTGGCAGAGCCAAGGCTGTGATGCGCAGGGCAGGAAAGAGACTGGTAGAAAAAGACTTGATATAGAGGACATGCTGGCTGTCATCTAGATAGTGAAAAGGCAGTTCTCGCTTGCTATCAAAGTCGGCCAGATAGTCGTCTTCAACGATATAGACATCATAACGCTCAGCGAGGGCAAGAATTTCTTCCTTTTCTTGACGGCTGTAGGAATGTCCCAGAGGATAATGGAAACGGGGAATCGTATAGAAAAACTTAATCCGCCTTGTTTGAAAAATCGTCTCTAACTCTTTCAGGTCAATACCTGTCGGTTTACGTTCAATCGTCTCATAAGGCAGTTTCTGATTTAGCAGTAAATCATTGATCCGATGATAGGTTGGTTGCTCAACCAGAATGGTGTCTTTGCCATTTGGGAAGTCAATCTGAGAGAGAATGTAGAGGGCTTGTTGGGTGCCGGAAGTCAAAATCAGATTGTCTGCAGAAGTGTAGATTGCGGAGTCCAAGAGCAAGCGCTGGACTGACTGTCGCAGCTCCTCCAATCCTTCTTGTTGGGAATAGTAGTTGAAAAGATAGTTTTCTCGACCAATCAGTGTTTCATTAACACACAGGCGGAAGTCTTCGTAGGCTTGGTGGCGGTCATCTGTCACAGCCAGCTTGATATCTTCCTTTTCCTTCTGGTTATTTTCCAAGACATAGTAGCCACTCTTAGGCACGGCATAAATGTACTTCTGATAACGAAGCTCAATCAAGGCCTTCTGAGCAGTATCTTTACTGCAGTGGTAGCGGTCTGCCAGCTTGCGGACGGAGGGAATCTTTTGCCCTGTAGTAAGCCTTCCCTTCTCAATATCCCTGATAATTTTATCCATGATAATTTGGTATTTTGCTTTTGCTGCCATTCTGTCCCCCTACAGATTTCTTTTCTCTTATTCTACCTTATTTCTAGGAAGTTGACAAAGTTTCTTGGTCATTTCAAAATGGAAAAACCAGCTTTGACTTCCTTTCAAAACTGGTTCAATCTAGAATATTTGTGTCGCGTTTATTCTTGCAGAAAGCCCAGTGTAGCTAAGGCTTCCTCGATATAGTCTAAGTCCTGCGGAGAATCTGCCTCGATTAAATGGTAGTGAATTCCATTTGTTAGCTCGGATAAGGCACGAAAATCGCTCTCTGTGATCTGCTGCAAAAATTGTTGCACATCGCGGCGGCAGGTCAATTTCAGATAGGTCTGGATTTCCCCATAGACAGGATGTTCAATCATGATATTTTGCACTCGTCCGCCATTATCAACGATGGTCAAAAGTTCGGCTTCGATATCATCCGCCTTGTGTTTAAGCTTAAAAAGCCGATGAAAATGGGCAGGTACGTTGCTTTCTTTATAGACATAACCTCTATTGGTACTGATAATAGGAGCACCGTCGGCTCGCAGCAGGGCAATATCCTGAACGATAATCTGGCGAGTGACATGAAATTGTTCAGCTAAAAATTGACCGTTTAAAGGTTGACGAGCTTCTTTTAAAAGCTCTAATAAATCATTTCTTCGTTTTTTTGTCATATCTTCATTGTAAATCAAAACTTTAGAAGATTCAAGGTTTAACGAATCTTTTTTAGAGCCTGATAGACAAATTTTGCAATGATAAAGTCCACCATGCTATGAACGATTGTACCAAGTCCGACCAAACCGAATAAGATATAGAAGGCATTCGCCGGATAGGCTGTTGTCGTATAAAAGAGAATGCAGACCACTACCTCACCAAAGGCATGAATCAGGGCCAGCACAAAATTAAAGATCCAAGTCTTTTTCTGACTGTCCAGTGTTTCAGGATGCTTTTGCAGATAAAGAGCTCCGATAGTACCGAAGAGCAGGTGAGACAGGGCTCTCAGGGTGATGATGAAAGGGAGACCGGACATAAAAAATCCGATAGTAGAGCCTAGGACGACAATCACTGTCATGAGAGGTGAGATGAACATGGCCAGAAAGATTGCAACGTGACTGGCCAAGGTGAAGGAAGCAGGCGGAATGACAATCTTAATCGGCATGACCAGTGGGATAACGATGGCTAATGCTGTCAAAAAAGCAGTCAGTGTCATAAACTGATTTTTAGATTTTGGTTTCATAACAATCTCCTTTTTGTTAGGTGTATATACACTAGAATAGTACACTGTTTTGTCAGAAAAGTCAAGAAAATTTTTAAAAATAGGATGATTTTCCGGACTTATTTGTCAAATAAGATAAAATATCGTATAATAAGACGGTAAAATATGGATGTCATTCAGGTTCTGTTCTTTTTCTGAATGTATGTCCGCCGATAAGGAGAAATGATTTAATGAATAATTTGCCAAATTGCCCAAAATGTAACTCAGAATACGTTTATGAAGACGGTGTTCTCTTGGTTTGCCCAGAATGTGCCTATGAATGGGATCCAGCAGAAGTTGCAGCAGGAGAAGCTGGTCCAGTGGCTATTGATGCAAACGGAAATCAGTTGGCTGACGGCGATACGGTGACGCTGATTAAAGATTTGAAGGTTAAAGGTGCTCCTAAGGATCTCAAACAAGGAACTCGTGTGAAAAATATCCGTATTGTCGAAGGCGACCACAATATCGACTGTAAGATTGATGGATTTGGTGCGATGAAGCTCAAGTCAGAATTTGTCAAAAAAATCTGAGAAGCACTATGAATAAAAAAGTAATTTTTGCTTATCGCCTCCTTCTTCTGATTTTAGCTTTTGTCGGAGTCTATCTGGAAATCGCTAAATACGGCTGGGGGATGCTGATGTACTACACGGTCTTGTCCAATCTTCTGGTTCTTTTATTTATCGCCTACCTCATTTTTAGAATGTGGACGGACAATGACTGGGACAGCTCTAAGCTCTTGCGGGTAAAGGGCGGCGTGACCATGTGTATCATGATTACCTGCGTCGTTTATCACTTGCTCTTGGCACCGATTGCGACAGATTTTTATCGGCTGGAAAATTTCCTTTGTCATTACATTGTGCCGCTCATGTTTTTCTTTGACAGTCTTGTATTTGACAAAAGTCGGCAGTATCGCTGGTTTGATCCCATTTCTTGGACAAGCGTACCTTTAGTTTACATGGCTTTTGCCTTATTTAATGGCTTTGTAACGCAAATCCCTATTCCGAAATCAAAAGATAATCCCTTTCCTTACTTTTTTTTGAATGTTTTTAAATACAAATGGCCCTATGTCATCAAGATGTGCGTGATTATCTTTGTGGCTTATCTGGTCTTTGGCTTTGTCTTTTACGGAATCAAAACCCTTTCTTTTTCAAAGAAGCAAAAAGCTTAGATAGTTATAATAGGAGATGAAAAACAGATTTTTTCTGTTTTTTATTTTGTCTCTATTTTTTTCTTGCCAATATCTGCTTTGTGTGATATAGTTAACTAGTTAATAATTAACCGGTTAAACATCGAGGAGGAAATATGACATTCAATAAAAAATTGTTAAGTTTAGCAGGAATTGTTTTAGCTTGTAACCTTTGCTTGGCGGCTTGCCAGTCTCAGTCATCTCACCAGGAGAACAGCAAGGAAAAGGTAAAAGTTAAGCGAGAGGTGAAAAAAGAAAGCAAAGCTAGTAAAAATAGGGCAGTTCCTGGTGTTGATAAGCCGACGGATGATGGCTTTCTTTTTAAAAGCGAGTCTCAAATTAAGGCTAGAACTAGTGAAGGTCTGATTTTAGAGCATGATGGCCATACGCATTTTATTTTTTATTCTGATTTAAAAAATAGTAAATGGGCCTATCTGATACCAAAAGATGGGCAAGCGCCTGCGGGCTCTGGCTCTGCTCAGCTGACAAATCAAATGAACACTGCCGATGATGGCTATGTTTTTAATCCTAAAGACATCGTGTCAGAAGACCAATACGGCTACGTGGTGCGCCACGGTGATCATTACCATTACATTTTGAAGCAGTCTGTAGCTAATCTTGCACAAGTACCAACTTATCGTCCAAACCTCTCTGGCAATGCCACGGGACATATTTATCAGCCGAGTCCTGTACCATCTTCTCCACAGCAGCAAGGTACAAATAAGCGGCAGTTTGCTGGGATTGATTACCCTACAAGTGATGGATTCTTATTTAAGGGCACAGGTGTAACGGGCAAGCTGGCTACAGGCTTGTTGGCAGATCATAATGGCCATACTCATTTTATTCCTTATGAGCAGCTGATTGCTTCGCAGTGGGAGTCGTTGATTCCAGCAGAACATAAGAAAGCTGCTGAAGATGCTTATTATGGCCGACGAGGGCACGCACAGCCTTCACCAGAACCATCGCCGGCACCAGCACCGACTCCTACACCTGAGCCTGCGCCAAAACCATCAGACGAGGAAGAAGAAATTGCTAAGAAGAAAGCCTATTTGGCTCAGCAATTAGGAATCGATGAAAGCTTGATTCAAGTGAGTGATACGGATAAAGGAAAG
Organism: Streptococcus sinensis; assembly: GCF_000767835.1. Classification (GTDB taxonomy): domain Bacteria; phylum Bacillota; class Bacilli; order Lactobacillales; family Streptococcaceae; genus Streptococcus; species Streptococcus sinensis. The sequence goes on along the minus strand of NZ_JPEN01000028.1, from coordinate 46,668 downwards.
GTATTCATCTACCCGCACGGCGATCATAGTCATTCGACCTTGATCAGCGAGATTGATACGACCAAGTCTTTTGACCCTCATGGAAATCCTCACGCTCATGACGCAGTCGGTATGGCAACCTTGAAAGCTCTAGGATTTGATGATGAAATCATTGAAGATATTTTACATGCTACGGCAGATACCCCATTCCCATCAGATGAGACGGATACGGAAAAGATGAAAGCTTGGCTGGCAACTGTAAAATACTTAAATATCGGCCAACGCAAAGATCCTTTGGAACGAAAAGGTTTAGATCTAATGCCGAATATTGAAGTTCTGGGAATTGGCTTTACTCCGATAAAGGACATCAGACCAGTCCTGCAATTTAAGCATTTAAAACAGCTGTGGATGACTAAGACGGGCGTTACCAACTATGATTTCTTAAAAGAAATTCCAAGCTTGGAAGGCTTAGACATTTCGCAGAATGGGATTACTGACTTGTCCTTCCTGAAGGATTATCCAAATTTGAAAACAGTCGCAGCAGCGGGAAATGAGATTACCGATATCTCGCCTTTGGCTAAGCTGAAAAATCTAGAGTCATTGAATCTTGACTACAATAATATTTCTGATATTTCTGCTTTGTCGAAACTTTCAAAATTAAAAGCAGTGAGTTTAGAGCACAATCAACTGCAAGATGTTTCTGCTCTGAGCCAAAAAGAAGATTTAACAAGGCTTTTCTTATCCAACAACCCAAACTTAAATCTCAATACACTCAAAGCTTCCCATCTTGAAGAACTTACAGCTGACAATTCCAATGTTGAGAGCTTGAACTTCCTGAAATCTAATCCAAATCTGACAACTCTAAGCCTAAATGGCAATCGCTTGACTTCACTAGCAGGAATTGAAGCTGCTAAGAACTTAGTTACCTTGTCCGCAACACAAAACAAGATTAAAACTTTAGACATTCCAGCCACTCAGTCTTCCTTGAAGAATTTAAACTTGGCTGAGAATGAGCTGAAAAACTTGGAAGGAATTAATCAGTTTAGGGCTTTAGACAATCTCGCTGTCAACAAGAATAAAATCACAACCTTGGCACTGCAGGAGCCAAATAAGACGGTGACCTACATCAATGTCAGCGACAATCATATTCCCAAAGCAGAGCTTGAATTGAATGAAAAGCAAATTCCAAAGGCTTTGGCACAGCATTTCCCAGATGTACAGGGAGGCAGTATTGAAAATAATCAGCCTGCGGATGCAAAAGCTGAAGAAATTACTGCTTTAAAAAATCAAGAAGCTACTCAAAACAAAACTGAAGAAAATAAGGAAGTGGCAAACGAAAGCGAAGCTGACGGAAGGGTTTCACAAGAGAAGGAAGCATCTGACAAGCAAGCTTCAGCTGAAGCAAGCAGCCAGCAAGCTCCAAAAGATGCCGAGCATCCAGCTGCATCTCCTGAAGCAGAACTTAGCGAGCGGGTTGTTGACGCAGAAGTTTCTTCAAAACCATCATCAGAAGAAGTGCCAGCTGCCGAAAAGCCTGCATTAGATGATGAGCCAGCTCAAGCAGCAGACAAAGAAAATCAAAAGGATCCAAAAGATAAGGAAAAAGCGGATAAAGAAGCTAATCACTGATGCTTATCTAAGATAATCATAAAAAACATAATTTTTTTCTTGAAATAGTTTTTAATTTGTGATATAGTATAAAAAATTAAATAATCCTTTAATTCTATCCAGAGAGATGGGCAAGGAGCAAAGTAAAAATGATGGGCGGAGTGTAAACAAGTGCGTCTTGTGCCAGCCTGTCTATATTTTCTGAAGTCTCCTTGTAAAGGGGACTTTTTCTTATGCTTTTAGGAGGTTTAGATGAAGACAAAAGAAGTTGTCGATGACATCACCATGAACCGTGCCATTACACGGATTACTTATGAAATCATCGAGCGCAACAAGGATTTAAGCCAGATTGTTTTGGCGGGCATTAAGACCAGAGGGGTTTTCATTGCCAAGCGCATCCAGCAGCGACTGGCTCAGTTGGAAAATATCGATATTCCAGTCGGTGAAGTGGATACCAAGCCTTTTCGGGATGATGTCAAGGTCGAGGAAGATACAACACTGATTCCATTTGATATTACTGACCGTGAAGTGATTCTGGTGGACGATGTTCTCTATACAGGGCGGACCATTCGCGCAGCTATTGACAATCTGGTCAGTCATGGCAGGCCATCTCGTGTCAGTTTGGCGGTTCTGGTTGACCGTGGTCATCGCGAATTGCCGATTCGAGCAGATTACGTTGGTAAAAATATTCCAACTAGCCGTCGAGAGGAAATCATTGTCGAAATGACAGAAAAAGATGGTCAGGACCGAGTCCTCATCGTAGAGGAGGATGCATCATGAGTCAAGAAGTTAAATACGATGTCCATGATATGCCAAAACCTGGTTTACTCTTAGGACTTTCATTCCAGCATTTGTTCGCCATGTTTGGTGCGACGGTCTTGGTTCCGATTCTGGTGGGAATTGACCCAGCGGTAGCCCTGTTTTCAAGTGGTTTAGGTACGCTGGCTCACTTGACAGTGACCAAGTACAAGATTCCTGCTTATATGGGTTCGAGTTTCGCTTATATCGCTGCCATGCAAATGCTGATGAAGACAGATGGGATTGCAGCAGTGGCGCAAGGTGCCATCACGGGCGGTCTGGTCTACTTTATCGTAGCCCTCATCGTGAAATTCGCAGGGAATGCTTGGATTGATAAGATTTTGCCGCCAGTAGTGGTAGGGCCTATCATCATGGTGATTGGCCTGAGTCTAGCGGGTACAGCTGTTGGCGATGTGATGTATAAGACTGTTGGAGACCAGAAGGTCTACGACATCACCTACTTTGCTATCGGCATGGTAACCCTTCTATGCGTCATTCTCTTTAACATCTACGGTAAGAAAATCGTTGGTATTATTCCGGTTCTGCTGGGCTTGATTGTTGGATATATCTTTGCTTTGATTGCCGGAGCAGTGACAGGTCAGGAGATTATCTCCTTCGCCAACGTGACAAAAGCTTCTTGGTTCCACGTTCCGCCAATGAATCTTCCGTTTTTAGATTATGATTTTAAATTGTATCCAAGTGCAATCTTAACAATGGCACCGATCGCCTTTGTAACGATGACAGAGCACTTTGGGCATGTTATGGTTCTGAATAGCTTGACAGGCAAGGATTTCTTTAAAGAGCCTGGTTTGGATAAGACCTTGGCTGGGGATGGTCTGGCTCAGGTCATCGCGGGTATCTTTGGTGCTCCGCCGGTGACCAGCTATGGTGAAAATATCGGGGTTATGGCGCTCAATAAAATCTACAGTGTTTATGTGATTGCTGGTGCTGCAGTACTGGCCATTGTCATGAGTTTCGTGGGCAAGGTTTCTGCCCTGCTCCAATCGATTCCAAGCCCAGTTTTGGGAGGCATTTCGATTGCTTTATTTGGGGTAATTGCTTCCAGTGGTCTTAAAATTCTGATTGAAGCGCAAACCAATCTTGACAACAAAAAGAACCTGCTGATTGCCAGTGTCATTTTGGTATCTGGTATCGGTGGTCTGACCCTGCAACTATCAGGTCTGCAAATTTCAGGAGTTGCTCTATCAACTGTTCTAGGAATTGCACTCTACCTCATCCTGCCAGAACCTAAAAATTAGGCTGACAAGCTTGCTACATTTGTTCAACGTTTTTAATATAAAAGGAGTATAACATCATGTCATCAAATCAAATCGCACTTAAAAACCTTGTATCTATGGAACACCTCACTAACGAAGAAGTGATGGCCCTGATTAAGCGCGGGATTGAATTCAAAAACGGCGCAAAGGTTCATTACGATGAGCAGCATATCGTTGCGAATCTCTTCTTTGAACCTTCGACTCGGACTCACAAGGCTTTTGAAGTAGCAGAATTGAAACTTGGATGTGACCTGCTTGACTTTGATGTCAAGACAAGCTCAGTCAATAAGGGAGAAACCTTATATGACACGATTTTGACTATGTCGGCTATCGGTGTAGACGTCTGTGTTATCCGTCACCCCGAGGTGGATTACTATAAAGAATTGGTCGAAAGTCCAACGATTACAACTTCCATCGTAAATGGCGGTGATGGTTCTGGTCAGCACCCAAGCCAAAGCCTACTTGACTTGATGACAATTTACCAAGAATTCGGCCATTTCGATGGTTTGAAAGTGGCTATTGCCGGTGACCTCGATCACTCTCGTGTAGCCAAGTCTAATATGCAAATCTTGAAACGTCTCGGTGCCGAGCTCTTCTTTGCTGGTCCAGATGAGTGGAGAAGCGCGGAGTTTGCTGATTATGGTAAATTCGTAACGATTGATGAAGTAATTGACCAGGTGGACGTGATGATGTTCCTGCGCGTGCAGCATGAGCGACATGACTACAACTCTATTTTCTCTAAGGAAAATTATCATAAACTTCATGGTTTGACGCAAGAGCGCTATGACCGTATGAAGGATACCGCTATCCTGATGCACCCAGCGCCTGTCAACCGCGATGTGGAAATTGCAGATCACTTGGTTGAGGCTCCAAAATCTCGTATCGTAGAACAAATGACCAATGGTGTTTTTGTCAGAATGGCCATCATTGAGGCAGTTCTCAAAGGACGTAAATAATCTCAGATATTTCGGTTGGGAGTGGGGTTGGACTCAAACAGGGTCATCCTGCTCCCTCTTATTATATAGATAGCAAGAATCTGTGACTGCAGTTAAGTGAATTGAATCCCTCAACTAATTCTTTGGGTTAGTTGGGTACAGAAGGAGGAGACAATGACAAAAAGACTTTTAGTATTGGAAAATGGCATGATTTTTGAAGGAGAGGCTTTTGGAGCTGACCTTAGTGTGACAGGAGAAATTGTCTTTAACACAGGTATGACGGGCTATCAAGAGTCGATTACAGACCAATCTTATAATGGTCAGATTTTAACCTTTACCTATCCGATTGTGGGAAATTATGGCATTAATCGCGATGATTATGAGTCTATCCGCCCGACCTGCAAGGGGGTGGTTGTTTATGAACATGCCCGCCGCGCAAGCAATTGGCGAAATCAAATGTCTTTGGATGAGTTTCTCAAAATGAAGGATATTCCAGGAATTTCAGGAATTGATACAAGGGCACTGACAAAGGTTATCCGCCAACACGGAACCATGAAGGCGACACTTGCCAATGCAGAGGATACGATTGAGCACATCCAGGATCAGCTGCAGGCAACAGTCCTACCAACGGATAATATCAAGCAGGTGTCTGCTAAGCAAGCCTACCCCGCTCCGGGAACTGGCCGCAGCGTGGTATTGGTGGACTTTGGTCTCAAACACTCTATTTTGCGAGAGCTAGCCAAGCGCAACTGCAGTGTGACAGTGGTACCTTATGATACCAGCGCCGAGGAAATTTTGCAGCTCAATCCCGACGGAGTCATGCTGTCTAATGGTCCAGGCAATCCAGAGGATGTGCCAGAGGCTCTGGAGATGATTCGGGGAGTTCAGGGCAAGATTCCGATTTTTGGTATCTGTATGGGGCATCAGCTCTTCTCAATGGCCAATGGTGCTAGGACGCATAAGATGAAGTTCGGTCATCGTGGCTTCAATCATGCGGTACGTGAGATTGCGACAGGCCGAGTTGACTTTACTAGTCAAAATCACGGTTATGCAGTTAGCCGTGAGGATTTACCGGCATGCTTAATTGTGACCCATGAAGAAATCAATGATAAATCCGTTGAAGGAGTGCGCCACAGATATTACCCGGCCTTCTCTGTTCAATTTCACCCTGATGCTGCACCTGGCCCTCATGATGCCAGCTATCTCTTTGATGAATTTATGGAGATGATGGATACTTTCCAAGAGATTCATTCAAAGGATTCCTAACCCAGCGCTAGGAGATTTATATTCAAATTTGCTTGCCAGTATATTTAAGTTTATGCAGGGACATAGACAATAGAAAACGAGGTAAAAGATGCCAAAACGTAAAGATATTCAGAAAATTATGGTCATTGGTTCTGGTCCGATTGTCATTGGTCAGGCTGCGGAGTTTGACTATGCAGGGACTCAGGCATGCCTGTCCTTGAAAGAAGAGGGCTACAGTGTCGTCTTGGTTAATTCCAACCCGGCGACCATCATGACGGACAAGGAAATTGCGGATCGGGTTTATATCGAGCCTATCACGCTGGAGTTTGTTGCGCGGATTCTGCGCAAGGAGCGGCCAGATGCTCTTCTGCCTACTCTGGGTGGTCAGACTGGACTCAATATGGCCATGGAATTATCCAAGTCAGGGCTCCTAGAAGAGTTGGGTGTGGAGCTCTTAGGGACCAAGTTATCGGCCATTGACCAAGCAGAAGACCGAGACCTTTTCAAGCAGCTGATGGAAGAGCTAGGTCAGCCCATCCCTGAGTCAGAAATTGTCAATACAGTTGATGAAGCGCTGGAATTTGCGGCTGATATCGGTTATCCAGTCATTGTCCGTCCGGCATTTACACTGGGAGGAACTGGCGGCGGTATCTGTAGCAATAAGGAAGAGCTGCAGGAAATCGCAGAAAATGGCCTCAAACTCTCTCCGGTTACTCAGTGTCTAATCGAGCGCTCTATAGCAGGGTTTAAGGAAATCGAATACGAAGTCATGCGGGATGGCGCCGACAATGCGCTGGTCGTATGTAATATGGAAAACTTTGACCCAGTCGGCATCCATACAGGGGATTCTATCGTCTTTGCACCTAGTCAGACTATCTCAGACTATGAATACCAGATGCTGCGGGATGCCAGTCTCAAGATTATTCGTGCGCTGAAGATTGAGGGCGGCTGTAATGTGCAGCTGGCTCTGGATCCGCATAGTTTCAAATACTATGTCATCGAGGTAAATCCGCGGGTTTCTCGCTCATCAGCTTTAGCCTCTAAGGCAACTGGCTATCCGATTGCCAAGCTGGCGGCTAAAATCGCAGTCGGGCTTACATTGGATGAAATCATCAATCCAGTGACAGGCTCTACCTATGCTATGTTTGAGCCGGCTCTGGACTATGTGGTCGCTAAAATTCCACGCTTTCCATTTGATAAATTTGAGCAGGGTGAGCGCCGTCTGGGAACCCAGATGAAGGCGACAGGCGAAGTCATGGCTATCGGCCGCAATATCGAGGAGAGTCTGCTCAAGGCCTGCCGTTCTCTTGAAGTTGGTGCGGACCACAATGAGCTGCCTGCTCTCAGACAAGTAAGCGATGATGAGCTGATGAGGAAGATTGTCAAGGCGCAAGACGACCGGATTTTCTACATCTCAGAGGCTATTCGCCGTGGTTACAGTCCAGATGAAATTGCCGAGCTGACCAAGATTGATGTCTTTTTCCTGGATAAGCTACTCCACATTTACGAAATCGAGCAGGAACTGCTTAGTCATATCGGAGATAGTTATGTGCTCAAGAAGGCCAAGCAAAATGGCTTTGCGGATACTAAGATTGCTGCCTTGTGGGACATGACAGCCGAGCAGGTGCGTCGCATCCGACAGGAGCAGAAGATTGTGCCGGTTTACAAGATGGTCGATACCTGTGCTGCTGAGTTCGAGTCTGCTACGCCTTATTTCTACTCTACCTATGGCTTTGAGAATGAATCTGTCAAATCCAGCAAGGAATCAGTTCTAGTGCTGGGCTCTGGTCCTATCCGAATCGGGCAGGGAGTCGAATTTGACTATGCGACTGTTCATTCTGTAAAGGCTATTCAGGCAGCTGGCTACGAAGCGATTATTATGAACAGCAATCCAGAGACTGTATCGACTGACTTTTCTGTCTCTGACAAGCTCTATTTTGAGCCGCTGACCTTCGAAGATGTTATGAATGTCATTGATCTGGAGCAACCTAAGGGGGTTATTGTTCAGTTTGGCGGTCAAACAGCCATCAATCTGGCAGAGCCTCTGTTTAAGGCTGGCGTTAGGATTCTGGGGACTCAGGTGGCGGACTTGGATCGGGCTGAGGATCGGGATCTCTTTGAGCAAGCTCTGAAGGAGCTGGATATTCCGCAGCCGCCGGGTCAGACGGCCACTAATGAAGAGGAAGCAGTAGAGGCTGCTCGTAAAATTGGATTCCCCGTTCTGGTGCGACCTTCCTATGTCTTGGGTGGCCGTGCCATGGAAATCGTAGAAAACGAAGCGGATCTACGCTCTTATATGCGGACAGCGGTTAAGGCCAGTCCAGACCATCCGGTTTTGGTGGATTCTTACATTGTCGGTGACGAGTGTGAAGTGGACGCCATTTCTGACGGCCGTCAGGTCTTGATTCCTGGGATTATGGAGCATATCGAGCGGGCTGGGGTTCATTCAGGGGATTCCATGGCTGCCTATCCTCCTCAAACCCTGTCACAGAAAGTCAAGGATACTATTGCAGACTACACCAAGCGTTTGGCTCTGGGACTGAACTGTATCGGCATGATGAATATTCAGTTCGTCATCAAAGATGAGCAGGTCTATGTCATTGAGGTCAATCCACGGGCCAGCCGGACTGTTCCTTTCTTGTCCAAGGTGACCGATATTCCGATGGCGCAAGTAGCGACTCGTTTGATCCTTGGGGAAACCTTGGCAGAGCTGGGCTATGAAGATGGCCTCCATCCAGAAAGTTCCATGATTCATATCAAGGCTCCGGTTTTCTCCTTTACCAAGCTGGCTAAGGTCGATAGTCTCTTGGGACCTGAAATGAAGTCTACTGGTGAAGTCATGGGCAGTGACCGCACCCTGGAAAAAGCTCTCTACAAGGCTTTTGAGGCTTCCTATCTTCATCTGCCAAACTTCGGCAATATTGTCTTTACTATCGCAGATGATAGTAAGGAAGAAGCCCTGCAGCTGGCTCAGCGCTTTGCCAATATCGGCTATAGTATCTGGGCAACCAAGGGAACAGCCTCTTATTTTGAAAATCATGCTCTACACGTCCGACTTGTAGAAAAAATCGGCAGTGATGATGACAAGGACATCCCAGCCTATATCCGCAAGGGCAAGGTTCAGGCTATTATTAATACGGTTGGGACCAAGCGCACAGCTGACAAGCATGGTCAAATTATCCGCCGCTCAGCTATTGAGCACGGAGTTCCACTCTTTACAGCCTTGGATACAGCTGATGCCATGCTGAAGGTACTGGAAAGCCGCAGTTTCACTACAGAGGCGATTTAGAGATAGATTTTAAGTCCAATATCGGCATTTGTCTGTGTACGAGTTGGGAAGGCGATCTTATACAGCTAATCTTGAGAGAAGCTGAATGCAAAGGAGAAATAATGTCACTCTATCATGTCACAGCTAGCAACTAAGAGGGGATCGATGACACAATCCATCTGTCCAACGGCACCAGCAATTATCCGCTTAATGGTCAATTTTACTTTAATCCAGAAGAGCTGATTGCACTGGACTGATCTGGTCTACCTGTCTCAAGGCGACTATTCAAGCGTTCTTGGGAAAGAGGGCATACAAGCGTTGCTCCAAAGCGGATGTTAGGGTGAATCTGGAAAGAGAGTCCCAGCAGGAAATGAGCTAATATTTTCAGTTGAGGACTATGCTTGGTTAAGTTTCTGATGCTATTGAGACTTTTTGGCAATTTGTACAGGTAAATTAAAGCGTTTATACAAAAATAACATGACTCCAACAATTATGGAATCATGTTGTTTTTTCTTATCAAAGAAATTATAGATGTATTCAAAGATGACGAGAGCTGAAAAAACAAAGCTGCAAAAGCTTAGGACACCAGCCTTCCGCTCAGAAAGCTTTAGGGTAATATCAATGGCTGTGCCATTATCAGGACTATGGTTATCCATAAATACGCAGCTAATATTTTCGGGCAGGGCTACGAAATACTTGAGCGCTTCTTTAATGGCGAAGCCTGTCAAAGTTTCTCATGATTTCAGCATTGCCTTGCGACATTTTTGGTCTTTTCTGCTATAATAAACGTAAACAGAGCCCTTTTAATGGCTTTTTTCAATGAGAAATTAGACTCAATAGGAGAAATATTATGGCAACGATTCAATGGTTTCCAGGCCACATGTCCAAGGCTCGGAGACAGGTTCAAGAAAATATTAAATTTGTAGATTTTGTGACGATTTTGGTGGATGCGAGGCTGCCTTTATCCAGTCAAAATCCTATGCTGACTAAAATTGTTGGGGACAAGCCCAAGTTATTGATTTTAAACAAGGCTGACCTGGCAGATCCGACCTTAACCAAGGAATGGCAGGCTTATTTTGAAGGTCAGGGAATCAAAACCTTGGCTATTAACTCTAAGGAGCAATCTGCAGTCAAAAAAGTAACCGAAGCAGCTAAGAAATTGATGGCTGATAAGCTAGTTCGCCAGCGGGAAAGAGGAATTCAAATTGAAACCCTGCGAACTATGATTATCGGGATTCCCAATGCTGGAAAGTCCACGCTGATGAACCGGCTAGCTGGTAAGAAAATTGCGATAGTCGGCAATAAACCAGGGGTCACCAAAGGTCAGCAGTGGCTCAAGTCCAATAAGGATTTGGAAATTCTAGACACACCGGGGATTCTTTGGCCAAAATTTGAAGATGAAATGGTGGCTTTGAAACTCGCTTTGACGGGTGCTATCAAGGACAATTTGCTACCAATGGATGAGGTCACGATTTTCGGACTCAATTATTTCAAAGAGCATTATCCTAAGGCACTGCAGGAGCGCTTTAAGCAGCTGGATTTAGAGCTGGAAGCGCCAGACATGATTATGGATATGACCCAGAAATTGGGCTTCAGAGAGGACTACGATCGCTTTTACAGCCTCTTTGTCAAGGAAGTGCGTGATGGGCGCTTAGGTCGTTATACACTGGATGGTCTGGAGGAATTGGATGCCCACGATTAAGGAAATCCAAGAGCAGCTAGCTCAAGTTTCTGACTTGCAGGATCCACTTTTTCAGGCTTTAAAGCAGGATGAGCGGAGCGGTGTTCAAAAACTGCTACTCAAGCGCCAAAAAGAAATCCAAGCAGAGCTAGATGAAGACCTGCGTCTGGAGTTTATGCTGCGTTATGAAAAAGAACTGTACAGTCAGGGATTTCAAGTCCTGGCTGGCATTGATGAAGTCGGACGAGGTCCTTTAGCGGGTCCAGTGGTTGCAGCAGCAGTCATTCTGCCTCCTGACTGTAAAATCAAAGGTCTGAATGACAGTAAGAAGATTCCCAAGAAAAGGCATCATGAAATTTATCAAGCGGTGCTAGATCAAGCCTTAGCCGTTGGCTTGGGGATTATGGACAATCAAACGATTGACCGAGTCAATATCTATGAAGCAACCAAGCTAGCCATGGTAGAAGCTGTAGCCCAGCTCAAGATAAAGCCGGATTGCCTTTTGATTGACGCGATGAAGTTAGACTTGCCCTTTCCTCAGCAGTCCATCATCAAGGGTGATGCTAATTCCTTGTCCATCGCTGCGGCTTCCATCGTGGCCAAGGTAACGAGGGACAAGATGATGACAGATTTTGATCAGGTTTATCCAGGCTATGACTTTGCCCAGAATGCTGGTTATGGCACCAAATTGCATCTGGAAGGACTGGAAAAATACGGTGTCACACCGATTCATCGCAGAAGTTTTGAACCGGTGAAATCCATGATAAGTCCATAATAAAAAGCCCTGAGAGGTAAAAGATGATTATTACTAAAATACTGAACAACAATGTCGTCCTTTCTGAAGCTGAAGGACAGGAAGTGATTTTAATGGGGTGCGGCTTGGCTTTTGGTCGCAAGGTAGGAGACGAGATTCCAACCGACCTAATCGAAAAACGCTATGTTTCTTCTGAGCAGGAAAGAGAACTCCTCATGGATCTGCCAGCTGAAATCATGGAAATGGCCGATCAGATTATCACTTTTGCCCATAATCATCTGGAGAGTAAGCTGAAGGACAGTGCTTTTTTAGCTGTGGCGGACCATATCTACGGTGTTACCCTGCGTCTGCAGGACGATCTTTACATGAAAAATTTTCTGCTCTGGGATATCAAGCGGTTCTTTCCAAAAGAATATGAGGTCGGAAAGTTTGCAAATCGGCTCTTGAGCGATTATCTGAGCAAGGACCTGCCGGATGATGAGGCGGCTTTTATAGCCCTGACCCTTGTTAATGCGGAGTTAGGGACTGGTACAGCTGCTGCGAGAGAATTGACTCAGCTCATGGAGGAAATCCTGACCATTGTCAAATACAGTCTGGAGACCTCTTTAGAAGATCATGATATTTACGTCGAACGCTTCATGACCCACCTCAAATTCTTCTGCCAGAGGGTTTTGGCCAATGAAGGCCATCGAGATTTGCCAGATAATGATATGTTTGATATGCTGAAAATCAAGTATCCTTTAGCGTTTGAAACAACCAAAAAGATTAGTGATTATCTGCGTCGAACGCGCAATTATCACACTTCAGATGATGAGCAGCTCTATCTGACCATCCATCTGTCACGCATGAAAAGGAGATAAGCATGAGCAGTGAATATGAGAAAATGATTGCAGGGGAGTATTACAGCCCTCAGGATGCTGAATTGAGAGAATTAGCTGCTCGGTCGAGAGATTTTCAGTATCGCTTTAATCAAGAACGAGATAGTGAGAAACGCAGCGCTATCATCAAGGAGTGGTTTGGTAGCACAGGGGAGAATCTAGCTATGAAGCCTGATTTGGTCTGTGATTATGGGGTTAACATCCACCTTGGAGAAAATTTTTATTCTAACTGGAACCTGACCATGCTAGATGTTTGTCCCATTACCATCGGAAAAAATGCCATGCTGGGTCCCAATTGCCAGCTGCTGACGCCATTGCATCCGCTCGATCCAGTAGAGAGAAATTCAGGTGTTGAATACGGAGCGCCCATTAAGATTGGTGACAACTTCTGGGCGGGCGGCGGTGTAACGATCTTGCCAGGAGTGACGCTGGGTGATAATGTCGTGGTCGGAGCAGGAGCTGTTGTGACCAAGTCTTTTGGTGATAATGTGGTCTTAGGTGGCAACCCAGCACGGATGATTAAGGAAATTCCTATTCATAAGGAAGAAAAGGCCTAAGAAGAGCGATTTTCTAGCTACGGACCTTGGTGGTATTTTTATCAAGTTGGTCTTGCACTCAAACAAAAGGGAAATCAACTCCGTCACCAAGACCTTTATGCCAGACAGTTGGGATCTATCAGGCATTGTTGAATCAGCTTGGGTAATCACAGACTATAATCTAAGATTTTCAAAATTGAGCTGTCTTTCAGCTCTTTTTTATTTCTTTTACGAATAATAAAGTGAGGTGAAAAAATGAATAATTTTGAAATTTATAAAATGAAAAAAGCTGGTTTGACCAATCATCAGGTCTTAAATGTTTTGAGATATGCCGAGACTAGAGAGAGTGAGCTTTCTTTGCGAGACAAGGCTGTCGTGTCTGAATGCCGCAATCCTGCTCTCTTTATGGAAAAGTACAAGCGGCTCGATCTGCAAGCTTTGAAGGAAGAGTTTGACCGATTTCCATCCTTTTCTATCTTGGACGATGTTTACCCTTGGGATTTATGCGAGATTTATGATGCTCCGACTCTTCTCTTTTATCAGGGAAATCTAGACCTGCTAGAGCTGCCTAAGGCTGCAGTCGTTGGCAGCCGAGATAGCAGTAAGCAAGGCAATGCTTCGGTTCAAAAGATTGTCAAAGAGCTTAATAACGAACTGGTCATCGTCAGCGGACTGGCTCGTGGGATTGATACCGTAGCTCACATGGCTGCCCTGCAAAACGGGGGGCAGACAATCGCTGTTATTGGGACGGGCTTGGATGTTTTTTATCCCAAGGCCAATAAAAAATTACAGGCTTATATTGGTAAGAATCATCTATTGCTGACGGAGTATGGTCCAGGTGAACAGCCTTTAAAATTTCATTTTCCAGAGCGGAATCGCATTATAGCCGGTCTCTGCCGAGGCGTCATTGTGGCGGAAGCCAAAATGCGGTCGGGCAGTCTCATTACCTGCGAGCGGGCAATGGAAGAAGGGCGGGATGTTTTTGCAATTCCGGGATCAATTTTGGATGGAAAATCTGACGGTTGCCATCATTTGATTCAAGAGGGCGCAAAGTGCATCACATCAGGCTCTGACGTCCTTTCTGAGTTTGATTTTTAAAACAAGTTTTCCTATAAGAAAAGTTAGTAGTTGACATCTATCAAAAAATAGTTTACACTCTATGAGATTTTATTTCTGATAGAAGGTGTCTAAATTGGTAACAAAAACAAAGAAAAAATCTACGACCAAGAAAAATCTTGTCATCGTAGAGTCGCCTGCTAAGGCAAAAACAATAGAAAAATATCTGGGACGAAACTATAAGGTTCTAGCCAGTGTGGGACATATTCGAGACCTGAAAAAGTCTACTATGTCCATTGATTTTGAGAATAACTATGAGCCGCAATACATCAATATCCGTGGCAAAGGTCCTTTGATTAATGACTTAAAAAAAGAAGCAAAGAAAGCTAAGCAAGTCTTTCTGGCAAGTGACCCGGACCGCGAAGGAGAAGCTATTTCTTGGCATTTGGCTCACATTCTTAATCTGGATGAGAAAGAGAAAAACCGCGTCGTCTTTAATGAAATCACCAAAGATGCAGTCAAGAACGCTTTTAAAGAGCCGCGCCAGATTGATATGGATTTGGTTGATGCGCAGCAGGCTCGCCAAGTTCTGGACCGTTTGGTTGGTTATTCCATTTCTCCCATTCTCTGGAAGAAGGTCAAAAAAGGCTTGTCGGCCGGGCGGGTGCAGTCTGTCGCTCTCAAGCTGATTATCGACCGGGAAAATGAAATCAACGCCTTCAAACCAGAAGAATACTGGACGATTGACGGAACCTTCAAGAAAGGAACTCGTCAATTTCAAGCCAGCTTTTACGGTATGAATGGTAAAAAGATGAAGCTGACTAATAACGATGAGGTCAAAGAAGTCCTATCTCATCTCAAAGGTGATGACTTTACAGTCGACAGTGTCGAAAAGAAAGAGCGTCGACGCAATGCTCCCCTGCCTTACACGACGTCCTCCATGCAGCAAGATGCTGCTAATAAGATTAATTTTCGGACTCGTAAGACCATGATGGTGGCCCAGCAGCTCTATAAGGGGATCAATATCGGTTCTGGCGTACAAGGTCTGATTACGTATATGCGTACCGACTCGACTCGTATTAGTCCAGTAGCGCAAAATGAAGCAGCAAGCTTTATAACGGATAAATTTGGCGCCAAATATTCCAAACATGGTAGCAAGGCCAAGAACGCTTCTGGCGCTCAAGATGCCCATGAGGCCATTCGTCCTTCCAGTGTTTTCAACACACCAGAAAGCATCGCAAAGTATCTGGATAAGGATCAGCTTAAGCTCTATACGCTGATTTGGAACCGCTTTGTTGCCAGCCAAATGACTGCAGCAGTCTTTGATACTATGAATGTCAAGCTGGGGCAAAATGGTGTCCAATTTGCAGCTAATGGCAGTCAGGTCAAGTTTGATGGTTATCTGGCTATTTACAACGACTCTGACAAAAATAAAATGCTGCCAGACATGGAAGAGGGGGACACAGTCAAACGTGTCAATACCAATCCAGAACAGCACTTTACTCAGCCGCCTGCTCGCTATTCAGAAGCAACTCTCATCAAGACCTTGGAAGAAAATGGCGTTGGTCGGCCGTCTACTTATGCACCGACCATTGAGACCATTCAGAAACGCTACTATGTTAAGCTGGTTTCCAAGCGCTTTGAGCCAACGGAATTAGGCGAAATAGTCAATTCACTGATTGTTGAATTCTTCCCAGGTATCGTGAATGTGCAATTTACAGCCAAAATGGAAGCAAAACTGGATGATGTAGAAGTCGGAAAAGAGCAGTGGCAAAAGGTTATTGATGAGTTTTACAAACCTTTTGAAAAGGAAGTAGCAAAAGCTGAATCCGAGATGGAGAAAATCCAAATCAAGGATGAACCAGCTGGTTTTGACTGTGAGGTCTGTGGTAGTCCGATGGTCATCAAGTTGGGGAGATTTGGCAAGTTCTATGCCTGCAGCAATTTCCCAGACTGTCGTCACACTCAGGCTATCGTCAAGGAAATCGGCGTGACCTGCCCGCAATGCCAGAAAGGTCAAGTTATTGAGCGTAAGACTAAGCGGAATCGCATTTTCTATGGCTGTGATCGTTATCCAGACTGTGATTTCACGTCTTGGGACAAGCCCGTTGGGCGCAACTGTCCAAAATGCGACCACTATCTAGTTGAAAAAAAAGTTCGTGGGGGCGGCAAGCAAGTGGTCTGCAGCAATGGCGACTATCAAGAAGAAAAAGTGAAATAAGTTGTATTGTTCAATCTATTTTTAAAAATAAGGAACAGGCTATGATGGATAAATTTGCAGAGTTTCTTAAAATCGCGTCTCAACTGAACAAGATGGGAATTATTCCATTGCTGATGGGATCTCTGGGACTGGAGCAGGTTTCTGGTCAGGACTGGAAGGCGCGTGATATCGACATTCACGTTCACGGTGATGAGCGTGGCTGGGAAGTACCAGACGAAGAACGTATTTACGATATGGACAGGATTGAGCCCATGATGGAGCGGCTAGGCTATCGTTTAGTTGACCTGCATGAGCATGAATTTCAAAAAGAAGACTTGTCTGTTGAATTTGGGGTCATGGAAACCTTGGAGGCATTTTCAGGTGTGCCAATAGCGGAGCTGACTAGAAGAGAAGTAGAAGGTGTTCTGTTTCTACTGCCAACTGCAGAGCAGTTTTTAGCTATCTACCGTGCCTCTTCTCAAGATTCTTACCGAAATGATAATAACAATCATAAGGATTTTGCTAAGATTGCTTACTTGGAAAAAATGGCAAAATGATGGACAGATGGGACTTCTCCTGTCTGTCTTTTTTACTAGCTTTTTGTTATAATGGTCAGAGTGAAAATCTAGAAATATCCAAGGGAGAGTATCATGTCATCATCCTATATCAATGTTATCGGAGCTGGTCTTGCTGGCAGTGAAGCAGCTTACCAGATTGCCAAGCGCGGAATCCCAGTCAAACTCTATGAAATGCGGGGTGTCAAGTCGACTCCTCAGCACAAAACTGCAGACTTTGCCGAACTGGTCTGCTCTAACTCCCTGCGAGGAGATGCGCTGACCAATGCAGTTGGACTGCTCAAGGAAGAAATGCGGCGGTTGGACTCGGTCATTTTAAGAGCTGCAGAAGCGACTCGAGTGCTAGCAGGTGGTGCTCTAGCGGTTGATAGAGAAGGTTTTTCTCAGATGGTAACGGAGCAAGTGACCAATCATCCATTGATTGAAGTCATTCGTGAGGAAATCACTGAAATTCCAGAAGATGCCATCACAGTCATTGCGACAGGGCCCTTGACTAGCGATGCTTTAGCAGAAAAAATACACGCGCTCAATGGGGGCGACGGCTTTTATTTCTACGATGCGGCAGCACCAATCATTGATGTCAATACCATTGATATGACCAAGGTCTATCTCAAATCCCGCTATGACAAGGGGGAAGCAGCCTATCTAAACGCGCCCATGACCAAGCAAGAATTTATGGATTTCCATGATGCTTTGGTCAATGCGGAGGAAGCACCGCTCAATTCCTTTGAAAAAGAAAAATACTTTGAAGGCTGTATGCCTATTGAAGTTATGGCTAAGCGGGGCATTAAAACCATGCTTTATGGACCGATGAAGCCGGTTGGTTTAGAATATCCAGATGACTACCAAGGGCCTCGTGACGGAGACTTTAAGACCCCATACGCTGTGGTGCAGCTTCGTCAGGATAATGCCGCAGGCAGTCTTTACAACATTGTCGGATTCCAAACTCATCTCAAGTGGGGTGAGCAAAAGCGTGTCTTTCAGATGATTCCTGGTCTTGAGAATGCAGAATTTGTTCGCTACGGTGTTATGCATCGAAACTCCTACATGGACTCTCCAAATCTGCTGGAGCAGACTTTCCGCTTAAAGAAACAGCCCAATCTTTTCTTTGCTGGTCAGATGACGGGCGTTGAAGGCTATGTTGAGTCTGCGGCTTCCGGTTTGGTCGCTGGGATCAATGCGGCTCGACTCTTCAAGGGAGAAGAAGCGCTTATCTTTCCAGAAACGACAGCCATCGGTAGTTTGCCGCATTATATCACTCATGCTGATAGCAAGCATTTTCAGCCGATGAATGTCAATTTTGGCATTATCAAAGAGCTAGATGGTCCTCGGATTCGTGATAAGAAAGAGCGTTATGAGAAGATTGCTGAGCGGGCATTGGCAGATTTAGAGGCCTATTTAGATAAATAGAGCAGAATTTTACCGAAAATCTCAAAAAAGTTAGGAAACGCCTAACTTTTTTACTAATTTTATGATATAATAAATAAAATTTTTGAAAATAGAAAGTTTTCTGAAAATGAATAAATCCTATTTCTACCTTGATATGAAAACCCATGAGTTGGTGGTTCCTTACACCAAACAAAAGCGGCGCGTGCGAGTGCTGCTTCCGAAAAACTATGAACAAGATACTGAAAAGACCTATCCTGTCGTTTATTTTCACGATGGCCAAAATGTCCTTTATAGCAAGGAGTCTTTCAGTGGCCATTCTTGGAAAGTGATTCCGACAATCAAGCGCAATCCCGATATTGAAAAAATGATAGTCGTAGCCATTGATAACGACGGTCCGAGACGAATGAATGAATACTCAGCCTGGAAGTTTCAAGAGTCCAATATTCCTGGTATTCAGTTCGGCGGCAAGGGAACAGAGTATGCAGAGTTCGTTATGGATGTCGTCAAACCTTTTATTGACGAAAACTATCGGACGAAGGCTGATCGCCAGCATACAGCTATGATTGGTTCCTCATTGGGGGGCAATATCACTCAGTTTATAGGCATTGAGTATCAAGACCAAGTCGGCTGTCTGGGTGTTTTTTCATCAGCTAACTGGCTCCATCAGGAAGCCTTTGACCGTTATATAGAGCGTCAGAAGCTACAACCTGACCAGCGGATTTTCATCTATGTTGGAACGGAGGAAGCTGATGATACGGACAAGACCCTCATGGCAGGTAATATCAAACAAGCCTATATCGATTCTTCGCTCAGTTATTATCGTCAGCTGATTGCTGCTGGTGTGGAGCTGGATAATCTGCACATCAAAATCCAGTCCGGAGCGATTCACAATGAAGTAGACTGGGCAGAGAATCTACCCGACTGTTTCCGCTTTATCAGTGAAAAGTGGTAGGAAAAGAAGCTAAAAGGAGAAAACAAATGCATGTAGAATTTTTAAGTCATTGGAGTGGAAATCTAGGCCGAGAAATGTATATCAATCGTTATGGTCATGCTGGTATTCCAGTAGTGGTCTTTGCTTCGTCAGGTGGCACTCACAATGAATATGCTGATTTTGGCATGATTGAAGCCTGCTCTTGGTTCATCGAGACAGGGAAGGTTCAGTTTTTCACTTTGAGCAGCGTGGATAGCGAAAGCTGGCTGGCGGACTGGAAGCATCCCCACGATCGTGCTGAGATGCACCGTGCTTATGAGCGTTATGTCATTGAAGAGGCTATTCCATTTATCAAGCACAAGACTGGCTGGTTTGACCCGATGATGACGACCGGCTGTTCTATGGGAGCTTATCACGCTGTTAATTTCTTCCTCCAGCATCCGGATGTTTTCAATAAAGTGATTGCCCTTAGCGGAGTTTACGACGCTCGCTTTTTTGTCGGTGACAATTTGAACGACGAAGCCATTTATCAAAACTCGCCAGCTGACTATATCTGGAACCAAAACGACGGTTGGTTCATCGACCGTTACCGTCAAGCAGATATCATTATTTGTACTGGCCTGGGTGATTGGGAACAAGATGGCCTGCCATCCTTCTATACCCTAAAAGAAGCTTTTGAGCACAAAAATATTCCAGCTTGGTTCTCTGAGTGGGGGCATGATGTGGCCCATGATTGGATTTGGTGGCGCAAGCAGATGCCTTATTTCCTAAGTCAGTTAAGTCTTTAAAATGTCAAGTAGAAAGGAAGTCTTACTATGAATTATATCGTTATCTCCCCTTACTATCCGCAAAATTTTCAGCAGTTTACAATTGAGCTGGCCAACAAGGGCATTACAGTACTTGGTATCGGTCAGGAGCCTTATGACCAACTAGATCAGCCGTTGAAAGATGCTTTAACTGAGTATTTCCGTGTTGAAAATTTAGAAAATCTGGATGAAGTCAAACGTGCAGTTGCCTTCCTTTTCTACAAACATGGTCCGATTGACCGCATCGAGTCCCACAATGAATACTGGCTGGAGCAGGATGCCCAGTTGCGAGAGCAATTTAATATTTTCGGAGCCAAACCAAAAGATCTGAAAAAGACCAAGTTTAAGTCTGAAATGAAGAAATTCTTCAAAAAGGCTGGTGTGCCAGTTGTTCCAGGTCAGGTTGTTAAAACTCTGTCCGGTGTGGATTTGGCTGTCAATAAAATCGGTCTTCCCCTGATTGCCAAGCCAGACAATGGTGTTGGAGCAGCAGCCACTTTCAAGCTTGAAACAGGAGCAGATGTTGATCGTTTCAAGGCAGAATGGGATCAGGAAACAGTTTATTTCTTTGAAAAATTTGTGACTTCAAGTGAGATCTGTACTTTTGATGGACTGATTGATTCTAATGGAAATATTGTCTTTTCGACAACCTTTGACTATGCGCACACACCGCTTGATTTGATGCTCTATAAAGCAGATAATTCCTATTACATCCTCAAGGATATGGATCCAAAACTTCGTGAATATGGGGAAGCGATTGTCAAAACGTTTGGCATGAAAGAGCGCTTTTTCCACATAGAATTTTTCCGTCAAGATGGTGATTATATCGCCCTAGAATACAATAATCGACCGGCCGGTGGTTTTACAATCGATGTTTATAATTACGCTCATTCAATCGATCTTTATAAGGGTTATGCTGCTATTGTGGCAGGTGAGCCATTTCCTGAGTCACACATGGAGCCATTATTCTGCTTGGCAACCGCTCGCCGTTCGACCTCACATTATGCTTATTCAGAGGCAGACTTGCTTGAAAAATATCGGGATAACTTTAAAGTCAAAAAAGATATGCCAGCAGCTTTCGCAGAGCTTCAGGGCGATGTTCTCTATATGCTGACGACTCCAAGCCGCGAGGAGCTTGATCAAATGGTGGTAGATTTTGGGAAGAAAGTGGACGATGCCGCACAATAGTTTTCGACACCATGCAAAACGTCAGGCACAGCAATCATTTGTTTAGCATATACATATAGTGTCTAATAGAGTTAGAATACGAGAGATACTTTGAAATCTATTGCATTATTTTAGAGTAAGATTCATGAATGTATGGAGGTGGCGGTCAGCCACCTCTTTTTGTCTGCTAGAAAAGAGGGAAATTATGAAGCAAATTTTTCTTGTTTTTTCCAATGTTATGCTGTTGATTTTCTTTTTGTGGGTGTTTTCAATTACAAACCAATGTTTAACTTATGATTTATATTCTTCAGTCTTTGTCTTTTCTGCCAGCGAAACTTTCAAATATGAAAATGTCAAAACTGAATTGGATAAACTCCCAGAGGTAAACACGACCCTCATCGGTCGTATGGTGCAGGTTTCTGATGAGAATAGCGATAAAAATATTCGATATGAGTTATATGGTCAGGGGAGATTGCCTCAAGGACTGAATAAAGCAAAAGATTCAACAAGTCGCTCTTCGAGTTTGGTCGTTAATTATTACAATTTTAATGGTTCTTTAAAAAGCGAGGAGCGAGTGATTATCATAGCAACTCACAATCCGATAATTTAGGAAATGGCAGACGAAGTCATTGAAATAGAAAAATGATAGGGCTATTGTAAGTAATCAATGCAGCCTAAAGTTTGTGAAAATATTATTTTTTTCGCCGAAACTGGTGTATCTATGCGATATACCAGTTTTTCTTTGTGAAATTTTCTAAGCATAAATTTTGACAGGGCTTACAGCTTTGGATAAAATGTGTCTATAGAATGATGCTTAGAAAGGCAAAAATATGTCAACTTTAGATAAAAATCTTTTGCTAGAGATGTTCCGTAAGATGGAAAAAATCCGTCGCATGGACTTAAAAATTGCTCAGTTAGTGAAAAAGGGGAAAGTTCCTGGTATGACTCACTTTTCTGTTGGAGAGGAAGCTGCTAACGTCGGAGCTATGCTGGCTCTCAACCCAGATGATCTGATTACTTCAAACCACCGTGGTCATGGACAAGCTATCGCCAAAGGAATTGACCTCAACGGAATGATGGCTGAAATCCTTGGTAAGTACACTGGTACTTGTAAAGGAAAAGGTGGTTCGATGCACATTGCAGACCTTGATGCTGGTAACCTTGGTGCCAATGGTATCGTAGGTGGTGGTATGGGAATCGCTGTTGGTGCAGCCCTCAGTCAACAAATGCAAGATACTGGAAAAATTGTCGTTTGCTTCTTTGGGGATGGCGCGACTAACGAAGGTGTCTTCCACGAAGCAGTGAACATGGCTTCTATCTGGAACCTTCCAGTGATTTTCTACTGCATTAACAACGGTTATGGAATCTCTGCGGACATCAAGAAAATGACCAATGTAGAGCACATCCACGAGCGCAGCGCAGCTTATGGCATTCCAGGTATGTTCATTGAAGATGGCAATAATGTTCTGGATGTCTATGAAGGCTTTCAAAAGGCTGTGGAGCATGTTCGCAGTGGTAAAGGACCTGTCTTAATCGAGAGTGTGACCTATCGTTGGTTGGGACATTCATCTTCTGACCCTGGTAAATACCGTACTCGTGAAGAAGTAGACGAATGGAAAAAGAAAGATCCAATCGAACATCTTCGTAAATACTTGCTGGAAAACAAGATTGCAAGCGAGGAAGAGCTAGAAGCTATCCAAGCTGGAGTAAAAGAAGCAGTAGAAGCGTCTGTGAAGTTTGCAGAAGAAAGCCCGTTCCCGCCGCTTGAATCTGCCTTTGAAGATATTTACGCAGACTAAAGAGAGGAGAAAAAGAAAATGGAAACTAAAACTATGTCTTTTCGTGACACCATTATCCTCGCTATGTCTGAGGAAATGCGTCGCGATGAAAATGTACTCTTGATGGGAGAGGATGTCGGAATCTTTGGTGGAGATTTCGGAACATCTGTTGGTATGCTGGAAGAGTTCGGGCCAGAGCGTGTCCGTGACTGTCCGATTTCTGAAGCTGCTATCTCTGGAGCGGCAGCAGGAGCAGCTATGACAGGTCTTCGCCCAATTGTTGATATGACCTTCATGGACTTCGCCGTGATTGCCATGGATAATATCGTCAACCAAGCCGCTAAAACTCGTTATATGTTTGGAGGAAAAGGGCAAGTTCCTATGACCATTCGTTGTGCGGCTGGTAATGGAGTTGGCTCTGCGGCTCAGCACTCTCAGTCTTTGGAATCTTGGTTTACCCACATTCCAGGATTGAAGGTTGTAGCCCCAGGTACGCCTGCCGATATGAAAGGCCTTCTCAAAGCTTCTATCCGAGACAACAACCCAGTGATTATCTTGGAATATAAGTCTGAATTTAACCAAAAAGGGGAAGTGCCAGTCGATCCAGACTACACAATCCCACTTGGAGTTGGGGAAATCAAACGCGAAGGAACGGATGTAACAGTTGTTACTTATGGAAAAATGCTTCGCCGTGTGGTTCAAGCTGCGGAAGAATTAGCAGAAGAAGGCATCTCTGTCGAAGTGGTTGACCCACGTACACTCGTGCCGCTTGATAAAGACATTATCATTAACTCAGTTAAGAAGACTGGTAAGGTCGTGCTGGTCAATGATGCTCACAAAACTAGCGGTTTCATTGGTGAAATTTCAGCGATTATTTCTGAATCTGAAGCATTCGACTATCTGGATGCACCAATCCGTCGCTGCGCTGGTGAAGATGTGCCAATGCCGTATGCACAAAACTTGGAAAATGCCATGATTCCGACTGTAGAATCTATCAAAGAGGCTATCCGTAAGACTTATCATAAAGAATAAGATATAATAAAAAACAATGGAAATATTCAGTTCATATAAGTTTTTTATGTAAACTGAACTCGTATAAAAAAAGAAAACTTCAATGCAGAAGCTGCATTGGATAAACTCACTTAGAATAGGAGAGGTCATGACTGACGAAAAGCTTAGAGCGACTCCTGCTGCCAGAAAACTTGCAGATGAATTAGGGATTAACCTTTACGATGTAACTGGTACAGGCTCAAACGGTCGTGTCCACAAAGAAGACGTGGAAACTTACCAAAATACCCATGCGGTCCGTATTTCACCGCTTGCAAAACGAATTGCCAAGGAACATAATATTGCTTGGCAAGAAATTCAAGGAACTGGCCATCGTGGCAAGATTATGAAAAAGGACGTCCTTGCCTTTCTGCCTGAAAATATTGAGTCGGATACGATTAAGTCTCCTGCTCAAATCGAGAAAGTGGAAGAAGTTCCTGATAACATCACTCCTTACGGTGAAATTGAGCGGATTCCGATGACACCGATGCGGAAGGTCATCGCTCAACGGATGGTAGAATCTTACCTGACGGCACCAACCTTCACTCTCAACTACGATGTCGATATGACAGAAATGCTGGCCTTGCGTAAAAAAGTGCTAGAGCCAATCATGGAAGCTACTGGAAAAAAAGTAACGGTCACAGACCTGCTTTCTCTTGCTGTTGTCAAGACATTGATGAAGCATCCTTACCTCAATTCGACCTTGACAGAGGATGGCAAGACCATTATCACACACAACTATGTCAACCTTTCAATGGCGGTCGGTATGGAGAATGGTCTGATGACGCCAGTCGTCTACAACGCAGAAAAAATGAGCTTGTCAGAGTTGGTTGTGGCCTTTAAAGACGTTATCGGACGTACGTTGGATGGTAAGTTGGCACCGAGCGAACTGCAAAACTCAACCTTCACGATTAGTAACTTGGGAATGTTTGGTGTACAGTCTTTTGGACCAATCATCAACCAACCAAACTCTGCTATTTTGGGTGTCAGCTCAACGGTTGAAAAACCTGTCGTTGTTAATGGCGAAATTGTTATCCGTCCAATTATGAGCTTGGGCTTGACCATTGACCACCGTGTAGTTGATGGAATGGCTGGAGCTAAGTTCATGAAGGACTTGAAAGCTCTGATTGAAGACCCAATTTCAATGTTGGTATAAGATTTTCTTTGCTAGTCTGAAAAGCAAAGAAGCGCTCAGCAAATGAAGAATTAATTAGAAAAGGAAAGAAAAATGGCTTTAGAAGTAATTATGCCAAAAGCCGGCGTGGATATGACCGAAGGACAAATTGTCCAATGGAATAAAAAAGTCGGTGAATTTGTCAAAGAAGGGGAAATCCTTCTTGAAATCATGACTGACAAGGTCAGCATGGAATTAGAAGCAGAAGAAGATGGCTATCTGATTGCTATTCTAAAAGGTGACGGAGAAACTGTTCCTGTAACGGAAGTTATCGGTTACCTCGGAGAAGAAGGAGAAAACATCCCAACAGCTGGCACAGCAGCGCCAGCAGCTAGCCCTGCACCTGCAGCAAGTGCCTCAAATGATGATGGTAAGAGCGATGACGCTTACGATATTGTTGTCATCGGTGGAGGTCCTGCTGGTTATGTGGCAGCGATTAAAGCAGCCCAACTTGGTGGTAAGGTTGCTCTTGTTGAGAAATCAGAACTCGGTGGAACGTGCTTGAACCGCGGATGTATTCCAACTAAGACATACCTTCATAACGCTGAAATCATTGAAAGCATCGGTCATGCAGCAAATCGCGGTATCGTCATCGAAAATCCTAACTTTACTGTTGATATGGACAAGCTTCTGGCAACCAAGTCTAAAGTTGTTAATACTTTGGTTGGAGGTGTTGCTGGTCTTCTCCGCAGCTATGGCGTAGATGTTCATAAGGGTGTTGGTACCATTACTAAAGACAAGAATGTTCTTGTAAACGGCAGCGAGCTGCTAGAGACGAAGAAGATTATCTTGGCTGGTGGTTCAAAAGTCAGCAAGATCAATGTTCCTGGCATGGAATCACCTCTGGTTATGACCAGCGATGATATCCTAGAAATGAATGAAGTTCCAGAAAGCCTTGTTATCATCGGTGGCGGAGTGGTCGGTATTGAGCTTGGTCAAGCCTTCATGACCTTCGGTTCAAAAGTAACGGTTGTCGAAATGATGGATCGTATCGTACCAGCTATGGATGCGGAAGTTTCTAAGAACCTTCGCCTCATCTTGGAACGCAAGGGGATGACAATCTTGACTGGTACAAAACTGCAAGAAATCATCGAAGAGAACAGTCAGCTTCGAATCAAGGTTGAAGGAAAAGAGGACATTGTCGCAAGTAAGGCTCTTCTTTCAATCGGACGTGTGCCAGACCTAGAAGGGATTGGCGATGTTGAGTTCGAATTGGATCGTGGCCGTATCAAAGTCAACGAGTACATGGAAACTTCTGTACCAGGTATTTACGCACCGGGCGATATCAACGGTACCAAGATGTTGGCCCACGCAGCTTTCCGTATGGGTGAAGTTGCGGCTGAGAATGCCCTTAAAGGTAACCACGTTGTTGCGAAACTCAACTTGACTCCAGCCGCTATCTACACACTTCCAGAAGTTGCGGCTGTTGGTTTGACAGAAGAACAAGCTCGTGAGAAATACGATGTTGCCATCGGTAAATTCAACTTCGCAGCGAATGGCCGTGCCATCGCATCTGACGCGGCTCAAGGCTTTGTTAAAGTTATCGCTGATAAGAAATACGGAGAAATCCTTGGAGTTCACATCATTGGTCCTGCAGCTGCAGAATTGATCAACGAAGCGTCAAGCATCATCGAAATGGAAATCACTGTTGAAGAAATGCTCAAGACCATCCACGGACACCCAACTTATTCAGAAGTGATGTACGAAGCGTTTGCGGATGTTTTGGGAATGGCTATCCACTCACCTAAGAAAAAATAAAGGATGTCTCGTCAATGAAATATATCATTAACAACAGCAATGATACTGCCTTTAATATCGCTCTCGAGGAGTATGCTTTTAAGCATCTCCTTGACGAGGATCAAATTTTCCTGCTCTGGATCAATAAGCCATCGATTATTGTCGGGCGCCATCAAAACACCATCCAAGAAATCAACCGCGACTATGTGCGGGAACACGGTATTGAAGTGGTACGCCGTATCAGTGGTGGCGGAGCCGTTTACCACGATCTTAACAACCTCAACTACACGATTATTTCCAAAGAAGATGAGAATAAAGCCTTTGATTTCAAATCTTTCTCAACGCCTGTAATCAATACCTTGGCAGAGCTTGGTGTAAAGGCTGAATTCACTGGCCGCAATGACTTGGAAATTGATGGCAAGAAATTCTGTGGCAATGCCCAAGCCTACATCAATGGCCGTATCATGCATCATGGCTGTCTGCTCTTTGATGTGGATTTGTCTGTCCTGGCCAATGCTCTTAAGGTTTCTAAGGATAAGTTTGAATCCAAAGGAGTTCAATCTGTCCGCGCTCGTGTGACCAATATTGTGGACGAGCTTCCAGAGAAAATCACTGTTGAAGAATTTAAGGATCTTCTCCTGGCTTATATGAAAAAAGAGTACCCAGAGATGACTGAATACGTCTTCTCAGAAGAGGAATTGGCGGAAATCAATCGTATCAAGGATACTAAATTTGGTACTTGGGACTGGAATTACGGTAAATCACCTGAGTTTAACGTCCGTCGTGGAACAAAATTCCCTAGCGGAAAGGTCGAAGTTTTTGCCAATGTTATCGAGTCTAAAATCCAAGATATCAAGATTTATGGGGATTTCTTTGGTATCGAAGATGTCGCAGCTGTAGAAGATGTCCTTCGTGGAGTAANCTTTGTTCGCTTTTTGCATTTAATTATAGATTTGAAGGGCTTAATAATTAAGATTTTTAAAAATTGAAATCTTTTTGTCCCAGACTCTTCTATTTGCTGTCTCTATAGCCTCTCAGCCTTAGAATTACTTTGATGCGGAGTAAGATTAGCAATCATCTAGCGGGATATTTATCAGCTTTTTTATTCAAATTATCGTAAATATCATATAATTTTGATATAATAGAGTGTATTTTGTAAAAAAGAGAGTAAATCATGCAAAACTTAGAAAAATTTAATGCTGAATTAGAAGGAATTGACATCCGCTTCAATGAACCTTTGAGTCAATATACCTACACAAAGGTAGGAGGAGCGGCTGATTTCTTAGTTTTTCCGCGCAATCGGTATGAGCTGGCTAGAATTGTCAAATTCGCCAATCGTGAAAACATCCCTTGGCTGGTGTTAGGGAATGCCAGCAATATTATTGTACGGGATGGCGGTATTCGGGGCTTTGTCATCATGTTTGACAAATTAAACAATGTGGCAGTGGATGGTTACACAATTGAGGCTGAAGCAGGGGCAAATCTGATTCAGACAACGCGTATTGCTCTGCATCATAGCTTAACAGGCTTTGAATTTGCCTGTGGTATTCCAGGTAGTGTCGGTGGCGCTGTCTTTATGAATGCTGGCGCTTATGGTGGTGAAATCGGTCATGTGCTAGTTTCTTGTAAGGTCTTGACTCCGGAGGGGGAAATTAAGACCCTAGATGCTCGTGATATGCGATTCGGCTATCGTCATTCACTTGTTCAGGAAACAGGTGACGTTGTGATTTCAGCTAAGTTTGCCTTGGCTCCTGGTGTCCATCGAAATATTCGTCATGAAATGGAACGCTTGACCCATCTGCGTGAGCTCAAGCAACCTTTGGAATACCCATCTTGCGGTTCGGTCTTCAAGCGTCCGCTAGGGCATTTTGCCGGTCAGTTAATTAGTGAGGCTGGTTTAAAAGGCTGTCGAATCGGTGGGGTGGAGGTTTCAGAAAAACATGCTGGTTTTATGATTAATGTCGATCATGGTACGGCTAGCGATTATGAAAATCTGATTGCCCACGTTATTAAAACAGTAAAAGAGCATTCTGGGGTCACTCTGGAACGTGAAGTTAGAATCATTGGAGAAGCCTTATAGTCCGACAAGCAATTTGTCAGACTAGTTCTTTCTGATTTCTAGTTCCTAGGTTTGTCCAAGTATTTGGAATAGCGAATATCCATGTGTATCTTAGTAAAGGGGGTGAAAGCCTATCGATATCGCAAGTATGCAGGGCCATAGTAGCCCTCGAGAGGTCTTTGTGGTCTGACAGAACCGGAAATCTGTTAATACATGGAAAAGAAGGAATTTATGTCAATTGAAAAAACCAATCATTGAGTTCAAAAACGTTTCAAAAGTTTTTGAAGACAATAATACCATCGTTCTCAAAGATATCAACTTTGAATTAGAAGAAGGGAAATTTTACACGCTTTTAGGGGCTTCTGGCTCGGGGAAATCAACCATCCTCAATATAATTGCAGGACTACTGGATGCGACTACAGGAGACATCTTTTTGGATGGTGTCCGCATTAATGATATTCCCACGAATAAACGTGATGTTCACACCGTTTTTCAGTCCTATGCCCTTTTCCCGCATATGAATGTCTTTGAGAATGTGGCCTTTCCTTTGCGTCTGCGGAAGGTGGATAAAAAAGAAATTGAAGAGCGGGTTGCTGAAGTGCTGAAAATGGTTCAGCTGGAAGGCTTCGAGCGCCGCTCTATTCGAAAACTTTCAGGTGGGCAACGCCAGCGGGTAGCCATTGCCCGTGCCATCATTAATCAGCCGCGGGTCGTTCTATTGGATGAGCCCCTCTCTGCTCTGGATTTGAAGCTTCGTACGGACATGCAATATGAGCTCCGGGAACTGCAGCAGCGCCTGGGCATTACTTTTGTCTTTGTGACCCACGATCAGGAAGAAGCACTCGCTATGAGTGACTGGATTTTTGTCATGAATGAAGGCGAAATTGTCCAGTCAGGAACGCCGGTAGATATCTATGATGAACCGATTAACCACTTTGTTGCAACTTTTATCGGAGAATCTAATATCCTGCCTGGTAAGATGATCGAAGACTACTTGGTCGAGTTCAATGGCAAGCGCTTTGAAGCAGTTGACGGAGGGATGAGGCCTAATGAAGCGGTGGAAGTGGTGATTCGTCCGGAGGATTTAAGAATTACCCTGCCCGAAGAAGGAAAACTGCAGGTTAAAGTAGATACTCAGCTCTTCCGCGGGGTTCATTATGAAATTATTGCCTACGATGAGCTTGGCAATGAGTGGATGATACACTCGACTCGCAAGGCCATCGTCGGAGAAGAAATCGGTCTGGACTTTGAGCCAGAGGATATCCATATCATGCGCCTCAATGAAACCGAAGAAGAATTCGATGCTCGGATTGAAGAATACGTAGAAATCGAAGAGCAAGAAGCAGGGCTGATCAATGCCATTGAGGAGGAAAGAGATGAAGAAAACAACCTCTAACCTTTTTCTGGTTCCTTATTTTCTTTGGATTCTGCTCTTTGTCCTAGCTCCAGTGATGATGATTGTCTGGAAATCATTCTTTAATATCGAAGGTCAGTTTACGCTGGAAAACTATCGTATTTATTTCACATCGCAGAATTTGACCTATCTGAAAATGAGCTTTAACTCGGTGTTTTACGCAGGTATTATTACCTTGGTCACCTTGCTCATTTCTTATCCGACCGCATATTTTTTGACCCAGCTCAAGCATCGCCAGCTCTGGCTCATGCTGATTGTCCTGCCGACTTGGATCAATCTTTTGCTTAAGGCCTATGCCTTTATCGGTATTTTTGGACAAAATGGCTCGGTAAATGAATTTCTGACCTTTATCGGTATCGGTCCAAAGCAGATTCTTTTCACTGACTTTTCTTTTATCTTTGTTGCCAGCTATATTGAGTTGCCCTTTATGATTTTGCCAATCTTCAATGTCTTGGATGATTTGGATCAAAATCTGATTCATGCCAGCTATGACTTGGGGGCCAATCGATGGCAGACCTTCCGCAATGTTGTCTTTCCTCTTTCGATGAATGGCGTGAGAAGTGGTGTACAGTCAGTCTTTATTCCTAGTCTCAGTCTCTTCATGCTGACGCGTTTGATCGGTGGAAACCGTGTTATTACGCTGGGAACAGCCATTGAACAGCATTTCTTGACAACGCAGAACTGGGGAATGGGGTCAACAATCGGAGTAGTTCTGATTATTGCCATGCTCTTCACCATGTGGGCAACCAAGGAAAGGAGAGAACGATGAAAAAATTTGCTAATCTCTATTTAGCGATTGTGTTTCTAATCCTCTATCTTCCGATTTTTTACTTAATTGCCTATGCTTTCAATGCTGGCGATGATATGAACAAATTTACTGGCTTTGATCTGGTTCATTTTCAAAAGTTGTTTGAAGATTCACGCTTGATTTTGATTTTGGCGCAGACATTCTTCCTAGCCTTTCTTTCTTCCCTCATCGCTACGATTATCGGAACTTTTGGTGCTATTTATATTTACCAAGCCCGCAAAAAATATCAGGATGCCTTCTTATCCATCAATAATATTCTGATGGTTGCGCCAGACGTTATGATAGGGGCTAGCTTCCTGATTCTCTTTACCACGGCTAAATTCCAATTGGGCTTTGTATCTGTTTTGGCCAGCCACGTTGCCTTTTCAATTCCCATTGTTGTGCTGATGATTTTGCCAAGGCTGAAAGAAATGAATGATGACATGATTAAAGCCGCTTATGATTTGGGAGCGAGTCAAGTCCAGATGCTCAAGGAAATCATGCTTCCTTATCTGACACCAGCTATTATTGCCGGCTACTTTATGGCTTTCACCTACTCACTCGATGATTTTGCTGTGACCTTCTTTGTGACAGGAAATGGCTTCTCGACTCTTTCAGTAGAAATTTATTCCCGTGCACGGCAAGGAATTTCCTTGGAAATCAATGCCCTGTCTGCTCTGGTCTTTCTCTTTAGTATCGTTTTAGTCATCGGCTATTACTTTATCACGCGTGAGAAGGAGGAAGCAGCATGAAAAAACTCTATTCGTTTTTAGCAGGGATTCTTGCGATTATCCTGATCTTGTGGGGAATTAGCTATCGGATTGAAAGCAGAACCAATAGCAAGGGCAGTGATAAATTGGTTGTCTACAACTGGGGTGATTACATCGATCCAGACTTGCTGACTGAGTTTACCAAGGAAACAGGTGTTCAGGTTCAGTACGAAACCTTTGATTCCAATGAAGCCATGTACACAAAAATCAAGCAAGGTGGAACAACCTACGATATTGCCATCCCGAGTGAGTACATGATTGCCAAGATGATGAAGGAAAACTTGGTGGAAAAATTGGATCATAGCCAGATCAAAGGCTTGGAAAATATTGGGTCAGATTTTTTGGATCAGCCATTTGATCCAGGAAATCAGTATTCCATTCCTTATTTCTGGGGGACGCTGGGAATTGTTTACAATACTAAAATGGTCGAACATGCGCCTGAGCATTGGAACGATCTCTGGAAACCAGAATATAGAAATTCTATCATGATGATTGACGGAGCCCGCGAAGTCATGGGGATTGGTCTGAACTCAAATGGTCATAGTCTCAACTCCAAAGATGCAGACCAGCTGCAGGAAGCTGTCGATAAGCTTTATACTCTGACGCCTAACATCAAAGCCATCGTTGCTGATGAGATGAAGGGCTACATGATTCAGAATAACGCGGCCATAGGCGTAACCTTCTCTGGTGAAGCCCGTCAAATGCTGGAAGCCAACGAGGATCTGCGCTATGTCGTTCCGACAGAAGCCAGCAACCTTTGGTTTGACAATATCGTCATTCCAAAGACGGTCAAAAATAAAAAAGCCGCCTATCAGTTTATCAATTTCATGCTGAGACCGGAAAATGCTTATAAGAATGCGCTTTATGTTGGCTATTCAACGCCAAACCTTCCTGCCAAGGCCCTGTTGCCAGAAGACATACAGGAAGACGAGGCTTTCTATCCGACAGAAGAAACTATGAAGCATCTAGAAGTCTATCAGCAGTTAGGACCAAAATGGCTTGGGACTTATAACGACCTCTATCTTCAAGTCAAAATGTATCGCAAATAAAAAAATGAAGCCAGACTGTGTGTCTCGGCTTTATTTTTAGCTTTTTAAAAGAAGGTTAGTTTGATGACTCAGTGTGAGCATCAGTTGTCGTGTCTGTTGCTGTGCTTGAGCTGGCAGTCGTACCGTTGTTACTATCGGTAGCAGTAGTAGAGGCTGTATCGACCGTAGAAGAGCCAGTTTCGATTGCTGTATCACTAGCAGCACTAGATTGGTTATCTGCTGAACTAGAAGTGACAGTCTCTTTTTCGATTTCCTTAACGATGGTTGTTGTCGTTGTAGAATTGCTGGTATCTGACTTAGATTTGCTGTCATTGTTGTTCAAAAGATTCATAATGGTCAGACTAGCAATGATAATCGACAAAATACTGGCGATAGTTGCGATTGTTTTTTGAAGGGCAGAAAACCCTTTTTTTATATGATGGCTAGTTGTTTTTCTGCTTGGCTTTTGTTCATTTTGATGTTTATTTTTACGTGAATAGTTTTCCATTGAAAGGGAGTCTCCTTTATTTTCGATGTATGAATGGCTGAACTGTGCTAAAGTTACATTTATATCAATCCAGCAATCATCCCTTACTTTTTATTATACGTCTTTTAGCTGAAAATGTCTCTAAAAAATTTCTTATTTTATAATGAAAACGTACACAAGAAAAGAAGCCAGCCCAAAAAGTACACTGGGCGTACTTCAAGGACTGCTTCTTAGAAATAGTTAAAGAAAATTACTTTGTCTCTTCTTGCTTCAGAAGATTGGCTTGTGCTACTGCAAGTCGGGCAGCTGGTACTCGATAAGGAGAGCAGGAAACGTAGTTGACGCCTATTTCTTGGAAGAATGGAATAGAATCTGGGTCACCGCCGACCTCTCCACAAATGCCAATCGTAAGGTCTGGCTTGATTTGTCTGGCTTTTTGAACAGCCAAGCTCATCAAGATTCCAACTCCTTGTCTGTCAACGCTTTGGAAAGGATCAACCGCCAAGATATTTTTATCTGTGTAAGATGGAATAAACTTACCGATGTCATCACGGGAGAAACCATAAGTCATCTGTGTCAAATCATTGGTACCAAAGCTAAAGAAATCAGCATCTTGCGCCAACTGATCAGCAATCAGACAAGCACGTGGAAGCTCAATCATAGTGCCAATATCATAAGGAAAAGGCTGAATCTGATATTTAGTAAACAGCTGGTCAATAAAATTGACAAGATAATCCTTAATATAAGTCAGCTCTGCTTTTTCAGCAATCAAAGGAATCATAATCTCCGGCCGGATTGTCAGGCCTTCTTGTTGTAGGCGAATTGCGCTGCTGAAGATGGCCTCTACCTGCATTTTGTAGACATCAGGCTGTGTAATGCCAAGGCGGCAGCCTCGATGACCCAGCATAGGATTACTTTCCTGAAGCTGTTTGATTTGATGAGTTAGCTTAACTGGATTCTTTTGCAGAGTTTGAGCTAAGAATTGAATTTCTTGTTCTTCTTTTGGCAAGAATTCGTGCATCGGTGGATCGAGTAGCCGAATAATCATAGGTAGCTGGCCAACAGTTTGAAACATTTGGTAGAAGTCCTGTGATTGGAACTCCAGTAGTTTCTTCAGAGCAGCCTTGACTTCTAGAGGATTTTCTGCCAGTATCAGTCGCCGCATTTCAATAATTCTTTCCTGACCAAAGAACATGTGTTCCGTCCGTGCCAATCCGATACCTTGAACACCAAATTGAATGGCCGTTTGGAGATCAGAAATGGTCTCTGCATTGGCTCGGACTTTGAGCTGGGCCGCTTGATCTGCCCAAGTAAGTAGCTGCTCTAGTTCTTGATCATTTTCCACCAGAACAGTGGAAAGTTGACCGAGATAGATTAGACCGGTGCTGCCGTCAACAGACAGGATATCACCTTGCCCCAAGATAATCTCTCCGCATTGCAAGGTCTTAGCTTCCTCATCAATACGAAGCGCCTCGCAGCCTGCGACACAGCAGGTACCCATTCCTCGGGCTACAACAGCAGCGTGAGAAGTCATTCCGCCGTGGCTGGTTACGATAGCTTGACTGACTATCATGCCCTCTATGTCTTCAGGAGATGTCTCGTGGCGAACAAGGATCACTTTAATTCCTGCTTCATGCAGGCGCTTAGCTTCCTTAGCAGAAAAGACGATTTGTCCAGTAGCAGCTCCAGGGCTGGCTGGAAGGCCTTGAGCTAGAACAGAGGCTGTTTGCAGTTGCTCCTCGTCAAAAACAGGATGAATTAGCTGATTGATAGCTGCAGGCTGAATCCGTAGAAGAGCTGTGTTTTGACTAATAATTCCTTCTTCAACCAAATCTAGAGCGATTTTAAGAGCCGCTTTAGCTGTCCGCTTGCCATTTCGTGTCTGCAGAATATAAAGCTTTCCTTTTTCAATAGTGAATTCGATATCCTGCATATCTTTATAATGTTCTTCCAGCTTCTGGGCATAGGATAAAAAGTCTGCATAGGCTTGTGGCATTTTCTCTTCTAGCGCTTGAATGGGTTCAGGAGTCCGAATGCCTGCCACTACATCCTCACCCTGGGCTTGAAGGAGAAATTCTCCAAAAAGACCTTTCTGACCGTTGGCTGGATTTCGGGTAAAAACGACACCTGTACCGCTTTGTTGGTCGCTATTCCCAAATACCATGGCTTGAACATTGACAGCTGTGCCTAAATCATCGGGTATTTGATTTAGCTCCCTGTAGACCTGAGCTCGTGGATTATTCCAGGAGCGAAAAACGGCTTTGATAGCAGTAAAGAGCTGCTCTTTAGGGCTTTGAGGAAAGGTTTGATGGTGTTCATAGTAGAGCTGCTTGTATTGATCAATCAAAGCCTGATGCTCTTCTAAGGTGAAGTCTTTCACCGACTTGCCAGCATTCTTTTCAAAAAAGAGCAGGAGCTGGTCAAAATCTTCCTTGGGGATACCATAGACTACATCAGCAAACATCTGCATCAAGCGACGGTAGCAGTTGTAGGCAAAGTCTAGATTTGTAGCCTGGGCCAGAGTTTGGGTCCGCAGGTCGTTAAGGCCTAGGTTTAGTATGGTATCCATCATACCTGGCATGGAAAATTTTGCACCGCTGCGGACCGAGACCAGTAGTAAGGCCTGGTCATTGCCGCTAAAGTATTTTTGGGTTTTCTTTTCTAGTTGATCAACCGCTTCCAAGATCCCTGTTTTTAAATGAGACTCAAAAAAATATGGCTCATTCAAAAAGCGGATGCAGCTTTCGGTGGTAATAGTAAAGCCAGGTGGGACAGGCAGTCCAAGGTTCGTCATTTCGGCAAGATTGGCTCCCTTACCACCCAAGAGAGCATTCTGATCAGCATTTCCTTCTTCGAAGGAGTAAATGAATTGAGTCATATATTACCTCCAATTTATTAAATGTGAGACATATTTATTCTTCTTTACATTTTAATATACATCACATATCCTTGTCAAGGAAAAATCAACTGAAATTTAAGTTGACATCTGGGAGTATTCTGCTAAAATATTGTTTAAAGTGATGATTAATTGTGTTTGAATCTTCTCATTATGAGGAATATTATTTCTTTACACTAACAATAGGAGTAACAACTATTACCAGATTTCATTAAGAAGGAGCTGTATGTGAAATTAAGTAAACGTCAAAAGCAAATTGTTGAGATTGT
Organism: Streptococcus sinensis; assembly: GCF_000767835.1. Lineage (GTDB taxonomy): Bacteria > Bacillota > Bacilli > Lactobacillales > Streptococcaceae > Streptococcus > Streptococcus sinensis. The sequence continues at coordinate 10,139 of NZ_JPEN01000028.1, read as the reverse complement.
TAAGAAAGAGCAGCCAGTCAGTGGAGAAAAAGTCTCTGAAATCATGGGAATATCCAGAGCTACTTTACGTTCTGACCTGTCTTTTCTGACCTTAGTTGGGATATTAAAAGCTACACCCAAGATTGGTTATACTTATTCGGGTTCGGACTTGGAGACCTTATTTTTCTTTGATACTTTCCAAAAGAAAGTTCAGGATATTATGATTTCTCCAGTCTTAGTTTCCCAGGATACCTTTATCCAAGATGCAGTCATCACCCTTTTTATGTATGATGCAGATGTTCTCTATGTGATTGATGAAAAGAAGCTGTTACAGGGAATTGTCTCACGTAAAGACTTGCTAAGAGCAGCTCTGTCCAGCAGTATTGCGAGCACTCCTGTAGCTGTCTGCATGACCCGTATGCCCCATATCAAAACCTGCTACAAGGATATGGACATTCTGGAGGCAGCGGCAATCTTGCAGGATTTTGCGATTGACTCCCTACCAGTAGTGGCAGAGGAAAATGACCGCAAGATATTGGGAACAGTGACCAAGTCGGCCCTGTTCGACTATATCATCCAAGAAGCGCGTCAAGCAGCAGTAAATAGATAGGAGCAGTAAACATGAAAAAAGAGATTATTGTCTATAGCGTTTCAGATTCTTTGGGCGGCACTTCGCAGAGACTATTGTCAGCGGTCACTGCTCAATATCCGGATTTGATCTTTAACAACAGCTATCGCTTCCCTTTTGTTAGTCAAGAAGAGGAGTTGCTGGATATTCTCAAAGATGCAGTCAAGGATGATGCTCTGGTCATCAGCACTCTAGTCAATGGAAAGCTGGCAGCATTAGCAAGAGACTTCAGTCAGACCCATCACTTAGCCTATCTGGATCTTATGTATCCATTCTTTCAGTTGATTGAGCAAAAAACAGGGACTAGCCCGATTGAGGTGCCGGGCACCTTGCACCGGCTAGACAGTGAGTATTTTAATAAAATATCGGCGATTGAGTTTGCAGTCAAATACGATGACGGCAAGGCTCCTCAAGGCTTTTTAGAAGCTGATTTAATCCTTTTGGGAGTGTCCCGTACGTCAAAAACTCCTCTTAGTATTTTTTTGGCTAACAAAGGCTATCGAGTGGCCAATCTGCCTCTAATTCCCCAAGTTCCCTTGCCTCAGACGCTAGATAAAGTGGGCAAAAAACGAATAATTGGTTTGATTTGTGAGCCTGAAAAACTAGCAAAAATCCGTAGTAATCGTCTTCATTCCCTTGGCTTGACCAATTCGACCAGTTATACCGATTTGGAAAAGATTTATCAGGAATTGGATTACTCGAAAGAAGTTTTTAAAAAGTATCAGGCTCATGTCATCAATATTACCGATAAATCAATCGAAGAAACAGCTTTCTTGATTGAGGATTATATGAAAAAGTTGAAATGAATCACATTTTTAACTAGCCTAGTTGATGAAGGAAAATAATTATGAGAATAACTATGTTGCTTTTGAGGTCGTATTTAAGCAATTTTAGATATAAAGACCTTCAAATGCTTGCTATAGCTTTCTAAAATTCGACCATAAAAATCGCTTTATCTAAATTTTAGCGGGGGTTATCTATATTTCAGTATTTAATCCTATAGTTTATACAAAAAATAGAAATATTTGTTTGTTGCCTTTGTTGTATAAACTGTATCCTTTCCTTGTTCCGACTGACCTTTCGTGTTACAATAGGAGTATTGAAATTTAGAGGAAAAAAGATGATTTATTTTGACAATTCAGCAACGACCAAGCCTTATCCAGAGGTTTTGGCTACTTATACGGAGGTTGCTTCCAAAATATGGGGCAATCCTTCGAGCCTTCATAGTTTGGGCGGTCAGGCGACACGTCTCTTAGATGCGTCTCGCCGGCAAATTGCAGCGCTTTTAGGCAAGTCTTCGTCGGAGATTTTTTTTACGTCCGGAGGAACCGAAGGAGACAACTGGGTCATTAAGGGCGTTGCTTTTGAAAAAGCAGCTTACGGACGCCACATCATCGTATCCAACATTGAACATCCCGCAGTCAAGGAATCAGCCCTCTGGCTGCGGAGTCAAGGATTTGAAGTTGATTTTGCACCGGTTGACAAGGCGGGCTTTGTCGACGTAGATAAGTTAGCAGAGCTGATTCGGCCGGATACGACTCTTGTCTCGGTCATGGCTGTCAATAATGAAATCGGTAGCATCCAGCCTATTCAGAAAATATCCGAACTGCTAGCAGACAAACCGACTATTTCTTTTCACGTGGACGCTGTGCAGGCTGTTTCGAAGATTCCGACAGCTGATTATCTGACGGATCGCGTGGATTTCGCGACTTTTTCTAGTCATAAATTTCACGGCCTTCGGGGTGTGGGATTTGTCTATATCAAGTCTGGTAAGAAAATCAGTCCCCTCTTGAATGGTGGCGGTCAAGAGTCGGATAAGCGTTCAACGACGGAAAATCTTGCAGGAATTGCGGCTACGGCCAAAGCTCTGCGCATGACGATGGAAAATCTTAAAAACTTTGAAAGTCGAACTTCAAAAATGAAGGCCATTATCCTAGAGGAAATGTCTCAATATCCTGATGTCACGGTCTTCTCGGGGACAAAGGATTTCGCCCCTCATATCCTGACCTTTGGCATCAAGGGGGTGCGAGGAGAAGTGATTGTCCACGCTTTTGAAGAGTACGAGATTTATATCTCGACCACTAGTGCTTGCTCTTCCAAGGCCGGTAAGCCAGCAGGTACGCTGATTGCTATGGGAGTGCCGTCAAAGCTAGCAACCACAGCCGTCCGACTCAGCCTGGACGCAGACAACGATATGAGTCAGGTAGAACAATTTCTGACCACTTTTAAGATTATTTACGAAAAAACGAGAAAAGTAAGGTAAACAATGCAATATTCAGAAATTATGGTGCGCTACGGTGAGCTGTCCACCAAGGGCAAGAACCGCATGCGCTTTATCAACAAACTCAAACGCAATATTCAGGCTGTCTTATCTGTCTATCCGCAGGTTCATGTCAAAGCCGACCGTGATCGGACCCATGTCTATCTGCACGGGACAGACTATCAGCCAGTAGCTGAATCGCTCAAGCAGATTTTTGGGATTCAGAATTTCTCGCCGTCTTACAAAATTGAAAAATCTGTGCCAGCTCTAATCGAAGCTGTCCAAACCATCATGAAGGAAGTCTATCAAGAGGGCATGACCTTTAAGATTACCAGCAAGCGCAGTGACCACAGCTTTGAATTGGATAGCCGCGAGCTTAACCAGACACTTGGTGATGCTGTTTTTGAGGCTATTCCCAATGTTCAGGTTAAGATGAAAGCGCCGGATATTGAGCTACGTGTCGAGATCCGAGAAGAAGCGGCTTATATCTCTTATGAGACGATTCGTGGTGCTGGGGGATTGCCAGTCGGCACTTCAGGCAAGGGCATGCTCATGCTGTCTGGTGGGATTGACTCGCCGGTAGCAGGCTATTTGGCTCTCAAGCGTGGGGTGGATATCGAGGCGGTTCACTTTGCAAGTCCGCCTTACACTAGTCCAGGTGCGTTGAAGAAAGCTCAAGATTTGACACGAAAACTGACTAAGTTTGGCGGCAATATCCAGTTTATCGAAGTACCTTTTACAGAAATTCAAGAGGAAATCAAAGCTAAGGCTCCAGAAGCTTACCTGATGACACTGACCCGTCGCTTTATGATGCGGATTACGGACCGGATTCGAGAAGAGCGGGGCGCTCAAGTCATCATCAACGGAGAAAGTCTAGGTCAGGTGGCAAGTCAAACGATTGAGAGTATGCAGGCTATCAACGCCGTGACCAATACACCGGTTATCCGTCCAGTCGTGACGATGGATAAACTAGAAATCATTGAGATTGCTGAAAAAATCGATACTTTCCAAATCTCCATCCAGCCATTTGAAGACTGCTGTACGATTTTTGCGCCGGACCGGCCTAAAACCAATCCGAAAATCAAGAATGCCGAGAAGTACGAAGCTTACCTAGATGTTGAAGGTTTGGTTGAGCGCGCAGTCGCAGGCATCATGATTACAGAAATCACACCACAAGCTGAGGCGGATGAAGTGGATGAGCTGATTGAGGGATTATTGTAGAATATTCTAGCTGTCTTAGGGCAGCTTTTTATAATTTTCATAAATAATCAATTTCATGTCTCTTTCTCACAATTAGATTGACCAATCACTTAAGGTTTATAAAACATATGGTAGACTGGTTTTGTGACGGATAGAATAAGGCTAGATGTTTTTTGTATGGAAACGAAAATTACGAAAAGACGAATATTTCAGTCCTAAAAAGCAAGTTACTAAAAAAGTCCCTTGCAATATTGAAAGTCTATGAAGCGGAATCTCCAAATGCTTTTCTTAGAGAATCGCCGAACATTTCCATTCTAGTATTCTTTGTGTTTGGACTGCTTTAAAACAAGCCAGTCTTACTTCGAGAAAACTTTTAAAAACGTAAATTTTATGCTAGAATTGTCTATTTTGACTTGTATTTTCTCTAGAAATTAGTTATAATAATTGAGTTACCACCCTTAGTGTAATGGATATCACGCAAGATTCCGGTTCTTGAGATGGGAGTTCGATTCTCTCAGGGTGGATAGATTATTTTACGCAAGGCTCCAGTTGATTGGAGCCTTTTTTGGAGGTCAGTATGCCAGTTAAACTAATTGCCCATAGTTTGATTCGCAAAAACGGAACATTTCTTTTGATTAAAAGAAGCAAGATTAAAAGTGGGAGACCAAATGTTTTTCCGAATTATTGGGATATTCCTGGTGGTGGGGTGGAAAACGGAGAGCTACCTAGAGATGGAGCTATTCGTGAAGCCTTGGAAGAAGTGAATCAAGGGATTGAAATTTTGAAAGTGATTCATGAAGATAGTCATTATGATGAGGAGAAGGAGACAGTCTACACACGAATCGTGTATGAGTCTGAAATCATGGACGAGAGAGAAATTATCCTAGATCCAGAAGAACATGTAGATTATCGCTGGATAACGTCACTTTCTGAAATGGAGGGACAGTTAGTAGTCCCTTATTTGCAATCTATTTTTGAAGAATATAAAATTTAATACCTTGAATATACAATTCAAGACACAAAAAAACAGCTCTCCTAGTTGAGGGAGAGCTGTTTTTAGGATTAGTTTTTAGATGCTGCTTGGAATTCTGGATTCTTCCATGCTTCGTCAATGATTGCTTGCAATTCTTTAGCAGATGCTTGCATTTTTTGAGTTTCTGCATCGTTCAATGGAATGTTTACTGGACGTACGATACCGTTGGCACCAACAATAGCTGGTTGACCGATAAAGACATTATCAACACCATATTGGCCTTCTTGGAAGACAGAAAGTGGAAGAACTGCATTTTCATCGTCAAGGATAGCTCTAGTGATACGAGCAAGAGCTACAGCGATACCGTAGTAAGTTGCACCTTTTTTGTTGATGATAGAGTATGCAGCATCACGAACGGAGATGAAAAGTTCTACAAGGTCAGCCTCGTCTAAATCACGATTGGCTTGCAGCCAGTGTTCCAATTTAACACCGGCAACGTTAGCGTGTGACCATACAGCAAACTCAGAGTCACCGTGCTCACCCATGATATAGGCATGGACTGAACGCGCATCAACACCGATTTTAGCAGCCAAAGCTTGACGGAAACGAGCTGAGTCAAGTGAAGTACCTGAACCGATGACACGTTCTTTAGGGAAACCTGAGAATTTCCATGTAGAGTATGTCAAGACGTCAACTGGGTTAGCTGCCACAAGGAAGATACCGTCGAAACCTGAAGCAACAACTTGCTCAACGATTGATTTGTTGATGGCAAGGTTCTTACCTACAAGGTCAAGACGTGTTTCACCTGGTTTTTGAGGGGCACCTGCAGTGATGACTACAAGATCAGCATCCGCACAGTCTTCGTATTTAGCTGCATAGATTTTTTTAGGTGAAGTGAAAGCAAGCGCGTGGCTAAGGTCTTCTGCGTCACCAACAGCTTTTTCAAACAATTGAGGGATTTCGATAATACCCAATTCTTGAGCGATACCTTGGTTAACGAGAGCAAATGCGTAAGATGAACCTACGGCACCGTCACCAACAAGGATGACTTTTTTATGTTGTTTAGTAGCAGTCATTTCTAAACATCTCCTTATTTTTTTTTTAGGGATTTTCTCCCAGTACATTTACATTCTATCACTTTTGACACATTTTGTCACGGAGAATAATCAGGTTTAGCCCTTAATTGGTTGATGTAAACGTTTTTATCTTTGGTTTAAAATGCTGAAAATACGGCGAAAATGTGGTATAATGAGATAGTGATTTAATATTGAAATGAGGCATTTTTTAATGCAAGACAGAAACTTAGTAGATGTCAATTTGACCAGTGAAATGAAGACCAGTTTCATCGATTACGCAATGAGTGTTATCGTGGCTCGGGCTCTTCCAGATGTTCGTGATGGTCTTAAGCCGGTTCACCGTCGGATTCTCTATGGTATGAATGAGCTGGGTGTGTCGCCTGACAAGCCCCATAAGAAATCAGCTCGTATCACAGGGGATGTTATGGGTAAGTATCACCCGCATGGAGACTCCTCTATTTATGAAGCTATGGTGCGGATGGCCCAGTGGTGGAGCTATCGTTATATGCTGGTAGATGGCCATGGAAACTTCGGTTCTATGGATGGGGACGGAGCCGCTGCCCAGCGTTATACAGAAGCACGTATGAGCAAGATTGCTCTGGAAATGCTTCGTGATATCAACAAAAACACTGTTGATTATATCGAAAACTATGATGCTAGCGAGAGAGAGCCTGTCGTTCTTCCTGCTCGCTTCCCTAACTTGCTTGTAAATGGAGCGACAGGGATTGCAGTTGGGATGGCGACCAATATTCCACCTCATAATCTTGGTGAGTCTATTGATGCGGTTAAGCTGGTTATGGACAATCCGGAAGCAACAACCCGCGACATCATGGAAGTTCTTCCTGGTCCAGATTTTCCAACAGGAGCACTGGTGATGGGCAAGTCTGGTATTCACCGTGCCTATGAAACAGGTAAGGGTTCGATTGTTCTTCGTTCTCGAACCGAAATTGAAGAGACGAAAAACGGCCGTGAACGAATTGTCGTAACCGAGTTTCCGTACATGGTTAATAAGACTAAGGTCCATGAGCATATTGTTCGTTTGGTGCAAGAAAAACGCATTGACGGTATCACAGCTGTTCGTGATGAGTCCAATCGTGAAGGAGTGCGTTTTGTCATTGAAGTCCGACGCGATGCCTCTGCTCATGTCATTCTAAATAACCTTTTCAAGCTGACTCAGATGCAGACCAATTTCAGCTTCAATATGCTAGCTATTCAAAATGGTGTGCCGAAAATTCTCTCTCTGCGTGAGATTTTGTTGGCCTACATTGAGCACCAAAAAGAAGTGGTGACTCGACGGACGGCTTTTGATAAAGAAAAGGCGGAAGCTCGAGCTCATATCTTAGCTGGTTTGCTGATTGCACTGGACCACATTGATGAAGTCATTCGGATCATCCGTAATAGCGAGACAGACGCAGAAGCACAGGCTGAATTGATGGCTAAGTTTGAGCTGTCTGAGCGCCAGAGTCAGGCTATCCTTGATATGCGTCTACGTCGTCTGACTGGTTTGGAACGTGATAAGATTCAGTCAGAATACGACGAGCTGATTGCTTTGATTGCAGACTTGGCTGATATCTTGGCTAAGCCAGAGCGAGTTGTCGTGATTATCAAGGAAGAGTTAGACGAGGTTAAGCGTAAATTTGCGGATGCCCGCCGCACTGAGCTCATGGTGGGAGAAGTTCTTTCTCTTGAAGATGAAGATTTGATTGAGGAAGCAGATGTTTTGATTACTTTGTCTAATAAAGGCTATATCAAACGTCTAAATCAGGCTGAATTCACTGCTCAGAAACGCGGCGGCCGCGGTGTTCAAGGAACTGGCGTTAAAGACGATGACTTCGTTAAAGAACTGGTTTCAACAAGTACCCACGATAGACTGCTCTTCTTTACCAATAAAGGCCGAGTTTATCGTCTCAAAGGATATGAAATTCCTGAGTATGGCCGGACAGCTAAAGGCTTGCCAGTAGTCAATCTCTTGAAGCTTGATGAAGGAGAAACCATTCAGACCATTATTAATGTCCAGCAGGACCGCAGTGATGATTCCTATCTCTTCTTTACAACCCGTCTTGGTGTGGTTAAACGGACCAGCGTAACGGAATTTGCTAATATCCGTCAGAACGGTCTAAAGGCTCTGAACTTGAAGGATGAAGATGAACTCATCAACGTCTTTCTGACGGACGGTGCAGCAGATGTTATTATCGGTACCAAATTTGGTTATTCTATCCGCTTCAATGAGACAGCTGTTCGGAGCATGAGCCGTATAGCGACTGGTGTTCGCGGAGTCAATCTTCGAGATGGCGACCAGGTTGTTGGGGCGAGTGTAATTGCTGAGGGAGATGAAGTGCTTGTCATTACTGAAAAAGGGTATGGGAAGCGAACTCTTGCCAGCGAATATCCTACCAAGGGCCGGGGTGGTAAAGGGATTAAGACAGCTAATATCACGGATAAAAACGGACCGTTGGCGGGTCTGATGACCGTTACTGGCGAAGAAGATTTGATGATTATCACTAATACTGGTGTCATTATCCGGACCAGTGTTGCTAATATTTCTCAGACGGGCCGCGCGACGATGGGAGTCAAGGTTATGCGTCTGGATCAAAATGCACAAATTGTGACATTTACAACAGTTGCTCCAGACGAAAAAGATGAGATTGAAGAAAGTAAAGAAGATTAGAAAGAGAATGAAGTTGCCTAAAGAAAAAAAGAAATTCAGTATTAGGAATTTCATTATCAATATTATTTCCGCCCTTCTGATTCTTATCGCATTGGCCCTTATCTTTAATTCGTCTATTCGGAATATGATTATGGTTTGGCACACCAATCAATATCAGATCAGCAAGGTATCACAAAAATCAATCGAAAAGAATAAAAATGCCAAAACGAGTTTTGATTTCAAAGGGGTTGAATCTTTATCGACTGAGGCAGTTATCAATGCCCAATGGCAAGCGCAGCAATTGCCAGTCATTGGGGGGATTGCTATCCCAGAAATATCCATGAATTTGCCAATTTTCAAAGGATTAGACAATGTTGGTCTCTACTACGGAGCAGGCACCATGAAAGCAGAGCAACAGATGGGCGAAGGAAACTATGCTTTGGCTAGTCATCATGTTTTTGGTATTACTGGTGCCAGTGATATGCTCTTTTCACCGCTTGATCGTGCTAAAGAAGGAATGAAGATTTACATTACAGATAAAGAAAAAATCTATACTTATATCATTTCCAGTATCGAAAATGTCACCCCTGATCGTGTTGATGTAATTAATGATACAGAAGGACTAGCAGAAATCACCTTAGTCACATGTGAAGATGCAGCTGCAACCAGTCGAACTATTGTCAAAGGAAGCCTCGAAAGTACGATTGATTATGACAAAGCGCCTAAGGACATTTTAGATGCTTTCAGTAAGTCGTACAATCAAATGCAGATATAATATAAAATGTCGAAACGAAGTAATCTAAGGTTGCTTCGTTTTTGATTATAATAGTTATAAAAATATTCGAAACAACTATGAGAAGGCTTCCAAATATTCTTCCCTCTTTATTAGACTGTGCTATACTTATGTTAGTATGATACTCTTTTAGTCAGGAAAGGAAATTATCATGAAAATATATAAATCACTTTTAATATTTTTGATAGGATTCATATGTTTAGGAAGTATCACTGCCTGTAGCCAGTTCAAAACAGCAGAAAAGAAGTTTGAATTCATAATGACAGCAGAAGATAAAAAGAGACTTCGTAAAGAAGAAGAGCAAATTGCTTTGTATCTGGTAAATCATTATCAAGATGTGAAAAAAATTAAGTTTGATAAATTTCACAGGGGAGGATTTGGGATAGCAGATTCAATAAGCGTTATTGTCAATAATGATAGTTACATAAAACCAATCATATTTAACGACGATAGTGAAAGATATTCTGTTGATTATGATCCGAGTGATTTTCATCTAATAAAAAAGAAAAATTCTACGGAATTTGTACTGACCCCAAAAAGTTGGACAAAAAATATTAGTGAAAGGATTTGGTTCTGTACTGAA
>NZ_JPEN01000019.1 GCF_000767835.1 Streptococcus sinensis | reverse complement strand
TCAGTACAGAACCAAATCCTTTCACTAATATTTTTTGTCCAACTTTTTGGGGTCAGTACAAAAGCAGAGACCTGCTTTTTTATTTTATCCTAAAAGATAGCTGCTTATTTTTATAAGTTTCTATAAGAAAAATGTATAAGTGCGGCTGGGAGATTTTTGGTATAATGGATAGGATACTGAAAAAGAAATGAGAAGGTAATGACTAGAATTATTGATGGGAAAGCTTTAGCGGAAAAACTTCAAGCTAAATTAGCAGAAAAAACAGCGAAACTCAAAGAAGAAACAGGGCAGGTTCCTGGCTTGGTAGTTATTTTGGTTGGGGAAAATCCAGCCAGTCAAATCTACGTGCGTAATAAGGAGCGCTCGGCTTTAGCTGCTGGCTTTCGGAGTAAGGTAGATCGTCTACCGGAAGAGACCAGTCAAGAAGAGTTGTTGAGCTTGATTGAAACTTATAATCAAAATCCTGACTGGCATGGGATTTTAGTTCAACTGCCTTTACCTGATCATATTGATGATGAAGCTGTGCTGCTAGCTATTGATCCAGACAAGGATGTTGATGGCTTCCATCCCCTTAATATGGGCAAACTATGGAGCGGCCATCCTGTTATGATTCCGGCTACTCCTGCAGGTATTATGGAGATGTTTCATGAATATGGCGTTGAACTGGAAGGCAAGCGAGTGGTCGTCATCGGGCGGAGTAATATTGTCGGTAAGCCCATGGCTCAGTTGCTTTTAGCTAAGAATGCGACGGTAACACTGACACATTCGAGGACCCACAATCTAGCTAAGACTGCTAAGCAGGCGGACATTTTAGTTGTGGCTATTGGACGAGGACATTTTGTAACTAAGGACTTTGTCAAGGAGGGAGCTGTTGTCATCGACGTCGGTATGAACCGAGATGAGAATGGCAAGCTGATTGGCGATGTTAAGTTTGATGAAGTAGCTGAAATAGCCAGTCTGATTACCCCTGTACCTGGAGGTGTTGGTCCGATGACTATTACTATGCTGATGGAGCAGACTTATCAAGCCTTTGTCAGAAGTTTAGAGAACTAGTAGCTGTTGAAGCAGTTTGTAAGAGATACAGGCTGCTTTTTGGATGGGAAAAATTGAGCAACAATGGATTTCGGTACAGAGAAGTATTTGGGGTTAGTAATGAGGGGCGATTATGTAGCATTAGCGGGTTTTGAGTATGAATTAGAACTTGATAGAGCAATCAACTGCCTTTTGTTATTTTTCAAAACATGGTATAATGAAGTATTAGGATTCTAGGAGGATGTGTCATGCGGTGTCCCAAATGTGGTGGAAGTAAATCAAGTGTAGTTGATAGCCGACAGGCAGAAGATGGAAATACTATTCGTCGTCGTCGCGAGTGCGAAGAATGTCAGCACCGCTTTACGACCTATGAGCGTGTCGAAGAGAGAACCTTGGTAGTTGTCAAAAAAGATGGGACACGTGAACAGTTTTCGCGAGATAAAATTTTTAATGGCATTATTCGATCTGCTCAAAAACGCCCTGTTTCCAGCGATGAAATTGAAGCAATTGTAAATCGAATTGAACAAAAGGTCCGAAGTCAAAGTGATAATGAAATTCATAGCGAGTATATTGGTTCTCTCGTCATGGATGAATTGGCAGAATTAGACGAAATCACATATGTACGTTTTGCCAGTGTTTATCGTAGTTTCAAGGATGTCGGCGAGCTGGAAAGTCTATTGAAGCAGATTACTAAGGGATCCAAAAAGAAAAAGGAAAAATAAATGAGACCAAACAGTCATTTTTCTTTCTTACGAAATAATCGGATTCATCAGGACGTGGGAAACTTTACTAGGCTATATTTGCCGATTGTTGGCAGAGATGCTGCGGCTCTGTATTCTTATCTGCTTGCCTTTTGGGATAATGGGCAAAAGGATTATCTCTTTGGGCATATTCTCAATCATCTGGATTTTGGCATGGATGTTTTAGAAAATGCTTTAGAGCGTCTAGCGGCTATGGAGCTCCTAGCTCTTTATCAGAAGGAAGAGCATTATTACATTCGCCTTTTTGCCCCTCTAGCAGCGGATGATTTTTTTCAGCATAACGTCTATACGAAACTCTTGGAGAAAAAAATTGGTGAAGCAGCAACAGATGCCTTGAAACCTAGCAGGGCTGAGGGACAGAAGCTTGAAAAACCATTTGTGCAGGTCTTTGGTTTGGAAGCTGAGCGTCTTGATTTCTCTCGAAAAATGAAAGATTTTGATTTAGGAAATTTCAAACAGCGAATGGCTCAGGAAAATTTACGTTTTGCAGATGAAAAGGAAGATCTCTTAGAACTTTTTGCCATTGCCGAGCAAAAGAAGTGGACCTGGTATGAAACTTATCTTTTGGCTAGAGAAACTGCTATTTCTCAGGTTATCTCGACCAAACGTATGCGACAGAAACTGAATCAAAAGCCAGTTGACGGTAAATTTAGTCAGCAGGAACAGTCCATCATTAGAGAAGCCAAACGTCAAACGTCGCTGATTTTTTTAGCCGAAATTAAGAAAACCCGTCAGGCGGCGATTACTCGGACTGAGCGAAAACTCTTACAAGATATGGCAGAACTAGGCCTTTTGGATGAAGTGATTAACCTCGTCCTACTTCTAACCTTTAACAAGGTTGATTCGGCCAATCTTAACGAAAAATACGCCTTAAAAGTGGCCAATGATTTTGCTTATCAAAAGGTGACTTCTGCTGAGGAAGCTGTTCTAAAAATTCGCGAGAGACACCAGCAAACTGTTGGTAACCAGGCTGAACCGAAGCGCAAGTCCAGCAATATACCTGAATGGAGCAATCCTGATTATAAAAATGAAACCAGCTTAGAAAAACAAGCAGAGCTGGAAGAGCAGAAACGCAGACTATTAGCCAAATTGGAAGGAGGCGGTGAGTAAATGGAAAAAGTCGGACAGGCGATGCCTCACATGAATAAGGTTAGGCAGTTTGATTACCAAGAACTGGTCAAGCAAATTCTGGCAGATCCGGACATAGCTGCCTTTATTCAGCAAGAGCAGTTATCGCAGGCTGAAATCCAACGCAGTATCTCCAAATTTAACCAGTATATTACTGAGCGCAATCGTTTTTTGCTCAAGGATGAAGCCTATATTGCCAAGGGTTATAAACCCATTTTGATTAAAAATGAAGGCTATGCAGATGTGTCTTATGAGGAAACTCCTGAGTTGATTGAGCAGGAACGTCAGGAAGCTATTCGTGGTCGTCTAAATTTGATTAATCTGCCGGCCAGTCTTAAGGAAGCCAGTTTGGCTCAGGTTGACTTGGATGATATAGGCCGCTATCAAGCTTTTGAACTCTTGACTAATTTTGTAGCGGATTATCCAAACTACCAAAAGGCTATCTATCTTTATGGAGATTTTGGTGTTGGTAAAAGCTATATGATGGCGGCTCTGGCTCATGATTTGTCAGAAAAACGGGGCGTATCTACTACTCTGCTACACTATCCTAGCTTTGTTTTGGACGTCAAAAACGCCATTAATTCTGGTCAAGTCAAAGAAAAAATTGACGATGTCAAAGTGGCTCAGGTTTTGATTTTGGATGATATTGGAGCTGAACAGTCCAGCCCTTGGATGCGGGATGAGATTCTGCAAGTTATTCTCCAGCATCGTATGCAGGAAAATCTGCCGACTTTCTTTACTTCTAATTTTAGTTTTGTGGATTTAGAGCGACATTTTGCTACATCAAGAAATGGTGATGAGACTTGGCAGGCCAAGCGGGTCATGGAAAGAATTCGCTATCTGGCTCAGGAGGTTCGCCTAGAAGGAGAAAATCGTAGATGAATGAAACAATTGATTTAATGTTATCCCACACCTCTGTTCGTCGTTTTACGGAGGAGCAGATTTCAGATGAAGAGTTGAAAACAATTATCAATGCTGGACGGGCGGCTTCTAGTTGGAAGAATTTTCAATCTTATTCCATCATTGTGATACGCAGTCAGGAGAAAAAAGAGGCTCTTTTTGAGCTAGTGCCCCAGAAAGCTATCCTCCAGGCTTCAGCCTTTCTGCTTTTTGTCGGTGACCTTAATCGAGCAGAAAAAGGCGTTCGGTTACATACAGAAGATTTTTACTCAGAGGGCATAGAAAACCTTCTCATAACTTCTGTTGACGCAGCCTTGGCGGGTCAAAATACCCTTTTGGCTGCTGAGAGCATGGGCTATGGTGGTGTCATTATCGGTTTGGCCCGCTATGTTTCTAAAGAAATAGCAGAGCTGTTAAAGCTGCCAGATTACACCTATCCAGTCTTTGGCATGGCTTTGGGGAAACCCAATCAGAACCATGCAGTTAAACCGCGTCTGCCTTATGAAGCTGTTGTTTTTGAAGAAAGTTACCAAGAGCAGGAAGAATCTGTCATTGAGGTCTATGACCGTGTTCAGGCTGATTATGCTGGCGAGAGAGCTCAGGATACCTGGAGTCAGCGTCTAGCGGCTCAATTTGGTCAAAAGCCTAATTTGGCCAGTCAAGATATCTTGAAAGAGAAGAAATTATTAAACTAGAATAAGAGAGGTAAGTAATGGCTTTACCAACTATTGCCATTGTAGGCCGTCCCAATGTCGGCAAGTCAACACTCTTCAACCGGATTGCTGGTGAGCGAATTTCCATCGTTGAAGATGTCGAAGGAGTCACCCGAGACCGGATTTATGCGACGGCAGATTGGCTTAATCGTAAGTTTAGTATCATTGATACGGGTGGAATTGACGATGTTGATGCACCTTTTATGGAGCAAATCAAGCACCAAGCTGAGATTGCTATGGACGAAGCAGATGTTATCGTTTTTGTTGTATCTGGCAAGGAAGGCATCACGGATGCGGATGAGTATGTGGCTCGTATGCTGTATAAAACCCATAAGCCGGTCATTTTAGCGGTCAATAAGGTGGATAATCCCGAGATGCGCAATGAAATCTATGATTTCTATGCTTTGGGCTTGGGCGACCCTTTCCCAGTCTCTTCTGTCCATGGGATTGGTACAGGGGATATTCTG
Source organism: Streptococcus sinensis (assembly GCF_000767835.1). GTDB lineage: Bacteria > Bacillota > Bacilli > Lactobacillales > Streptococcaceae > Streptococcus > Streptococcus sinensis. Next base: position 28,417 of record NZ_JPEN01000019.1, on the reverse strand, counting down.
GATGCGATCGTTGAAAATCTTCCTCACGAGGAAGTGGTTGAAAATCCTGATATGATTAAGTTTAGCTTGATTGGCCGTCCCAATGTCGGTAAGTCTAGCTTGATCAATGCCATCTTGGGTGAAGACCGGGTCATTGCCAGTCCAGTGGCTGGTACTACGCGCGATGCTATTGATACGGTCTTTACAGACAGTGAAGGTCAGGAATTTACCATGATTGATACGGCGGGTATGCGTAAGTCAGGCAAGGTCTATGAAAATACAGAGAAATACTCTGTTATGCGTGCTATGCGGGCGATTGACCGCTCAGATGTTGTTCTGATGGTGCTCAATGCCGAGGAAGGAATCCGTGAGTACGACAAGCGAATCGCTGGTTTTGCTCACGAAGCTGGGAAAGGTCTAATTATTGTAGTCAACAAGTGGGATACGCTGGAAAAAGACAACCATACTATGAAAGACTGGGAAGAAGATATCCGCGACCAGTTCCAATACTTGTCCTATGCGCCGATTATCTTTGTCTCTGCTCTGACCAAGCAGCGCCTGCATAAGCTGCCAGACATGATCAAACAGATTAGTCAGAGCCAGAATACCCGTATTCCGTCAGCGGTGCTCAATGATGTTATCATGGATGCTATTGCCATCAATCCAACGCCGACCGACAAGGGCAAGCGCCTCAAGATTTTTTATGCGACTCAGGTTGCGACCAAGCCGCCGACCTTTGTCATCTTTGTCAACGAAGAAGAGCTCATGCACTTCTCTTACCTGCGTTTCTTGGAAAATCAAATCCGCAAGGCCTTTGTCTTTGAAGGAACACCGATTCACTTGATTGCAAGGAAGCGGAAGTAGGAGCTTTAAGCGAATCGAGTATGAGTTTTTTTAGGTGGGATCTAGTTTCACCAGCTACTAAATCAAGATATGAATAAGTTATATCTAAATTAGTTGCTGCTAGCGATGAAATAAACCATTTTGAAGCTGAGGGATTTTTTAAAAGAGAAGCCTTTTAGGACATATATAAAACCTACTTGGATGCTTCCTCTCCTTATCGGAAAAGCCAGATTGAACTGTGTGAAAAAAGAACGAGTAGTACCAGTCTTTAAGAGGATATGCGCAATCTTATCAAGCTTGGTATCCGCTTCTACCAAAGTCTGAGGTGGAGTATCACATATCCAAAAAGTAAATGAGTGATCAGACATAGGCATTCTCTACATAAAGAAAGCAAGTTGATGCTTGCTTTTTCTTATTGTGTTCAAAATATGGTACAATAAAAGGATAAACGTTAGGTGGTAATTATGGCTAAATTAATTCCTGGTAAAATTCGAACAGAAGGAATTGCTCTCTGTGATAGCAAAAAGGTTGAAATTCTTGAAGTCAAGGATTCCTTTTTGTACACGCGCGTGGATCAATACAATCTACGCTATAGTCTAGATGATGATGCAGTTTTCTGCTCCTGTGATTTTTTTCAAAAGAAGAAGTATTGTGTCCATCTGGCTGCCTTAGAATATTTTCTGAAAAATGATGCGGCTGGCAAAGACCTGCTAGAAAAGATGGAAGAAAAGGAGTCATCCAGTCAGGAAACCCAGAAGTTAGTCTCTTTTGGCAGTCTTTTTTTGGATAAGATTTTGCCAGATAAATCCGGGCAGCAAATCTGCTATGAGCTATCGGCGACCGGTCAGGAAGATACTTACACAGGACAATTCTTATGGAGTCTGCGGATCAGTCGACTGCCAGATGAGCGTTCTTATGTGGTACGTGATATTTTGTCCTTTTTGAGAACCTTGGACAAGGGCGGCCATTATCAGATTGGAAAGAGTTATTATGAGCCCATCCGCATAGAGAATTTTGATGAGGCCAGTCAAGATTTGCTAGAATTCTTACGGGGCTTGGCAGCGGATTATAAGGGGCAGGATTCTTCGCTAGTCTTTCCCAATGCAGGGCGGCACCTCTATTTTCCAGCCAGTCTTTTTGAAGAAGGTGTGACTCGCTTGATGAATCTCACGTCATTTCGTTTGGAATATAGCTTCTATGATTATTCGGAGGTATTTTTTCAGGACTTGCATGAAGAGGCGGAGATTTATCAGTTTGAGGTGCAAGAGCGTGAAAACTATTTTGAGCTACTGATATCAGAAAAGAATTATAAGATTCTCTATGGGGGTCAATTTATCTTTCATAATCAGACATTCTATCAACTGACGGCTCAGCAGACGAAATTAATCAAGGCTTTACAGGAACTGCCGATTGAGCAGGAACGAGTAAAGCGCCTGCAGTTTGATGTGTCTGAGCAGTCCAAACTGGCAGTGAGTTTGGTCGAGTTTAAAAAGATTGGCCGTGTGACAGCGCCTGAGCGCCTGCTCATTCATGACTTTACCGTGGATTTCGAATTTAATTTGGGGGCGGACAAGCAAGTATTACTGGCTCTTGTTTTTGATTATGGCAGTCAGACCGTAACCAGTCGTGAGGAACTAAGAAACCTGCCTTTCGCTAGCAATTTTGAGCGAGAACAGCAGATTTTTAAAGAAATGCTGGAGGCGGGTTTTGCAGATGAGTTTATCAGCCAGCGTCCGCCTTTGCGACCAGAAGAAATTTACCGTTTCTTCTCCGTTTTGATTCCGCGTTTTAGAGCACTGGGCAATGTCCACCTGTCAGATAAGTTGCAAGCCTTGTCCTACACAGAACCTCCGAGAGTTTCCGTCGGTATGAACGGTGGTCTCTTGGATATTGGCTTTGATTTTACTGGTATTGATCAGTCTGAAGTGGATGATGTTCTAGATTCGCTGATGAGCCAAAAGGATTACTTTATCAGCAAGACGGGTCAGGTCTTGATTTTTGATGAGAATAGTAAGCGAATCAGCCAGACCTTGCAACAATTGAGAAGCAAACATTCTAAAAATGGGGTCATCCAAACGCATAGTCTGGCCGCCTACCAACTCTCTGAATTGTTCAAAGATCAGGAAAGAGTTGACTTGTCGCAGGATTTTCGCCAGCTATCTTATGATTTGACCCACCCTGAGGATTTTCCTCTGCCTAAGCTGAAAGTTCAGGCTGAGCTTCGAGATTATCAAGAGATGGGTGTGAAATGGCTATCCATGCTGAATAAATATGGATTCGGCGGTATTTTAGCCGATGACATGGGCTTGGGGAAGACCCTTCAAACCATTTCTTTTTTGAGTGCTCATTTGACCAAGTCTAAGAAAGTCTTAATCTTGGCGCCATCTAGCCTGATTTACAACTGGAGTGATGAGTTTGCCAAATTTGCTCCGAACTTGGATGTAGCCGTTGTGTATGGGCTGAAAAATGTTCGAGATGCTGCGATTGCAGAAAATCATCAGATTACGATTACGAGCTATGCTTCTTTCAGACAAGATGTTGAAGAGTATCAGGGGCTTCATTTTGACTATTTGATATTGGACGAAGCACAGGTCATGAAAAATGACCAGAGCAAGATTGCTCAATATTTGAGAGCATTTGAGGTGGAGCGTACTTATGCCTTGTCTGGCACGCCGATTGAAAATCATCTTGGTGAGCTCTGGTCTATTTTCCAGATTGTCCTTCCGGGCTTGTTACCGGCCAAGAAAGCTTTTTTGAAGATGTCGGCAGAAACGGTTGCGCGCTATATCAAACCCTTTGTTATGAGGCGCAAGAAAGAAGAAGTCTTGCAGGAGCTTCCTGATTTGATTGAGGTTTCTTACCGTAACGAACTAGCAGACAGCCAGAAAACGATTTATCTAGCCCTGCTCAAGCAAATGCAGGAGCGAATCCTTCATGCAACGGAGGAGGAAATCAATCGCAGTAAAATTGAAATCTTGTCCGGGCTTATGCGGCTCCGTCAAATCTGTGACACACCTAATTTATTTATGGAGGATTACGATGGGGAAAGTGGTAAGCTGGAGAGTTTGCGTGAGCTGCTGGAGCAGATCCAAGACGGCAATCATCGTGTTCTGATATTTTCACAATTCCGTGGTATGTTGGATATCATCGAGGCTGAGCTGGATCAGATGGGGATGGAATCCTTCAAAATCACGGGCTCAACCCCTGCAAAAGATCGTCAGGAGATGACAACGGCCTTTAACCAAGGAGAAAGGTCAGCCTTTCTGATTTCCCTCAAAGCCGGCGGTGTCGGTCTCAACCTGACTGGTGCAGATACCGTTATTTTGGTGGACCTCTGGTGGAATCCAGCGGTAGAAGCTCAGGCCATCGGCCGGGCCCATCGTATTGGTCAAGAACGCAATGTCGAAGTTTATCGGCTGATTACGAGGGGAACCATTGAAGAAAAAATCCAGGAATTACAGGAAAGCAAACGAAATCTGGTTTCAACTATTCTGGATGGGGCAGAAGCACGCTCTAGTCTTTCGCTGGAGGAAATTCGAGAAATTCTCGGAATTTCACCAGAATCGCTTGAAAAATAGTTTGAATAGTTTATAATAATGAAGAGTTGAAAGGAAAATCAAAATGACTGATAAACAATTTCCTCTAGTTGCTGATGATGAAATCATGCTGACAGAGATGCCACACATGAATTTGTATGATGAATTGGACCTCATCAGCAATATTATTGGGGACTATACAGACCGTAACTATTTAGAGTGGGTGCCGATTGTTGATTCTAGCAAGCATGCACCAGCTGCTGCCAACCCAACTGTCAAAATACCAGTTAAAAAACAAGCTAATTTTCAAGATTTTAAAAGACCAATTGATAAAAATGATCCAGCTATTCGCTATGCTGAGCAGGCGCGTGAAGAAGCTAGAGCTGATTTGAAAAAGAAACGCTCGGCTCCTTATTTGACCAGTGAAATTCCCAATAAGATTCGGAATAGGAAAGTTTCGGCTGTTGCTCATTCGACCACGGAGCAGCCAAAGCCGACTGCACCTTTCCAGAAAAATGCTGCGGGAGAGTTTGCTAAATTTGGAAATAAACTCAAACAAGAATCCTATATTTTAGCAGAGATTAAGCCTGATTACAGACCTAAGACTCAAAAATTCAAGGAAAAACCTAAGAAAAATACCTATGATTTTTTGAAGAACAGTCAAGTCTATAAGCAAAGCAATCCTCAGGAAGAGCAAAAGAAACATAGAATGGCTCAAGAATTGAACTTGACCAAATTAGATAAGGAGTAAAAGCTATCATGACGAAAACCTATCATTTTATCGGGATTAAAGGCTCTGGTATGAGCGCTTTGGCTTTGATGCTGCACCAAATGGGCCATAAGGTTCAGGGCAGTGACGTTGATAAATATTATTTCACCCAGCGCGGTCTGGAGCAGGCAGGCATTTCCATCCTGCCTTTTGATGAAAAGAATGTCCAGCCAGACTATGAAATCATTGCTGGTAATGCCTTTCGTCCAGATAACAACGTAGAAATTGCTTACGCAGATGCTAACGGTATCGGCTACAAACGCTACCATGAATTTCTAGGTAGCTTTATGCGTGACTTTGTCAGCATGGGTGTAGCTGGTGCTCATGGAAAAACTTCTACAACGGGGATTCTTGCCCATGTTCTGTCCAATATTACGGATACTAGCTATCTGATTGGAGATGGTACAGGCCGCGGTTCTGCCAATGCTAAGTATTTTGTCTTTGAGTCAGACGAATACGAGCGTCATTTCATGCCTTACCATCCGGAATATTCGATCATTACCAATATTGACTTTGACCATCCAGATTATTTTACTGGCTTGGAAGATGTCTTTAATGCGTTCAATGATTATGCCAAGCAAATCACTAAGGGGCTCTTTATCTATGGAGAAGATGAGCAGCTGCGTCGGATAACATCCAATGCACCGATTTACTATTATGGCTTCAAGGAAGGAGGTAATGACTTTGTCGCGCATGATTTGTTGCGTTCGACTAGCGGCTCAGGCTTTAAAGTTTCCTTCCGCGGGCAGGAACTGGGCGAATTCCAAATTCCGAGCTTTGGTCGTCACAATATCATGAATGCAACAGCTGTGATTGGGCTCCTTTATATTGCTGGCTTTGACTTGAATTTGGTTCGCGAGCACTTGAAGTCCTTTGGCGGAGTTAAGCGCCGCTTTACAGAGAAAATTGTCAACGAAACAGTTATCATTGATGACTTTGCTCACCATCCAACGGAAATTATCGCAACTCTTGATGCAGCTCGTCAGAAGTATCCAAGCAAGGAAATCGTGGCAATCTTTCAGCCGCACACCTTCACTCGGACCATTGCTCTCTTGGACGAATTTGCAGAAGCCCTCAATCAGGCTGACGCGGTCTATCTAGCTCAGATTTACGGATCTGCGCGTGAAGTGGACAATGGGGATGTTAAAGTCGAGGATCTAGCTGAAAAAATTGTCAAGCGGGCCAAGGTCATTGATGTGGATAATGTTTCTCCGCTTCTTGACCACAGCAACGCAGTTTATGTCTTTATGGGAGCTGGAGACATCCAGACTTATGAATATTCCTTTGAGCGTCTCCTGTCTAATCTGGCTAACAATGTCCAATAGGTTGTAACTGTGGAAGCATACATCAAGATTAGGCAAGCCCAGTTGAGCGACTGGGAGGAAGTCGTTCATATTGAGAATTTGAATTTTCCCAAAGAAGAGGCAGCTAGTCCGGGAGCGCTGAAAGAGCGGATTCAACTGATTGCAGATACCTTTCTGATTGCAGAGCTCAATGGGCAAATAGTGGGTTATGTCGTTGGTCCTGTCCTTGTCTCGCGTCATCTAACTGATGTCCTCTTTACCAAGGTGACAGCCAATCCTCCAACCGGTGGCTTTATTGTCATTCAAAGCCTGTCTGTCCATCCAGATTTTCAGCGTCAGGGTATGGGAACTTTGCTCTTGGCAGCCCTCAAGGAGACGGCTGTTCAGCAAAACCGCCAGGGTATCAGCCTAATCTGTCATGATGAGTTTATCTCTTATTATGAGATGAATGGTTTTGTCGATGAGGGCATTTCCCAATCTTTCCACAGCGGAGCCCCTTGGTTTGATATGGTTTGGGACAATCCCGACTTTAAGGAGATACAATGATTATCCGCCAAGCAAGTCTAGCAGACTTGGATGCAATTCACAGAATTGAACTGGAAAATTTCAGTCCAAAAGAAGCTATTAGTCGTGAGATATTGGCAAAGCACATTGAAACGATTTCCACAACTTTTTTGGTTGCGGAAAAAAAGGGCAAGATTCTGGGCTATTTAGAGGGACCTATTCGACCAGAACGACACTTGCACGATGTTTCTTTCACACTGGAGATTGAGGACTGCCATTCTATCGACGGCGGCTTTATCTCTCTTACCAGTCTGTCTATTTCGAAAGAAGCACAAGGCTTGGGTGTAGGAAGAGCCTTACTGGAAGCTATGAAGGAAATTGCTATTGCAGATGAGCGCCACGGCATCAATCTGACCTGCCATGATTATCTGACAGCTTATTATGAAAGACACGACTTCGTCAATGAAGGACAGTCAAAGTCAACTTATGCTGGTGAAGTTTGGTATGATATGGTCTGGGAAAATCCTCAGTTAAACTGTCATTAAACTGTAACAATAAATAGGTTCTGAAATCCGAATAATATTGCATTTATCAAGGTTTTAAGATATAATATTAAGGATTATGAACAAGGAGGTCAAGTTTTTGACTGAAAATTCACAAGATAAAGAGAAAAATCTGAGCTTTAAGGAACAGATTCTAAAAGAATTGGCAGGAGCTGGTGGAGAAGGACAGTCTTCGGACTTAGAACCAGCAGCTGACAATAAAGAAGCAGTGCTCACCGAAAACATTGAATCCCTTCTTTCGTCTGTTGAGGCTTCTCATAAGGCTTTAGCGGAGATTTCTGAAGAAACACCTGTAACTGATAGTCTGGTAAACACAGAAACTTCGGAAGAGGAAAAATCTGAAGATGGCCAAACAATGATACTGGAGAGCCTGATAGCTAATTTGAACACAGAAGCACAAGCTGCGGATGCTCAGGAAGTTAAAGTTGCCGAGCCTGAAACACGTGATGGTGAATCAATGACTTCTTCAAAGGTGCCAGTGTCTTATAAAGTTTCAGGAGAAGCAGCTCCTGAGCCTCAAGTAGAAGAAGAGCCAGCTCAAAAGATAAGCGAAAATCTATCTCGTGCCGATCGGGCAAGAAATACAAAGAAAAAGAAGCGTCAGAACAAGGTGGCACGGAATATTGTTCTAACGGTTCTACTTATCGTTCTGATAGGTGTTGGAGTTACAGGTTTTGTTGGCTACAACTATTTCTCTTCTGCTCTGAAACCGATTGATGCAAATTCTACGGAGTACGTTACAGTCGAAATTCCAGCTGGATCAAGCTCTAAAGAAATCGGTGAAATTCTTGAAAAGAATGGCCTGATCAAGAACGCTCAAGTTTTTAATCTTTATTCAAAAATCAGAAGTTACGGCAATTACCAATCTGGTTATTATAATCTACAAAAGAGCATGGACCTAGACTCTATTGCTAAGCAGCTACAAGAAGGTGGTACGGAAACGCCACAGCCACCAGTTCTTGGGAAAATTACCATTCCGGAAGGCTATACGCTTGAGCAAATTGCGGAGACAGTCACTGCCAATGCAGCTGCAACTTCAAAAAAGAATGCTAAGACACCATTTAACAAGGAAGATTTCTTAAATAAAGTTCAAGATGAGGACTTTATTGCGAAAATGCTTGCCAAATATCCGCAACTCTTAGCAACTCTTCCTGGAAAGGACAGTGGGGTCAAGTACCGACTGGAAGGCTATCTCTTCCCAGCTACTTATGAATATGGGAAGGAAACCACAGTTGAGGAACTGATTGACCAAATGTTGGCTGCTATGAATACGAATTTGTCGCAGTATTACTCAATAATTGAGTCTAAAAACCTGACTGTCAATGAAGTATTAACTCTTGCTTCCCTGGTTGAAAAAGAGGGTTCAACTGACCAGGATCGTAAAGATATTGCCAGTGTCTTTTATAATCGTTTGAACCAAGCAATGCCGCTTCAAAGTAATATTGCGCTCCTTTATGCTCAAGGAAAGCTTGGAAAAAAGACGACTCTCAAAGAAGATGCTGAGATTGATACTAATATTGATTCTCCATACAATGTTTATAAGAATCAAGGTCTGATGCCTGGACCAGTAGATAGCCCAAGCCTCTCCGCCTTAGAAGCTACAATTAACCCAAGTAAGACAGACTATCTTTACTTTGTAGCCAATGTGGAAACAGGTGTTGTCTACTTTGCAAACACATACGAAGAACATGCTAAGAATGTAGAAGAACATGTCAATAGCAAGCTAACCCAATAAAGCGACAGTTCTAACAAAATTATGTGGTTTTCCACATAATTTTGTTTTATTAAAAAATAAAATAAAAGAAAAGAGAAAAAATTATGGCTGAAAAAACGTATCCGATGACCCTTGCGGAAAAGGAAAAATTAGAAAAAGAATTAGAAGAATTGAAATTGGTCCGACGTCCAGAAGTGGTAGAGCGCATTAAAATTGCTCGTTCTTATGGAGATTTGTCAGAAAACAGTGAATACGAAGCAGCGAAAGATGAACAAGCCTTTGTGGAAGGTCAGATTTCCAGTCTTGAGACTAAAATTCGCTATGCTGTGATTGTAGATAGTGATGCAGTTGCCAAGGATGAAGTTGCTATCGGGAAAACAGTTACCATTCAAGAAGTCGGTGAAACAGAAGAAGAGGTTTATATCATTGTTGGTTCTGCTGGAGCAGATGCTTTTGCTGGTAAAGTTTCAAATGAAAGTCCAATTGGCCAAGCTCTGATTGGTAAGAAAACCGGTGACACTGCAACGGTTGAAACACCAGTTGGCAGCTATGATGTTAAAATCTTAAAAGTTGAAAAAACAGTCTAAATGAATTTGAAAATCTAAAAGCTGAACAATCAGCTTTTTTTGTTTTCGATTTGTTTAAGTCAGAATATGTATGATGGAGCTAAGGGTAAAAAGAGATTTTCCGTAGGTTGATGAAGTGATTCTGTAGCCAAACGGTACGAGAGATTGAAATAGTCTAAGATATTTTTTAGCCCCGACCTTTATGCTTAGTAAGCGAAAACCAACCGACTATCATAAAACAGAAATGAAAAACGGCGACCTTGGGAAGTGTCAGGGAGGAATGAGAAAGTTAGCATTTAAGTAGGGGAGTACGGCAAACTAAGCTAACTACATAATAAAAGATAAACGGAATGACTATAGGGCAGAAGTAGGGAAATTACAGATGGATATGTTATAATGGGAAAAGGAAAAAATGAGGAGAGGACCATGCAAGAGCAAGCCATTTATGGCAAATACGGTGACTATTTGCCCAAAATACTAGAAGATATCAGTCAGCGTATCAAAGCTGAAAATAAAAAAATAAAGCAGGAAACGGGACATAAGCTGTTTGAGCATTTTAATGCTCGTGTCAAGGATGAGGCCAGCATGCTGGAAAAATGTACTCGTAAGAATCTGCCACCGACTCCTGAGTCTGCCCTCAAGAAAATTCGCGATGCGATTGGAATTCGGATTGTTTGTGGATTCATCGATGATATTTACCAAACGATTGACATCATTCGGGGGCTGAGGGGCTGTAACATTATCCTTGAGAAGGACTACATCCTGTCGGCCAAACCAAATGGTTACCGCTCCTATCATTTGATTTTAGAAGTGGAAACGCCCTACGAAGACTGTTTGGGCAATCAGCCTGGCTCTTATTTTGTGGAAGTCCAGCTGCGGACCATTGCCATGGATTCTTGGGCTAGTCTGGAGCATCAGATGAAATACAAGCATGAAATTAAGGATACCAAGCGGATTGTTCGAGAGCTGAAGCGCTGTGCGGATGAGCTGGCTTCCTGTGATGTGACTATGCAGACCATTCGCAATCTGATCCGAGAAAGTGAGTAGAAAATATGAAAATTTTGTTAGCAGAAGATGAGGAGCAGCTTTCCCGTGTTTTACAAACAGCCATGATCCACGAAGGTTACGAGGTGGATGCGGCTTTTGATGGACAAAAAGCTGTTGACTTAGCTTTGGAAAATGCCTATGACTTGATGATTTTAGATATTATGATGCCGAAGAAAACGGGTCTGGAAGCCCTAAGAGAAATCCGTCAGTCAGGGAATACGAGTCATGTCATCATGCTGACGGCTATGTCAGAAATTGACGACAAGGTCACAGGTCTGGATGCGGGTGCAGATGATTATCTGACCAAACCTTTCTCCCTCAAGGAATTGTTAGCCCGTCTGCGGTCCATGTCGCGTCGTTTGGAGGCTTTCACCCCCAATCTTTTGCAGGTTGGTCGGACCAGTCTGGATGTCGGTGAGCATGAATTAGCCAGCTCAAATTCCATCCGTCTGGCTAGTAAGGAATCCAAAATGATGGAGTTTTTGATGCTAAACAGTGGCAAAAAACTGACAACAAAAGAAATTTTTCAGCATGTCTGGAAGGGCGAGCAAAGCGAGGACTTGGATGAAGGCTTTGTCTGGATCTATATCTCCTATCTCCGCCAAAAGCTCAAGGCCATCAATGCAGACCTGGCTATTTTAGGTGAGGAAAATGGCAGTTTTTGTTTAGTGCCAGTGGAAGGAGACAAGCATGTTTCGGAAACTTAGAGTTCGCTTTATCCTCATAGCATCAGTAGCTGTCACAGGCATCCTCTTTTTTCTGGTTGGGGCTCTTAACTCAGTCCGATTTCTTCAAACGACTGGAGAAATCCAAGCAGTATTGAATATCTTGTCAGATAATCAGGGTGAGTTTCCCAGTGTCCAGGCTACGGCTCAGGCTTTAGATAACGATCGCATTTCGATTGATACCATTTATCAATACCGCTATTATAGCGCTGTATTTAATGAAGATGGAACGGTCTACTCATCCAATCTGAACAATATTTCTAACCTTTCTCAGGAGCAAGCTTTAAAATCTGCCAAATCAGTCGTCAAACAGCACCGAAAAAATGGGATTTTTACTATCGGTGGTCAGTATTACTCCTATCAAGTGACGCGGGATTCAAGGACCAAGCGCTACTTGGCTGTCGTGCTGGACTCGACCAAATACCTTGAGGATCGTAATGACTTTCTGTGGGTTTCCATTCGTTCGGCTCTTTATAGTGTCATTTTCTTTATTGTCGTCATTTCCGTTGTGTCTAGTTGGGCCATTCGTCCCTATGTCAGGAATTATGAGAAGCAGAAGCGTTTTATTACCAATGCTGGTCATGAATTGAAAACACCTCTGGCGATCATTTCGGCTAATACAGAGTTGCAGGAATTGATGACGGGAGAAAATGAGTGGACAGAAAGTACCAAGGATCAGGTCAATCGTCTCAGCAATCTCATCAATCAAATGGTCAGTCTGGCTCGTTTGGAGGAGCAACCAGATATAGCCTTAGTAGATGTGGACTTTTCCAGCCTTGTCCAAAAAGCAGCCCAAGATTTCAAATCTGTAGCTGAAAAAGCTGGGAAGGACTATCATATCAGGGTTCAGGATGGGATTCATGTCAAGGCAAGTCAAGATGAACTCTATGAATTAGTCAGCATTTTGATTGACAATGCCTGCAAATACTGCGATGAGGACGGTCAGATTTTTGTGACCCTGACCAAGGCTAAGCGTAGAAAACGAGCACGTTTGATTGTTTCCAATAGCTATGCGGATGGGAAAAATGTCGACTATAGTCGCTTTTTTGACCGTTTTTACCGCGAAGATGAATCCCATAATCATAAGCAGGCAGGTTACGGAATTGGACTCTCCATGGCCGAAAGTCTGGTCAATCTTTTTAAAGGAAAAATCGCAGCCAGCTATAAAAAAGGCTTCATCAGCTTTACAATCCTGATTTAGCAGTTGAAATCAGCTTGCAGAAGGCCAGCTTGTATCGTCTTTCGATTGCATCCCCTCGTATTAAACTCAGAAAATACTGGGATACTCTTTTGCTTTTTAAAGATAAGACCCGGGGTAAAAATAGTTCTAAGAATGTTTTACCCTCTTGGTTGATTTGACACAAATTTCAACAGTCTTCTCGTCTATTGCAGCATCCTAAAAGTAAACAGAAAGTGGCGAAGANTTGTTTATCTAGAACGTTGTTTCCCAGCGTTACGGTTGTTTTTCTTTTTATTGCTATGGCTGATGGCCTGACTAGCTTTTGGTGTTACATCTTTTACTCGTCCTGAGTTTCTCATGGCTTTTGGAGGATTCTTTTTATACTCTTCAGCCACTTGTTTTCTAATCCGTGGGCGAATCAAATAATTGATCATGAATTGCTGAATAATTTGAATGAAACCGCCGACAACCCAATAGAGGGTTACAGCTGCTGGCGACATGAAGGAGAAGACAACAATCATAATCGGGCTCATATAAGAAGCGCGTTTCATCTGCTCTTTTTGTGCTTCGTCTTCTATACCATGAAGGGAGAGGACAGACTGAAGATAATAGAGCACTCCAACAATGAGAGTCAAGACAATACTTGATTTTCCAAGGTCAATGCCAAGAAATGTACTGCTTGCCACGCCTTCAGTGTACTGAGCAGCAAAGAAGAGGGCTGAGAAGAAAGGCATTTGAATGAGCAGAGGCAGGCAGCCGATACCGCCAAACATACTCAAGCCATTTTCTCGTTGAGCCGCCATCAATTCTTGCTGAGCCTGTAGCTTTTCTTCTTGCGTTTCAGCATTATTGACCCGTTCTTGGAGCGGCGCAAAGATAGGTTTGAAGTAGTTCATCTTTTCTGACTGAAGAGTGGCCTTCCAAGACTGGTAAATCCCGAGAGGGAGGATAATAATCCGCACAATCAGAGTGACAAGAATGATCCCCATCCCAAAGCCGAGATGCATATTATTGGCGAAGAACTTAATGGCTTCTCCCATAGGATGCCCCAACAGGTTCCAGATGATTCCAGATGGATTTCCGGCTTTGTCTCGTCCGACACATCCAGTCAATAAAAGGAGCAGGGACAAGCTCATTCCAGAGAATAAAATACGTTTAAATTTTTTCACGAGTTCGTTTCCTTTGTTTCTAAAAAATAATACTTATCTATTCTACTGTTTTTTTGCAAAATATACAATAGTTCTGTAGACCTAATTTGCAATTTTAAAGTCGGTATAGGAATCAAAATTGGCCATGGTTACATCCAGATAGCTTACTTTAGAAAAGGGAGTCGGGCCTTTGCGGATTTCCTGAATGAATTTGGCCATGAGAGCAGATGTCTCGGCTTGGGCCAAAATTTCGACAGTGCCGTCATCGTTATTCCAGACACGACCGGTAATCCCGCCGATTTCCAGAGCTAAAGAATAGACTCCCCAGCGAAAACCGACACCTTGGACACGTCCTTGAGCAATCATTCTCACTTTTTGCATAGCTGCCTCCTTTTGTAACGGGCCAGAACTCAACCGTCAGCTTCTCCGTTTTCCTAGCCTACTGAGCAGGTTGAGATTTTCTTTGCGGATAAGTCTGGAGGATGAGTCCAAAACCGTCAGATTGTGGTATAATGTACTTATGAATATTATAACCTCAAAAGCCAATAATGTGGTAAAAAAAGCTAAAAAGCTGCATCAAAAAAAGTATCGCAGCGAGTCTTATCTGATTGAGGGCTGGCATCTTTTTGAGGAGGCTCGGGCCAGTCAGGCACGGATTCTGCGAATTTTTGCCTTGGCAGAGTACGAAGAGCGTTTGGCGGAATTTTCTCAGACGATTTTTGTCAGTCCCGAGATTCTCAGTGATTTAGCAGATAGTAAAACACCTCAGGGAATCGTTGCAGAATTAGCCTTTGAGGAGCAAAACATTCCAGAAAAGCTGGAAGGAGCCTATCTCTTTTTAGAGGATGTACAGGATCCTGGCAATGTCGGGACCATCATCCGAACAGCGGATGCGGCAGGCTATCAGGGAGTATTCATTTCTAGTCACTCTGCTGATATTTACAATCTAAAAACGCTGCGCTCCATGCAGGGCAGCCATTTCCATTTGCCGATTTATCGCGTGAGCAGAGAGGAAATGCTTGCTCTTGCGCGTAAAAATAAGCTGCAACTTCTGGCTTCGACGTTGTCAGAAGATTCCGTTGACTATCAAAAAGTCGAAAAAAATGAGCATTTTGTCCTGGTCGTGGGCAATGAAGGTCAGGGAATCAGCCAAGAGATAGCGGACGCGGCCGATGTTTTGGTTCATATTTCGATGAAAGGCCAAGCAGAGAGTCTAAATGTCGCTGTGGCAGCTGGAATTCTGATGTTTGCTTTAAGCTAGTTTTTAGAAATCTTTCTATAATGAAACTAAACGGAGGTGATGTTATGCCTTACAGAGAAGATGAAGAATTTATGGCTTATGTGGGGCATTTAATTGAAAAACCCAGTGTGCAGCGCTTGAAAGAGATTACCCATCATATTCATTCCAACCGACTTGAACATTCGATTAATGTCAGTTATACTAGTTACAAGATTGCTAAAAAATTTGGCTGGAATGCTCGCAGTACAGCACGAGGTGCTCTTCTTCATGACTTATTTTACTATGACTGGCGTGAAACCAAGTTTAAAAAGAGTCATGCCTGGGTGCATCCCCGTTTAGCAGTCCGTAACGCCCGCAAGATTACCAAGCTCAATCGAGTTGAGGAAGATATTATCATCAAGCACATGTGGGGGGCGACCATTGCTCCGCCGCGCTATAAGGAGTCTTATATTGTGACGATGGTGGATAAATATTGGGCAGTCAAGGAAGCAACTGCGCCTTGGCGGCGTAAGATGGGCGGACGCAAAAAGTATCATCGTAAGATGTTGAGAAGTTAAAATGTGAAAAGGAGACATTATGAACAATACAGTTATTCAAGAAAACAGCGGACTTTCTAGTTTTTATTCTAAAGTCTATGGATTTGTCGGGCTGGGAATTGCTATCTCTGCCTTGGTATCAGGCTTAATGCTAACGACCTTTCAGATGGCCATGGTCGATATTTTGCTCAATTATCGTTGGATTTATTATGGGACTATTTTCCTTGAGTTGGCCTTGGTTTGGTCAGCTTCTAGCTTGGGCCTTCGCAATAGTCCGGCAGCCATGCCACTCTTTTTGAGTTATTCAGCCTTAAATGGCTTCACCATGAGTTTTATTGTGGCTCTCTATACAGGAGGAGTGGTCTTTAAAGCCTTTGCTGTTAGTGCGGCAGTTTTCATTGTTATGGCAGCAATGGGAATTGTTATCAAAAAAGATTTGTCTGGCATGGGACGTGCCATGATTGCTGGTTTGATTGGGATTTTGATTGCGAGTCTGGTCAATATTTTCCTTGGTAGCGAGATGGTGGACTATATCGTCAGTTATGTTAGTGTTGTGATTTTCTCTGGCTTGATTGCCTGGGACAATCAAAAAATTCGTTATGTTTATGAGCAAACTGGCGGTCAAGTTGGTCTTGGCTGGGCAATCTCCCTCGCTTTGAGCCTTTACCTCGACTTTATCAATCTCTTCCTCAGCATTCTTCGGATTTTCGGAAGAAATGATTAATGACATAAAAAATTAATCCATAACTGCACCTCTAAAGTTGGCTAAGTACAATCTAACTTTAGGGGTGTTTTCGTGTGAAATTTAGGCCCATTATCAACTTGGAGTATGATAATGTAGTAGAGAGAAGTTCTTGTAACTTCTTTTTCTCTGCTTTGTCATCATTTATGTTATAATATTCTCAGAAAAAGAGAAAGCAGAGATGTGTATGAAAACTCCATTTATCAGTCGTGAACGCTTGGCCGAGCTGACCGAGCAATTTCCAACTCCCTTTCATCTCTATGATGAGAAGGGGATCCGAGCGCGGGTGCGGGCTCTGCACCAAGCCTTTGCTTGGAATCCTGGCTTTAAAGAATATTTTGCCGTTAAGGCGACACCGAATCCTGCTATTTTAAAAATTCTCAAGGAGGAAGGTTGCGGGGTGGACTGTGCCAGCTATGTAGAGCTGATGATGAGCCAAAAGTTGGGCTTTGCAGGTGATGAGATTATGTTTTCGTCCAATAATACGCCAGCCGATGAATTTCGCCTTGCGCGGCAGCTGGGGGCGACCATCAACCTAGATGCCTACGAGGATGTGGCTTTCTTGGAGGAAGTAGCTAGCATTCCCAAGGTGATTTCCTGTCGCTACAATCCCGGCGGTGTCTTTGAGCTGGGCACCAGCATTATGGATCATCCAGAGGAAGCCAAGTTTGGCATGACCAAGGTGCAGCTGATTCAAGCCTTTAAGGAACTCAAGGCGTTGGGAGCAGAGAAATTCGGTATCCATGCTTTCTTGGCCTCCAATACTGTCAGCAATGCCTACTATCCGGAACTGGCTCGTCAGCTTTTTGAGTTAGCGGTAGAGGTCGTAGAAGCGACCGGGGTTGAGCTAGATTTTATCAATCTGTCTGGCGGTGTCGGGGTTAACTACCAGCCTGAAGGCGAGGAAAATGATATTGCGGTCATCGGTCAGGGGGTTCGTCAGGCCTATGAGGAAATCCTGACACCGGCTGGTCTGGGGCAGGTCAAGATTTTCACCGAGCTGGGACGTTTTATGCTGGCGCCTTTCGGTCTCTTGGTGACCAAGGTTACTCACAAAAAGCAAACCTATCGAACCTATCTGGGAGTGGATGCTTCTGCGGTTAATCTCCTTCGTCCTGCTATGTACGGAGCTTATCATCATATTACCAATATGGATCGACCAGAAGGACCGACAGAGATTATCGATGTGGTCGGCAGTCTCTGTGAAAACAACGATAAATTTGCCATCCAGCGGGAGCTGCCTGTCAGCCAAATCGGCGATACGCTAGTGATTCATGATACTGGTGCCCACGGTTTCTCCATGGGCTATCAATACAATGCCAAGTTGCGCTCTAGCGAGATTCTCCTAGAGGAAAATGGGCAGGCCCGCATGATTCGTCGGGCAGAGAGGCCAGAAGATTATTTCGCGACTCTCTATGGCTTTGATTTTGAAAAATAGAGATAATTTGGTATAATAAAGAGCAATGAAAAAATTGAAATAGGAGTTCGGATTATTATGAATACATTGTTAGCAATTTTATTGATTATGCTGGCTTTCTTTGGTGGGATTTTGCTGGGTATGTACTTGCTTCGCCGTCAGGTCGAAAAAGAATTTGCGGAAAATCCTCGTCTCAATGTGGAAGCGGTGCGGACGTTGCTCAGCGCCAGCGGTCAAAAGCCAAGCGAAGCGAGAGTACAGCAGGTTTACCGTCAAATCATTAACCAACAAAAAGCAGCACTTGCTAAAAACAAAAAATAATTTTTCCTCTCTTGGCTGTCTTAAAGCCGATAGGAAATTTCTATATAAAAAATGGGGATTTGGGCTAAGCTTCCAATCCCTTGTTTTAGAAAGAAGACTTTATGGATAACCGACCGATTGGATTTTTAGACTCAGGGGTGGGCGGTCTGACTGTTGTCCGTGAACTGATGCGGCAGCTCCCCCATGAGGAAGTGGTTTATATAGGTGATTCGGCTCGGGCTCCTTATGGTCCTAGGCCGGCAGAGCAGATTCGGGCTTATACCTGGCAACTGGTCAACTTTCTCTTGACCAAGGATGTTAAGATGATTGTTATTGCCTGCAATACGGCGACAGCTGTTGTCTGGGAGGAAATCAAGGAAAAGCTGGACATTCCTGTCCTAGGTGTGATTTTGCCTGGAGCTAGTGCTGCAATCAAGTCAACTGTTGGTGGCAAGATTGGAGTCATTGGCACTCCTATGACGGTGCAATCAGATATTTACCGTAAAAAGATTGAGGCTCTATCACCAGATATGCAGGTGCAGAGTCTAGCTTGTCCCAAGTTTGTTCCTCTGGTGGAGTCCAATGAGCTCCAGTCTAGCCTGACCAAAAAGGTGGTTTATGAGACTCTGCATCCTCTGGCGGGCAAGATTGATACTCTTGTCTTGGGATGTACCCATTATCCCTTGTTGCGGCCGATTATTCAAAATATGATGGGGCCAAATGTCAAGCTGATTGACAGCGGGGCTGAGTGTGTACGGGATATTTCTGTCCTGCTCAATTATTTCGAAATCAATCGTAGCCGCGAGAAGCATGAACTGAACCATCGTTTTTATACTACAGCCAGTGCTAAGAGATTTGCGGAAATCGCAGAAAACTGGCTGAATCTGAAAGTCAATGTGGAGCATGTGACCTTATGACAAAGAACATTTATGAATACAAAGATGCCTCTGACTGGTATGTGGCTGAATGGGGGAAAAGTGCCTCTTACAGTGAATTTGAGCGAGTGCCAGCTGAAGCTTCTGAGATTTTAGACCGCTTAGAGAGTATTTTGGCGGAAGAAGAACTAGGCCTGCCCTTAAATATCACGGTCATTCGCTATGGCTCAGCCTTTCGCTTTCTGACCTTCTTGCTGGATATTTTAAATCAAGAAACAGGCTGAAAGTTAGAATTATTGCAGCGACAGGGAGCTCTCCTTTTGGTTGAAGCAGGACAATTGCTCTATGTTCATCTGCCACAAACCGGCGTGGATCTACAAGCCTTTCTGGAAGCAAAAGATGTCAAGGATACCCTCTTGATTGCGACTCGAAATGAGGGCAAGACGGCGGAGTTCCGTAAGCTTTTTGGGAAGTTGGGCTATGAGGTGGAAAATCTGAATGACTATCCTGATTTGCCAGAAGTGGCTGAAACAGGCATGACCTTTGAAGAAAATGCCCGTCTCAAGGCTGAAACGATTAGTCAATTGACTGGCAAAATGGTGTTGGCAGATGATTCAGGTCTGCAGGTGGATGTTTTGGGCGGCCTGCCAGGTGTTTGGTCGGCTCGCTTTGCTGGTGTTGGTGCGACGGATGCTGAAAATAATATCAAGCTTCTGCACGAACTGGCTATGGTCTTTGAGATTAAAGACCGCTCTGCTCATTTCCACACAACTCTGGTGGTGGCTAGTCCAGATAAGGAGTCCTTAGTTGTCGAAGCAGATTGGCCGGGCTACATTGCCCATGAGCCCAAAGGTGAAAATGGCTTTGGCTATGATCCTTTGTTCTTAGTCGGAGAGACAGGAAAAACATCAGCTGAGCTGACGATCGAAGAGAAAAATGCCCAGTCTCATCGTGCGCAAGCGGTGCAAAAATTAGTGGAGGTATTTCCAGCATGGCAAAGCAAATAATCATAGTGATGAGTGATTCCCATGGGGATCGTGCCATTGTCGAAGCAATTAAAGATCATTATCTGGGAAAAGTCGATGCTATTTTTCACGATGGGGACTCAGAGTTGCCTTTTAAAGATGAAATTTGGGAAGGGATTCACGTCGTGGCGGGGAACATGGACTTTTATCCCGGTTATCCTGAGCGTTTGGTGACAGATTTGGATGGGACCATTATTGCCCAGACCCACGGTCATCTTTTCAATATCAACTTTAGCTTCCAAAAGCTGGATCTCTGGGCTCAGGAAGTAGGGGCAGATATCTGTCTATATGGGCATTTACACGTTCCAGATGCTTGGATGCAAGGGAAGACTCTCTTTCTTAATCCAGGCTCTATCAGTCAGCCGCGCGGTTTGATTACTGAGAGACTTTATGCCAAGTTAGAGATTGATGAGGACCGTTTTAAGGTTGATTTTTATACGCGAAATCATGAGCTTTACCCAAGCTTATCTAAGGAGTTTGCCCGATGATTGCTAAGGAATTTGAAGAATATCTTTTGAATTTGGAAGACACTTTTTTGACACCAGAATCCAAACTAGCAGTGATGATCGACACCCACAATGTAGACCATGCGATTCTCTTGTTGAGTCAGATGACCTACTCGCGGATTCCAGTGGTGACAGCGAAGAAAAAGTTTGTCGGAACCATTTCTTTGACAGATATCCTGGCTTATCGGATGCAGCATGAGCTACCGGAGGAAGAGTTTATGTCCATGGATATTGTCCATATGACTCGAAAAGATGGTCTGACCGTTGAGCCAGATTACCAGATTTCAGATGTTCTGCGTAAGCTGGTAGACGAGTCTTTCTTGCCTGTTGTGGATAAAAAACATCGTTTTTATGGGATTATTACCAGAAAATCGATTTTGAAAGCTGTGAATTCGCTGATGCATAATTTCACAAGTCAGTATGAGATTTCCAAAAAATGAAAGAACAAATTACCCCTTTTTTAGAGCAAAAAAACATCTCGGAAAATTCAAAACTAGCCTATTCCTACGATCTGGAGCAATTTGTCAATGAAATCCACAGCAAGGTGACGGAGACCAATTTGCGGATTTATCAAGCTTCCATCAAGGATTTTAAGGCGGCTGTCCAGAAGCGAAAGCTCTCAGCGGTTAATCAATTTCTCTATTATCTTTACGAGAACAAGATGATTGGAGAATTTCACCGCTTGACCTTGCCCAAGGTCGCGATTTCCAAGGAACTTGAAAGCGAGCTGATGGACTTGTCAGCTTTTTGGGAGACTTCTGCGGTTCCGCATGGCCGACTAATGGCGCTTCTGATTTTGGAAATGGGTCTCTTGCCAAGTGAAATCCTGCAGGTCAAGGTTGAAGATATTAATCTTGACTTTCAGGTTTTGCGGATTGAGAAGGCTGGGCAGAAGCGGATAATAAAAATCCCTGAAAGTCTGACGGATGAGTTAGGTGACTATTTAACAGGGACTTATTTATTTGAAAAGAATGGCAAGTCCTATTCACGCCAATGGGGCTTTCGCCAGCTGGAAGCTTTCTTGATTGAGCAAGGGCAGGCCAGCTTGTCAGCCCAAAGCCTGCGGGAGCAGTTTATTTTGCGCCAGCGGGAAAAAGGTGTCGGCATCTACGACATTGCTCGTGATCTGGGCTTGAAGACAGTGATTACATTAGAAAAATACAGATAAGAATGGATATCAAGTTAAAAGATTTTGAAGGGCCGCTGGACTTGTTGCTGCACCTCGTATCCAAATATCAGATGGATATTTACGATGTGCCCATTACCGAGGTCATCGAGCAATATCTGGCTTATGTGTCTACTCTGCAGGCCATGCGGCTGGAAGTGACGGGAGAATACATGGTTATGGCTAGTCAGCTCATGCTGATCAAGAGTCGTAAGCTCTTGCCTAAAGTGGTAGATCAGGTGGATTTGGAGGACGATCTGGAGCAGGACTTGCTGAGTCAGATTGAGGAATATCGGAAGTTCAAGCTGTTGGGCCAGAAAATGTCCCTTCAGCATGATGACCGGGCTCTTTATTATTCCAAGCCCAAGCTGGAGCTGGTTTATGAAGACGCTGAGCTCCTACACGACAAGTCAACCATTGATCTTTTCTTGGCTTTTTCCAAGGTGATGACCAAAAAGCAGGAGGAGTTTTCAAAGAGCCACACGACCATTGTGCGTGACGAGTATAAGATCGAGGACATGATGGAAGTAGTGCGCCAGCGCTGTCGGACTCAAAAACGCCTTGCCCTGCAGGATATTTTTGCAGAAACCAAAGACATGAATGAAGTGATTACGCTCTTTTTAGCAACCCTGGAGTTGGTCAAGGTGCAGGAGGTGCAGGTCATTCAGGAGGAAAACTTTGGAAATATTTATTTAGTAGGAAGAAAGAATGAGTAAATTAGCAGAGATTGAAGCCCTGCTTTTTGTGGCGGGGGAAGATGGTCTCAAAGTTCATCAGCTATCAGAAATCCTCTCCTTACCGCCGACTGGTGTCATCCAGAGTTTAGAAAAATTGGCGGAGAACTATCAAGCAAATCCCGACTCCAGTTTGACCTTGCTGGAAACGTCAAAGACTTATAAGTTGGTTACCAAGCCTGAATTTGCTGAGATTTTACGGGAATATTCGCGGGCACCGATTAACCAGAGCTTATCCCGAGCTGCACTGGAAACCTTGTCGATCATTGCTTACAAGCAACCCATAACAAGGGTGGAGATTGATGATATTCGTGGGGTTAATTCCAGCGGAGCGATTTCGAAGTTACTAGCCTTTGAGCTGATTCGGGAAGATGGCAAGAAGGAAGTCATTGGCCGCCCCAATCTCTATGTGACGACGGATTATTTTTTGGACTATATGGGCATCAATCATTTGGACGAATTGCCTATTGTGGATGAAGAGGAGCTCATTGCTGAGGAAAGTCAACTTTTCGGAGAGTGACAAGTTCATCCTATAAGGGACCTTTTTTGAATACTACCAAGCTTTGAGGGAGGCACTGCTTTCCCTATTTGCCATTTTTCCAGCTGTTAAAGTTGTGAAAATGGTCTTTGTATCTTGTGAAAGGACAATATCGATGAGAATCAATAAATACATTGCCCATGCGGGAATTGCCAGCCGGAGAAAGGCTGAGGAACTGATCAAGCAGGGGCTGGTGACCGTGAATGGTCAGGTAGTGCGTGAGCTAGCGACTACCATCAAGTCAGGCGACCGAGTAGAAGTGGAAGGCCAGCCCATTTACAATGAAGAAAAAGTTTACTATCTGCTCAATAAACCGCGTGGGGTGATTTCCAGCGTAACCGATGACAAGGGGCGCAAAACAGTCGTTGATTTGCTGCCTCAGGTCAAGGAGCGAATTTATCCCGTTGGCCGATTGGACTGGGATACTTCTGGTGCCTTGATTTTAACCAATGACGGTGACTTCACAGATGAAATGATTCACCCGCGAAATGAAATTGACAAGGTCTATGTGGCGCGTGTCAAGGGTGTGGCCAATAAGGAAATTCTGCGTCCGCTGACCCGCGGTCTGGTCATTGAGGGTAAGAAAACCAAGCCAGCTGTTTATGAGATTCTCAAGGTCGATCCCGTGAAGAATCGCTCAGTGGTTCAGTTGACTATCCACGAAGGGCGTAATCATCAGGTCAAGAAGATGTTTGAAGCAGTGGGGTTGCCAGTGGACAAGCTTTCACGGACTCAGTTTGGGCATCTGGATTTGACTGGTCTCAAGCCGGGTGAAGCACGGCGATTGAGTAAAAAGGAAGTCAGCCAGTTGCATAACTTGGCTGTGACCAAGACTAAGAAAAAATGATTAAGAAAATATTGATAGCGCCGGTTCGATTTTACCAGCGCTTTATTTCCCCTGCCTTTCCGCCTTCCTGCCGTTTTCGGCCGACTTGTTCCAATTACATGATTGAAGCCATTGAAAAACACGGAGTCAAGGGGATACTGATGGGCTTGGCCAGAATTGGTCGCTGCCATCCATGGTCTAAGGAAGGGGACGATCCAGTCCCAGACCATTTTAGTCTTCGGCGGGATAAATAACTTTTATATTCTTCGAAAATCAAAAGCATACTTCTAGCTCATTGTCTAGTCTAATTTTTATCTTCTCATTGAGTATTAGTTTATTGATACTGCATAATTGCAAGTTTAAAAGCGCTCTCTATCAAGAGAACGCTTTTTAAAATGTTCACAAAAAACGTGAGCAGGGAACAACAATGACGGCAAGCTATTGCAGATGAATAATTGGCGGGAAATCATAAATAGTAATTTGAGAAATGTCTATTACTACTATAGCTGAGATGAACAGAACTGCTAAGAAAAACATCAATTTAGACTTCTTCATATTTGTACTCCTCCTTTAAGCTGGAAAAAAGCGAAAATGCCATATTTTTAAGTAGAATATCATTTGTAATATTGAAAATAGCCATGGCATTCTGACAGCTTTGATAAGCTTCCGATAATAATTGTTGTTTTTGAAGTATATAAGCCCTGGCCAGATAACAATCTCCTAATAAAAACAAAGATTTTTCCTCTAAAATCAATGTTATTGCTAACGAGTTATAATAAAGAGACTTGTCATATTCATTTTTAAAGAAGAAGGATCTGGATAAGCTATAATAATATTTTACTTTATCCATCCAATCTGCAAATTTATTGATATCAGGGAGAATTTCTTTGAAAATTTCTAAAGCTTTATCATGTTCGCCAGAATCACTGTAAATACTAGCAATACTTGACTTTGTTTTTAAGAAAATAAAGTCCGTTTCATGAATAGAAGCAAGCAGAGTCTCCAGTTTTTTTAAAGCGGCCTCTTTATCATGATGTACATGATATATGGTAATGGCTGTTAGCCAATCAAAAATCATTCTATCAGATGAATCTAGAGTGTCAGCATTGACCATTGACAAAACATATTTTAGTGTAGCATAGTCTCTGGAATGGATAAGCTTTTTAATGTCTAAAGAGTAAAATTTATCAGATGGTAAATAATCAATATTGAAAAATTCCTCAATGGCAGTGTGTGACAATTTTAACTTATTGACAAGATGAATAAAGATCTCAATCGAAGGAAGAAGCTCTTCGTTTTCAATTTTACTAATGATACCTTGGGCGCAAATCCCCTCAGCAAGTTCTTTTTGCGACAAGCCTAACTGTAGACGTCGATTTTTGAATTTTACAGCAATCTTATGTTTTAATGAATTTACTTTGTCCATATTGTATATTATAACATATTTCAAACAAAAATCAAATTAGAATATATTTAATCTAAATAATATTATAAATGAAATTATATATAATAAAAAAAATAAAATAGAGTTGACAAATTAAAAGAAAAACATTAAAATTAAAGTGTAA
Organism: Streptococcus sinensis; assembly: GCF_000767835.1. Lineage (GTDB taxonomy): Bacteria > Bacillota > Bacilli > Lactobacillales > Streptococcaceae > Streptococcus > Streptococcus sinensis. Next base: position 3,067 of record NZ_JPEN01000019.1, on the reverse strand, counting down.
GCGGATGCATTTGTTTAATAAAATATAAAGGAGTAAAGAAATGAAAAGAATTAATCTTTGTTGGTCACTTTTTCTTATTCTATTATGTTTTATATCTGCTCCGGTTGTCTTTGCTGCAACTGATACAGGAGATTCTATTAAATCAGATCCTTCTGTGGTTAACGGAGGTGTTGATTTGTCAACGCCTTTAGAGCGCCCTCTTCTTGAAATAGATTCAGAAACAAATACGTTGAGAGCAAAGCCACAACAAGTTATTTTAAATATACCATTCCAAACACAGATTAATGATTATTACTGTGGGCCAGCATCAGCTTCTATGATTGTTAGATCATTAGGTTATAATAAAAGTCAACAGCAAATGGCTGCATTGTTAGGGACTACGACTAATGGTACTAATGCTGGTAATGGAGTAGCCAATGCATTGAATGCTGTTGTAGCTGGTTCAAGATATAGATTTAATTGGGAGTGGCACACCTATACACAAATTAATAAAATGAAAAATCATATTACAGAGGCACTGAGTTGGGGAAATCCAGTTATGGTAAATACAATGGAAAGCCCTGGAGATGTGTATTTACAAGGTCATAATATCGGAACAGCTTTGTATCATTTTGGTGTAATAGGAGATTATTTTGATAATGGGAACTCGGTTACATATGTTGATCCAGGATATGGAAGATATGGTGGTTTTGTTATGAATCAACGAGTTACGATTAGAAATATGAGCTATGCAACTGGTGGCCGTGGTTATGCATGGTAATAGTTTAGTTAAAACATATTCCCTCTTTTTGATTTGCATTGTTATTCTTCTTTTAATAGGTTGTTCAAATAGGAATAATGAAAGCTCAGCAAGTAATTCAGATGAGATGAAAACTAATCAGATTTCAGATGCGACAGCATTTAAAGTTGTTGCATCTGAAGAATTATTGAAATCTTCTATAAAAATGTCTTACCCTGATGGGGTATACTTCACTCCCACCTATCTTACAGATGATTCGCTAGTCATAGGTGAAGCGTATGATATGAATAATCAAAGTGAAAATTATTTGGCAGCTCTAAACATTAAAGATAGAAGCTTTAAAAAAATAAAATATGTGGAAAAAACATCAGAAATAGTAACTATTATTGTTAATTATGCTGATAAAGATTACATTGTTTTTGAGGAATTTGATCAGGTAAATCAGAAATCAATATATTTTATTTTTAATTTACATGAGGGTGACTATAAAATAATTCATTCGATTCTAAATATAAATCCAATTCATTATACACAGGTAACTAGGCAAGGTAATAAATTATATATGAATATGTTTTATAAGTCTGATATTTATAGAACGTATTCCTTTGATTTATTGTCTGGGAATCTGAACGTAATTGAAAAAGAAAATAGTAGTCACCCAATTTATTTTAATGGGAATGTATATTATATTTTAATAGACAACAGTCATCAAGTTACCAAGATAATTAGATATAATGAACATGACGAATTGAAAGAAGCAGTCAAAGAATTATCGAGGAAGGATAACTTTTATAATGGACTTTTTTCTAATGATAAAAATGTTATTATATCTGAATATAAGCTCGGAATAAACTATTTATCTTTAGGAAATATAGAAACAGAAAGACAATTCTTTTCATCCAATTGGATTGAAACCCTTAATTATAAAGGAAATTATATTACATTTTTAGGTGATAGAATTGATAAGGATAGGGTTAGACCACAATATTATTTATTTGATCTTGAAAAAATGATTAATTATAGTTATGATGATGGGATTATCTTGCTATCAAATACAGGAATTTTCTGGGTTGATTTTTTAAAGGATGAGAAGGAAATTGAGAAGGGACAAATTTTCACCAATGACAATTCTGTAATGAGATACCTCACCTTTGCTGAATAAAAGAAAGGGGTGACAAGCATGAAAAAGAATATCGGAATGCTAGTGTGTTTGCTGTCAATCATAGCACTAGCTGCTTGTGCTAGTAGTCAAAATTCTTCACCTTCCTCCAAAAACAATAGCACGTCTTCCTCGAAAGTTTCTGAGCAATCTAAGTCTAAAAATAAGACAGATGCTACAAAGGGGTCAACTGTAGATTCTAGTAAAAAATCAGAAAGTTCTGAGAAAGAACAGAGTTCGGTAGCGTCCTCACAGTCTAGCAGTGACCCGCAAACAAGTCCAACACAAGGCGGGGAGTCAGGAGAAGTCAAACCAAGTGAGAGGGTGGAGGAAAATCCTCCGATGGACCCTAGTGTTGCAGCGGGGCTGTTGATTGAAAAAGGTATGCAAGGTAGTCAGGTTCAGGCTGTGGGAGGGCAGAGAGTGCGGTTAAATGTACCTCTCATTATCCAGCGTTATTGGAATTACTGCGCTCCGGCAACAGTTTCCATGATGTTAGCTAGTAGAGGGATCAATGTTGATCAGGCTCAATTAGCTAGTGAAATGGGCACAGATGAATCTTTTGGGACGCACAACAGCAATGCGATAAGAGTTTTGAATAGATATATGTTTGGCTATGATGCTCCTTATGGCAATCAGGCGGGATATAGATTGGCCACAGTGACAAATCCAAGTTCTGATTCAGAAGATATGAGGTTATTCAAGCAGCGTCTGATTCAAAATATCAATGACGGTTATCCAATGTATTATACTTTTGATAATTCAAAAATGTATCCCGGCAGAAGCGGTGAGCACAATGTTATCGGAGTAGGCTATGTGCTAACAGCAGATGGGGCAGATGTTGCCTATGTATATTATTTGGATCCGTCTTATATGGTTCAGGATCCTGTTTATGGAGGCTTGAAGATAGTTAGTCCTGAAGAACTGCTAAATGCCATGGTTACTTGCATGGAGCCCAATTATGGGTGGTAGCAAAAATTATGGGCAGAGCATTCGTTAGATAGACGAAAGGAAACGACACCTCTAAAGTTAGATTTTGGCTCTTTTCTACCATTTGTCAAGTCTATCAAGGCTTTAAGTAAAAAAAGAGATAAGACAGTAGCTATTCTGGCTCTTTTCTACCATTTGTCAAGTCTGTCAAGGCTTTAAGTGAAAAATGAGATAAGACA
>NZ_JPEN01000073.1 GCF_000767835.1 Streptococcus sinensis | reverse complement strand
TGTTTCTGTGGGTGACGGCTATGTCGTCATGGCTGTCTGTCCCAGTCTCTTTTTGATTGCTAATAGGTTGCCAATATTGCGAGCAGTACGAACTAGATTTTCCCTCGCTCGACCTAAAGTTGCATCCAAATCCGCCACTTGCGAGATAATTGGAAAAGCTGCCTGAATATTTTCTGTAGGAAATGGAGGCAAATCATCTGCTAAGCTACCGCAAATAGCAAGAACAGGAATCTCTTTTGGCGTCCGCCTTGCTACTCCAACTGGCGCCTTTCCTGCCAAGGACTGCCTGTCCATACGGCCCTCACCGACAACAACTAAGTCCGCTTGCCCAACTCTGCGGTCAAAATCTAGCAAATCCAGACAGGTACCAATTCCAGAAGCGACTTTTCCATTGGCAAATGTGACCAGCCCTGCTGCCATACCACCTCCTGCGCCAGCACCAGCTTGGGTAAAAATCTGTGGATTGGCCAGTTCATAGAACTTCCTCATTTCCTGATCGACAGATGAAAGAAGCCATTCAGACAGGCCTTTCTGCCGTCCAAAGATATGAGTCGCTCCTTGCTGACCACATAAAGGATTGGAAACATCTGTCAAAATTTCGATTTCAATGTCATCCAAGCAAGTTGGAACATGTTCTCCAGAAATCCGAGCAACTCTCCCTAGAGAAGAACCAACTGGTCGGAGCTGATGATTGTTTTCATCAAAAAATTCATAACCTAAACCGGCTGCCAGACCTATCCCCCCATCATTCGTCGCCGATCCTCCAACACCGACCAGAACCTTTTTGACACCATTTTCCGCTAAATGGAGAATCAGCTCTCCTAGACCTCTGGTTTCTAAGCCTAAAGGATTGCGTTTTCCCTCGGGAATTAAAGCAAGTCCCACCAAATCGGCCATCTCAAAAAGGGCTAGCTGGCCTTGTCTAGCATATTTCATTTCTACCGATTGGCCAAAAGGTCCAGTTACCCAGTGCCGAAACTCTCTTAGGTCCATAGCGGCAATCAGCGCAGCCATGGTTCCCTCTCCGCCATCTCCGATAGGCAGCAAATCAAAAGTAGCCTCTGGTAAGGCCTGAGAAAATCCTTCTTTCAAGGCTTCTGCTACCTGAACAGCAGACAAACTTTCCTTAAAAGAATCTGGTGCTAACAAGATATGCATAGCGCCTCCTATTTTTTCTTAGCATCCAAAATATCAATCACTTGGTAGAGATCGTAAACATTGATTTGATAAGGTGCTTGCTCTCTTACAATTGGCTTGGCATTAAAAGCAATTCCGATGCCTGCTATTTGAATCATAGGCAAATCATTGGCGCCATCCCCCATGGCAATGGTTTGATTTAATTCCAAATTATTATCTTGAGCCCATTCTTTCAGCATCTGAACTTTAATATCTTTGGTAACAATATCTCCCAAAACTCGACCGGTCAGGAAACCATTTTTACTTTCCAAGCGATTAGCTTTTACATAGTCAATCCCTAGCTGCTCAGCCAGCCTATCCACCGTTTCATGGAAACCGCCTGAAACCAAGCCAACCTTGTAAGCACGCTCATGTAACTCATCAACTAATTTTTTAGCACCGGGCGTGAAATGAATTTTCTCAGCTAGTTGAGAAAAGATGGTTTCTGGGAGGCCTTCCAAGAGTGAAACCCTTTCTCGCAAGGCTGCCTCGAAATCCAATTCCCCGCGCATGGCTCGCTCTGTGATAGCAGCCACTTGCTGCCCAACTCCTGCTTCTTCTCCCAGCAAATCAATGCCCTCTTCCATGATGAGAGTGCTGTCTACATCCATTACCAATAGACCTTTGACCTGACTCATTTTCTTACCTCATATTTTCTGTAATTTTTTGTATTATACAGGATTTTTACCAACAAAACAAGCAAGATTGCAAAGAAAAAAGTTCCCAAAGGAACTTTCTTAGAAACGAATATTTTCACGTGTTTTTTCGTATGAGGTAGCAAAACGGTCTGAAACACCTGGTTCAACAAGATCCAAGGCCTTTGAAATGATATCTAGAGATTTTGCATAATCAAATTCATGTTCAAAAACATAGAGAGATTCGTTGAAAGCTGCTTGAACATTATCATCAAATGAGCGATAACGGTTGGAATATTGCAGCAGCTGCTCTGTCAAAGTTGAGTTTTGAACAATTTGATAAGTCTCAGACTCCAACTCATATATATCATTGGTCAGAATTTCCAGCCAACGGTTGACTGATTCAATATTTACACGTTTTTCATCAAGCTCTCTTACAAGTTCTTCAATGTTGTTACTTGTTGAAAAGAAGATTTCAAGAAAAGATTGTGGAATGCCTGGTAAATTCCGTTTTTCCATAAATCGCTTGATAGTGTGTAATTTATTGGCATAAATATTTACCTTCTGACGAGCATTGGCATCATCTTTTTCGATCTCAGCAAGCTCCTCTCCAAGCTCAATCTGTTCGTCTTCAATTTCTTTCAGACGCTCTTGAATACTCTCTAACTCTTCACGAACAAGTGAATAGGCTTGCTGGGTTTCTGAAGAATCTTCTACAGCTCCGAGAACAACCTCTTCTTGAGCTGACAACTCTCCTTGAAGGTCTTTGATATGGGAAATTTCTGCTTCCGATAAGAGGAAAGACCGAGAAAGGCGCTCAATTTCTTTTTGAAGTTGCTGATTATTTTCTTTTGTATGGGCAAGATAGCTTGGAAGATTTTTTACCAGCTTTTCCACGACTTTATGCGCTTCAATTTCTTGAGTGAAGATTGAGTAGAGGGCTGAAATTTCCTCTTGTGCCTGTTCGTTTTCATACTGAGCGTTATCTAACTCCAGAGATGATACATTGGCTTCGTTGCGTTTTAAAGCCGCATGCAACTGTTGAAAGCGAGATTCAAGATCCGTTTCAATGAAGTGATAACCTGAATCCAACAACTTGCGGTAACCTGATTCCAAATCTTCTAATTGATCTGGCAAGGTCTCCGTTAATTCTTTCACAATAGCTGGAATTCTCTCAACAATATGTGTCAAGGCAAGGATATGATCTTCGGTCTTATCTAGGATTTCTGCTGCTTCTACTGGATCCCCTGATGAGTTGAGAGTGACAAATTGTGAAAATTCAGATTCGATTTTTGCTAATTGTTTTTCAATTTCTGGAAGAGACTGGCCATAAGCCTCTGCATCTTCGGCAACTGTAACCTGCAATTTTTCAAACAAATCTAAAGCATGAAGTACTCGGCCGCTGTTTTTTGATTCTTGCTTGCCTAATTCTTCTAGGGCTTGTCGAATTTCCTTGATATCATCGTCAATTAAATCAATCTGACTTTCAATATTGCCAATTGCATGTTTGGCCTTCATAAAGCGAAATGAATTATTGTAGCCTTCCGCTTCAAAAAGATTATTTTCAATATCAGCAAATGAGTTTAAGGATAAATCAACCCATTTTTGGTTCCATTCGCGGAAAGCTACCTGACTTTGCCCAATCAAATGCATATTTTTTACTGCTTCAACTTCATCATTTACTGGAAGATTATAGAGTTTCTCTTTTCTTTCTTCCAATTTTTGAAGTAAAGCTTCATTTCGTTTTCTCATCAATACTGCTGTTACATAGCCTAAAATCAAAAGCACAGCTACTACAATAATGAGAATAATTAGTCCATTAGACATATAAAACTCCTTCATTTTGTTACTTTAAAACAAACATATTGATTATATCATAATTTTATTCATAATTGTTAGTTTTTCTGATTTTTTTAGACATCAAGCGTGCTATATACAGCATTTTCTTCGATAAATTCACGACGAGGTTCAACACGGTCACCCATCAACATATCAAAAATCTTATCTGCTTCTGCTGCATCATCGACAGAAACCCGCGCCATCAAGCGATGTTCAGGGTTCATGGTCGTTTCCCACAGCTGATGGTCATCCATTTCTCCCAGACCTTTGTAACGCTGGATAGTTAGCTTTGAGCGTCCTTCGCTGTAACGGGCCAGAGCTGCTTGCAATTCTTCTTCTTGGTTCACCCCAGGCTGGATGTATTCTTTGACATCACTTCCGACCTTGACACCATAGATTGGTGGCTGAGCGATATAGACATAGCCTGCTTCCAGAACCGGCTTCATATAGCGATAAATCAAAGTCAAGAGCAGGGTCCGGATATGGGCTCCATCCACATCAGCATCGGTCATGATGACTAATTTTTGGTAGCGAGCCTTGCTAACATCAAAGTCAGCTCCGAAGCCTGTTCCCATAGCAGTAAAGAGGCTACGGATTTCTTCATTGGCTAGAATCTTATCCATGCTGGCTTTTTCAACGTTGAGGATCTTCCCTCGAATTGGCAAAATAGCCTGAAATTCACGGTTACGGCCAGACTTAGCTGAACCACCCGCTGAGTCTCCCTCCACGATGAAGAGTTCTGTTTCCTGTGGATTATTGGACGAGCAATCGGCCAATTTACCTGGCAGATTGGAAATTTCCAAGCCAGACTTCTTGCGGGTTACTTCCCGAGCTCGCTTGGCAGCAATTCTCGCCTTAGAAGCCAAAATTCCTTTTTCTACGATTTTTCGAGCCACCGCAGGATTTTCCAAAAGGAAATCTGAGAAAGCTTCGCTAAAGAGACGATTGGTAATCTTGACCACTTCGCTATTGCCCAGCTTGGTCTTGGTCTGACCTTCAAACTGAGGGTTAGGGTGCTTGACAGAGATGACCGCTGTCAGTCCCTCACGCACATCTTCCCCAGTCAGATTATCTTCGTTTTCTTTGAGAAGCTTGTTTTTCTTGGCGTAGTCATTGATGACCCGTGTCAAGGCTGTCCGGAAGCCTTGCTCATGCGTTCCACCCTCGTGGGTATGGATGTTATTGGCAAAGCTCATGACCGTTTCATGGTAGCCAGTCGTGTACTGCATGGCTACTTCAACTGTAATGTCGTCCATTTCCCCATCAGTGTAAATCGGCGTATCAAAGATGACATCCTTATTTTCATTGATGTACTGAACGTAACTAGAGATTCCGCCTTCATAGTGATAATCCTTGCTTTGTTCCAGTCCTTCTCGTTTGTCTGTAATGGAAATTTTTAGACCACGATTGAGGAAAGCCAATTCTTGGACACGTTTATTTAATTTTTCAAAGTCAAATTCTACCGTTTCAGTGAAAATCTCTGGATCTGGTATAAAGTGAACTGTCGTACCTGTACGATCTGTCTCACCGATGATCTCTAAATCAGCGACTACTTGACCGCGACTATATTCTTGGTAATGAATCTGGCCGTTCTTATAAACGCGGACATCCAGCTGAGTGGACAGGGCATTTACAACGGAAGAGCCAACCCCGTGGAGACCTCCTGAGACCTTGTATCCGCCACCGCCGAATTTTCCTCCGGCATGAAGGACAGTAAAGACAGTTTCCACGGCCGGCCGACCTGTTTTTTCCTGAATATCCACTGGGATTCCACGGCCATCATCAACCACCGTAATCGAATTATCTTTTTCAATAAAGACTTGAATATGTGTGGCGAAGCCAGCTAAAGCCTCATCAATTGAGTTATCTACAATTTCCCATACTAAGTGATGCAGACCTTCTTTAGAGGTCGAACCAATATACATACCTGGGCGCATCCGAACGGCTTCTAGGCCTTCTAAGACCTGAATCTGACTAGCATCATATTCTTGCATCTGCATGTCTTGTTGCTTTTCTTCTGTCATATTATTCCTTTTCTAGTTCAATATCCACAAATTTTTCAAGATTTTTCATATCATCAAAGAGATAGGTTGCAAATCCTGCAGCTTGCCCAGCTTCTATATCAATCGGCCGATCCCCGATAACCAGTCCAGACTGAATCTGATACTTGTCTTTTAAATACAGCATGGACTCAGGATCCGGCTTTCGTTTAAAGCCATTACTAGCTGTCACTACTTCCGTAAAATAAGCACTGATTTGCGTCTTTTGCAAAATTTCTAAAACCTGATCATCTCGGTGGGAAATCAAAAAATTTCTGCCACCTTGCTGGATAATCTGGGCCAATAATTCTGAAGCACCATCAAATAAAATCGGCTGCTCCAATTCTTTGGCCTCATTAGCTTTATAAGTCTTTAAGAAATCCTTGTTTGTAGGGGCAAATTGGCGGACTGCATAATCGGTAGAGACCTTAAGAGCCTTATAAACTTCATCATGACTCGCGTGCAGACCAAAATCTTGCAATGTATGGACAAAAGCTGCGGTCGAAGTTTCATAATTATCCAAGAGAGTCCCACCCAAATCCCAGATGTAATCTTGATAATTCATACCCTTTATTATACCATATTCTTTACAAAAAAGGGGGTATTATCTCTGACGGAAAAGCATATTTTCAAGCATTTTTCACCAAGTCAAATAGAAAAAATTCACCCGAAAATCGAGTGAATTATCTTAATTTCCAAAAACATCTTTGAAAAGCATTCCTGTTGCCAATTGATCCGCATCTCCTCCTAGCTGGCGAACCAACTCATAGGCAAAAGGCAAGGCCGTTGATGGCCCGCGGCTGGTGATTAGCTTTCCGTCTACGACAACGGTCTGCTTAAGATAGCTACCATTTTCAATTGCCTCTTCCACCCCATCGTAGCAAGTGAAATTTTTATCATTTAACAGACCTGCTCGATCAAGGGCAATGGGGGCCGCACAGATAGCCGCGACAAATTTGTCTTCTGCTCGAAATTCCTTTAAAACGTTCATTAGACGTTTATCATCGCGTAGATTCGTCGACCCTGGCATCCCGCCCGGAAGAACGACCATATCATAAGCAGATAAATTCCCATTCCAGACTTGATCAGCTTGGACAGAGATCTGGTGAGAACCAGTCACCGTCTCCTCAAAACCAATCATATCACAGACGAAGCCTGCTCGACGCAATACGTCGACAACGGTGAGGGCTTCTATTTCCTCAAAGCCATTGGCTAACATGAGAGCTACTTTTTTCATATGAAACACCTTTCTAGGATACGAATGTACCCACTTCTTATTTTATTTTTTTAAGCACAACTTTTTTACGGATAGAGTGCGTTCTCTCTCGCTTCTCCTCTGCTAGACTATTTTGATAAGAGACCGAAAGCAATAGACCGACTCCAATAAGATTGCTAATGATAGAGGAGCCTCCCTGAGAGATAAAAGGGAGCGGAATCCCCGTCAGAGGCAAAATACCTGTCACAGCTCCAATATTTTCAAAAATATGAAAGAGGAGCATCATAATCAGACCAGTTGAGATATAGGTATAAAACTGATTGTTAAATTTGATGGTAATCTTGAGCATACGGTAAATCAGAACTAGATAAATCACAATCACCAAGGTAGAGCCAAGAAAACCAAAATCTTCCGCAATCACTGTGAAAATCATATCACTTTCACGGACAGGAACAAGAAGATTGGAAACATTGAAGCCTTGACCTATCAAGCCACCGCTGCCAATGGCAATCTGTCCCTGTGCCTGCTGATAAGTCGTCGTCTGAGCATATTCAAAGGGGTGGAGCCAAGCTAAGATACGATTAATCTGATAAGTCGGCATCCCTAAATTATGCAGAAAGGCACGCCCCCCAGCGGAAATAAAAATAAACATGAAAGCAGTAAAGAGAAGAGTCGCAGACAAGAAAATCGGCAGGATAATCTTCCAAGAAACACCAGACAAAAGAACAATGCCGCAGTAAATCGCAGCAAAGACTAGCGCTGTCCCCAAATCACTCTGTAAGGTCAAAAGAAACAATACAGGCAAGGTATAAAGCCCTAATTTAAAAATCAATAGAAAATCTAACCTTATGGTTCGCTCTTCCTTCTTATGCTGCTGCATAAAATTCACTACAACCCTCGACAGCATTAAAATATACGAGATTTTCATAAACTCAGACGGCTGAAAGAGACTGACACCGTGGATAGCTACCCAATTTTTCGCACCTGTGGAGGCAACTAAGCTGTCACTGTAAAAAATCAGCGGTAGAATCATCAGCCCCAAACCAAAAACATACAAATAAGGTGTAATCAGCCAGAGAAATTTCGTATTAAAAAACATGATGATGAAACTAATCAAGAAACCAAGGAAAATCCAGACGATTTGCTGACCTACAATCGTTCCAACTTCTTTTGGATAATCATGGCTAACTGCTATATAAATAGCCATTACACCAATCGAAAGCAAAAGCAAAACTGGTAAAAGCAGGCTATAGTCAATTCGTGACTCAAATGTTCTTTTTTGTGAAAGCATAATTCTCCTTTCTTACAAAAAATATTGGATGATTAAGCTGGAAACAGCGACGCAAAACCAGGCAAAAGCTCCGGTTAATAAAGGTGCAGCTCCAGCTTCCTTAAATTGTTTAAAGGAGACCTTAGCTCCAATCCCAGCTAAAGCCATGGCCATCAGCCATTGAGACAAGAGTTTTGTGTAAGGAACTAGCTCTGACGGGAAAATTCCCAAACTGCTCACTACAGAAGCCAAGACAAACCACAAAATAAACCATGGAAAAATTTTCTTCAAGTCCACTTTTTGCGCTGACCGCTTACCTCGGACATATCGATAACCCGCAAAGATAAGGCAGGCGGGTACAATCATCAAAGCCCGGCTTAGTTTGACAATGGTTGCCAAATCACCCGCTGCCTGGCTATAGGTATAACCTGCCGCAACAACTGACGAAGTATCATTGATGGCCGTTCCTGCCCAAGTCCCAAAATAGCCATCGGACATCTGCATAAGGTGGCCCAGAAAAGGAAAGATGAAAACAGCTAAAATATTGAAGAAGAAAATCGTTGAAATAGACAGAGCGATTTCCTCTTCCTCTGCTTCTAGAATGGGCGAAGCTGCTGCAATAGCGGAACCACCGCAGATTGCCGTTCCAAAACCAATCAAAACGGTTAAAACCCGTCTCATCTTAAAAAATTTTCCAGCTGCATAAGCTGCGAAAAAAGCAATCAAAATGGTTAAAATACTAATCTTCAGAGAGGACAAGCCCGTTGCAGATACCTTTCCGATTGACATAGAAAAACCTAAAAAGATAATAGAATATTGAAGCAGCTTCTTTCCTGAATAGGTCAGGCCCGGCTGAAAAGAATCCGGAATTTTCAGGAAATTACTAAGTAAAATTCCTAGCACAATCGCAAAAACACTGGATCCTATCAGCGGAAACCAATTCCCTAATATAATGGAAACAGCTGCCATCCCAAACGATAAAACAATCCCTGGTACATATTTTTTCATGTTATAACCTTCTTCCTATTCTTATCATTATAACAGATTTTTGGCATAGCTAGCCGACAAAATATGAAAACATTTAGAAAAACAGCCAGATAAAATTGACTGTTTTCAAGAAGTTCTAGTCGAAAAATTCTTTTAATTCCTTTAAAATATCCAGCTGTGAAAGCATTTCTAAAGACGCCAGCTGGTTCAGATTTTGCTGGATTTGCCGACCGTAGCGCTTGGTTGAAATACGATTATCCAAAAGAATGATAGCCGACTTCTGGTGTTCATTGCGACGAGTACGACCCATGGCCTGCTTCAATCGTAAAATAGCTGACGGCAATTGATAGTCGTAAAAAGGATTTTTCCCTTCTGCTTTCAAATGATGATTGATTTTTTGAACAAAGAAATCTTTGGGATTATCAAAAGGAATCCGCGTGATGAGCTGAATGATTTGCTCTTGCTGAGCAAAATCCGCTCCTTCCCAGAAACTGCCTGCTCCTAACAAGATGGGCGCCTCTCCTTTGTCAAAACGACGCTTGATATTGGCTGGCTCGCCATTCTTATACTGGGCCAAATGCGGCAAGGTCAGCTGGTCTGAAGTGGCCAACAATAAATCTTTGGAGGTAAAGAGAACCACCATCGGCAAATTCAGTGGAGCCAAGCTCTCCAAGCTTGCAACAATCCTCTCAGCGTATTCCTGCGTTGATAAATCCACCACATCTGGAAAATCTAGATCTAAGAAAAGTTTCTGCAGGGGCTTCTTTTGCTGAGGAAGTTTATAAAAATGATAATCCTCAAAACCTAGTAATTGAGGCAAATTCACCTTGGAACTAATCTCTAAAGTAGAGGAGACCAAGATAACCTTGACGGTATCAGGCAGGAAATCCTTAAATCTCATGAGTTCTGAGCGCCCAGCATGAAGACTAGTCAGCTTATAATCTGCAAATTGTTCCTCCGTTAGCCAATAGTATTGGTACTTGGCTGAAAACAGCTCACTGAGTTCTGGTAGCAAGTTCTTATCCAGCTCAAACACATCCTGACGCAACTTAACTAACTTATGTGAATCCAGCTCACTGCTCTTTCCCCGATGATTTTCGGCAGCATCTGCTAGCTCAAATTGGATGCTTTGCAAGAGACGTTCTTGTAAAATCCGTTTTTCTGTCTGCAGGGCTTGGCTGATATTTTGCACTTGCTTGGTCAAATTGACACTGGTCTGCGAGAAACTTTCCAAAGCAAAAAACATTTTCTGAGCCTCGTCCACTACCAAAATCCGATTGTCAAGCAATGACTGGTCATCTTCTAAGCGCGTTAAAAGATAAGCATGATTGGTAATCACGACACGACTGCTAGCTGCCTTGACCTGTCCCAGTCGCCAAAAATCCTCTTCATAAAAGAGCGAATGCTTACTTAATTTCCCATCATGGCGTATCTGGCTAAAGTAAGACTCAAAACGATAAGCCTGGCCGATTTCGTTTAAATCACCAGTCTCCGTCTCTGTCAGCCAAACCAAAAGCTGCATTTTGCAACGATTAATAAGTCGATTATCGTCCAAGACCGATAGACTTTGATAAAAATGATCTAATTTCAGATAATTTTCTGGACTTTTGAGATTATGAAAAGAAATATGAAAATCTTCCTCTAAGAGTCGGCCTTCCTTTTGCATCAGCTGGTCCTGTAAAATCTTCGTCGGAACGGTCACCAAGACCCTATCCTGACCATGAGCCAAAATAGGCAACAAATAGCCAAAGGTCTTGCCAAGCCCTGTCTGAGCCTCCAAAAAGCTAGCCGCAGTCTGACTAAGCGCCTCAGTCACATACTGGGCAAATGTCAGCTGGTCGGGGCGCTCGTCCAGCCCCAACAGATAAAGGTTGGTCAGAAAGTCCTGCGAAAGTTTCTTTTCAGGCGACAAGATTTTCGGCTTTTTTAAAAAGATACCGTGCGTCTCCTGCAAAGCCTGACCAGAATAGTCTGGCATCGACTGAAAAATCTCTTCAATCGCTAGCCGCGACTCATAGATGAGACTATCGGAAAATCCCAGCATTTTCTCAAGCAAAGTTTTTGGCAATTTAGACATTTTTTTCTGGATTTTTAAAAATAGCTGAGCCGTCGCCTGAGCATCTGCCAAAGCTGTATGAGCATTTTCCAAAGGAATTTCCAGAAGCTCGCACAGATTTCCCAAGGCATATTTATCAAATGTGGGGTAAAAAACTTGAGCTAGTTCAACCGTGTCCACTCTAGGAGTCAACAACTCAAAGCCTTCCCAAAAGAGAGCCTCCGCTAGTAAATTGGCATCAAACTTGACATTATGAGCGACAAAAATCGCATCCTCAATCAGTTCATAAACTTCACGGGCAACCCGTGAAAAATCCGGAGCTTGGCGCAAGCGCTGATCATCCAGTCCCGTCAGCTGTTTAATATGCTCATCCAAGTCCTCATGCGGATTCACATCTGTTTCATAAGTTTGGCAAATCACCCCGTTTTCAATGATGACAATGCCGATTTGAATAATTTTTGCATTGCTGTTCGCACTTGTAGCCTCCAAGTCGATGACAGCATATTTATAGTTCGATTGTGTCATACTGCTATGATTATATCACAAATGCCAGCCTGAGACATCTGAAAATAAGCTAAGCTACAAAATTAATTTTGTGCAAAATTTCTGCTTTTTTGTTACACTCTTTATTGAGAAAACATACGCAAAGGAAGCCCAATGAAAGTTCACAAAATTGTCAATCTCATTGCTTTTGAAAATACTTATATCCTTGAAAATGACCGTCATGTCATCGTAGTTGACCCCGGCAGCGATTGGCGAAAAATCCAACGCAAGCTAGAAGAAATCGCTAAACCCATCACAGCTATTTTTCTGACTCATACGCATTACGATCACATTATGAGTCTGGATAAAGTCCGAGATAACTTTGCCAATCCACCCGTCTATGTAGCTGAGAGCGAAGCAAGCTGGCTCTATACTCCTACAGACAATCTATCTGGGCTTGACCGTCATGCAGATTTGGAAGACATCATTCTCAGACCAGCTGAACACTTTTTCACCTATCACCACGACTACCAACTAGACGACTTTCATTTCTATGCTGTTCAGACACCTGGTCATTCTATCGGAGGAGTTTCCATTATTTTCCCAGAAGATCAGGTCGTTCTGACTGGTGATGCTCTCTTCCGTGAAACCATCGGCCGTACAGATCTACCGACTGGCAATCTGGAGCAGCTACTCACTGGTATCAGGAAAGAATTATTTGTCTTACCTAAAGATTATCGTGTCTATCCTGGGCATGGCAATGATACAACGATTGGCCACGAAAAGACTTTTAATCCATTTTTCTAATAAATCAATAGTGAGGCTGGGACAAAAGTCCTAGCCTCTCAATTGTCTTTGGATTGTCGAGCAATACGCAGTGGATGAGTGGGCTCTACTAGGCTGATTTCATCAGTTTTTACAGCCCTACTCAACTGTGCGGAGGTGGGACGACGAAATCGAATTCTAACGAATTACCGATTTCTGTCCCAGCCTCGTTTTTATTTCAGGTCATAAAAAAACAGCATTGTGAGCTGTTTTATATTGTTAAATCTTCAAGAAGCGTCTCATTGAGATGGCTGACCCAAGTGCACCAATTAAGACTCCCAATACTGATAAAGAAGCAATCATAGCCGGAACAAACCAGTCTGGTTCAATCATAGATAAGTTTTGAGCAACCAGACTTTTATTCATGGACTGAAAGGCCATGTTATAAACAAAATAGACTAGGGCTGCTGGAACGATTGAGCCTAACAAACCAATCCAGGCTCCTTCAAAAAGGAATGGGCCACGGATATAACCATTTTTGGCTCCTACCAAGCGCATAATCTGAATCTCACGGCTCCGTGAAATAATGGTAATTCGAATAGTATTTGAAATCAAGAAGACGGCAATAAAGATAAGCAAACCTGCTCCTATCAGACCCCAAATTCGAATGAAGTCAGATAGAGCAAAGAGTCTCTTAGTATTTGCTCCACCATCCTGAACCTCAGACACTCCTTCAATTTTTTTAGCTGCTGCAGAAACGGATTCTACATATTGGTGCTCTGTCGTATCAACAATGTAAGCATCGTAAAGTGGATTAGAGTCTCCTTCAAAGACCTTCCATTCACTTCCCATCGTCTCTGTCAGTTTCTCATACTGCTCTTCTTTGCTTGAAAAAGTGACCTTTGAGACATGATCCATAGCAGTCAGAGCATCATAAATCTTATGATAATCTTCATTTTGAACTGTCTGACCTTCTTTTACAATCGTTTCACTGTTATCTGCAATATCCTTGCGCATATACACAACGACCCGGACATTGTTTGAAATGTCAGATGCTAATTTTGCTGTATTTAAGATAACAGAAGCAAAGATAGCAACCAAACTGAGAGTAATCATAACTGAACTCACAGCTGCTACTGTCATCCAACCATTTCGCTTGAGACTTTTCAGCGATTCTAGCAGGTGACGAAAAAATCTTCTAATCATCGTATCCGTATTCTCCTTCCGCCTCATCACGCACCACACGACCATTTTCGATGGCAATTACGCGGTGACGCAGAGTATTTACAATCTGGCTATTGTGGGTTGCCATTAGAACTGTTGTTCCTTGCAGGTTGATGCGCTCCAACAAATTCATGATTTCCCATGAATTATCTGGATCCAGGTTACCTGTCGGCTCATCAGCAATCAGCACCTTAGGATTATTGACAATGGCCCGCGCAATGGCAATCCGTTGCTGCTCCCCACCTGAAAGCTCATTTGGAAAAGAACGAACCTTGTGCTTGAGACCTACCAGATCCAAGACTTCCATAACCCGCTTTTTAATATTGCGGCGGCGCTCACCGATAACTTCCATGGCATAAGCAATATTTTCATAAACCGTCTTCTTAGGAAGCAGTTTATAATCCTGGAATACAACCCCAACCTGACGGCGCAGCATTGGCACATCCCGTTTTTTTATCTTAGCTAAGTTAAAGCCCGCCACATTTAAACTGCCTTTGTTTAATTTCACTTCACGGTAAAGCAGTCTGATAAAAGTTGATTTACCTGCACCTGAGGGACCTACGATATAGGCAAACTCCCCCGGTTCAATTTTCACAGACACACCACGCAAAGCAGTGGTTCCGTTGTCATATTTTTTGACAACATCTCTCATTTCAATCATTGACATGTATTGTAAAGAGTCCTTTCATAAGATGCTGAAACTGTCCAAATCATTTCATATTTCTAGCTTCAGTTTATTTTTTTAGTTGAGACGCCATTTTAAATAGGCATCAATAAATCCGTCTAAGTCTCCGTCCATGACCTTATCTACCTGAGCTACTTCATAGCTGGTTCGATGATCTTTGACCATGGTATAAGGGGTGAAGACATAAGAACGAATCTGACTTCCCCAAGAAATCTCTTTTTTATCTCCCTTGAGCGAGTCTACTTCAGCTGCTTTTTTCTCTTGTTCAAGCTGGTAGAGCTTGGCCTGAAGCATCTTCATAGCTCGGTCACGGTTGCCATACTGGGTTCGGTCAACTGTAGACTGAACCACGATTCCCGTCGGAATATGGGTCAATCGCACACCAGTTGATACCTTATTGACATTCTGTCCGCCGGCTCCTCCCGAGCGGAAAGTATCCATCTTGATATCATCATCGCGGACTTCTACTTCAATGGTATCATCCAACTCTGGCATGACCTCTACTGAAGTAAAGGAAGTATGGCGGCGTTTAGCTGAGTCAAATGGCGAAATCCGCACCAAACGATGCACGCCCATTTCTGACTTGAGCAAACCATAAGCATGCGGCCCTTCAAAAGAAAGAGTGACGGACTTAATGCCGGCCTCATCACCAGCCTGATAGTCCAAGACTTCTACTTTGAACCCCTTGGCATTGCCAAAACGTGTATACATCCGCAGCAGCATATCCCCCCAATCCTGAGCTTCCGTTCCGCCAGATCCTGGGTGGATTTCAAGGATAGCATTGTTATTATCATAGGGCTCTGACAGCAAGAGAGTCATCTCGTAGCTGGTCATCATTTTATCCAAGTCAGCCAGCTTGTCTTCCAGCTCCTCCTGAACAGAATCGTCCTCAGCCAGAAAATCAAGTAAAATTTCTGATTCATCAAACAAATCGGTCATCTGATGGAAATTTTCATAGGTTTGCTTGAGTTCATTTAGGTCCTGAGATGTTTTTTGGGCTGCGATATTGTCATCCCAAAAGTCAGGTTCTGTCATCTTATTTTCTAAGATGGCAATTTCTTCTTCCAGACCTTCTAAGTCAAAGAGACCCCCTGAAAGAAGCTAATTTTTCACGATTTGCGTCAATTTTTTGACGAATTTCTGAAATATCCATAGTTACCTCTTTTCATATATCGTTTTATTATATCACATTTTCAGACATTTGCCTAATTTGATAATAATCCACTTTTATTTTATCCGATTTTATGCAGAGAGGCAAGAATAGCGCTTGCTTGTTACGGAATTGTTAGAAATGTAACATATAAAAACAGATTTAACACATGGCTCCATCTTGTATTCCATTGTATAATGGAAAACTTAAAAAGAGTATAAATAAAAAAATTCTCAATAATACTAATCATAGAATCGTTTTGAGAGTTTTGAAATGTTTAAGCTGTTATCTAGAAAAAATGAATAATTCTGAACAAACCTCGCAGAATGAGGCTCTTTAATAAGTAATGCCCCTAGCCATTTTAAAACAGAGTATTCTTTATGGAAAAGCTTTAAATACTGAGCAAGCTAGCTATGCCACCTCTTTATCAGTCTCCTTAAAATCTGTTTTTGATGTCGGAAGCAAGGATGACTTTCGATAAAATCCGAAAGTTGACTGACTGGCAGCCAAATGTGCCCGTCTGTTTCGCCTTCCTGATAAGAAATAGATGTCTTGTCGCCTGAAACAAGAGCCAGATAGTAGTCAAAATGGCACTGATCTGCTACTTCTGTTCTTTGCGCAAGCAATTCCATGCTGTCGGGTACCAATCCCGTTTCCTCCTCAAGCTCACGGTGGGCAGCTACCAAACTGCTTTCATGAGCTAGGACACTCCCTCCCGCGCCAAACTCATAGTAGCCGGGATATAAAGGCTTGCTGGCAGAACGGCGCATAACGAGAATATCTCCATCTTCATGGCGAACCAAGACATTGACACAAAGATGAAACTGACCTTTAGGAACAGGCTCTCCTCTGACTAAAAGATAAGGCAGTATATTTCGATTGAAGTCATAAGCATTCCAAACTTCCATTGCAACTCCTTTTGGCAATATAGCCATTAAACCACAGAAAAGTCAGTCCACTAGATGAACTGACTTTTAAATCAACATTTACCAAAACCAACCATCATTGTCGTTGATAGGTTCAGCTTCTTTTATCTTGCGAGGGCCGGTCCCGTACATTTCTTCTTCCAGATCCTCCTTATAGGGCATAACCATGGCCAGCAAGACATAAATCAAAATACCCAAACCAAAATTCACAACTGTAAAGATGATAAACAGGAAACGCAGCAAGCCAAGATCAAAGTTAAATTTGTCGGCCAGTCCGGACAAAACTCCTGAAATTACTCGGTTTCTTCTCAATTTATAAAACTTAGTTTTCATGATGATTGACCTCAACTATCATTATTTATTCCATTTTATCATAGAAAGCTGTTAAAAAAATCAGCCCAGAGGCTGATTCTGCATCTATCAGTTTTTAGTTCGCACAGTCTCCGTTCAATTTCTCTTTTAAGAATGCCAACCTGCCCATACAGCGACTGCAACGGTATTTTTTAATGTTTACCCTGCGTCTACGACGGATAAGTGCTCCGCAACTCAGGCATTCATAGATAAGAAAGGCTTGCGAGTTGGACAATGGAGGAGCGTAGCGCAGGCCATCCACCTGCTTGAGTAATTCTTTAAAATCCCTATCTCCATGGCGGTAACCCTTGCGCTGATAATAGAGATGATAGTGGACTAACTCATGGCGGACAATTTTTCGGAAGGTCTCCAGCCCAAAACTTTCATAGATTTTTGGGTTGAAATCCAGATGGCCATCTTTCGGAAAAAAGCGTCCTCCTGTAGTACGGAGACGCTTGTTCCAATAGGCTTGGTGGCGGAATTCCCAGCCAAAATCTTCCAGCGAAACTTGCTTAACATAGTTAGTTAGATTCATTTGGCGCTATCAGAGAGAGGTTGACCTTCTCCCGCTCCACATCTAGCTTATCTACCCAGACAGTGACCAAATCACCAACTGACAGGACTTGACTAGGATGTTTAATAAAGCTTTTGCTCATTTTAGAGATATGGATAAGCCCGTCTTCATGGATACCGATATCCACAAAAGCTCCGAAATCGACGACATTGCGGACGACGCCTTCCAATTTTTGACCGATGCGCAGATCCTTGATATCCAAGACATCCTGCCGCAGAACTGGCGCGTCAAAGGAATCACGCAAATCTCGACCAGGCTTGAGCAAATCAGCAATAATATCTTTGAGGGTTTCTTCTCCCAAGCCTAGCTCTGTAGCCAAACTAGCAGTCTGCACTGCTTTTAATTTGAATTGGGCAGCTTCGTCCAAACTGCTAATTTCAAGACGCTTAAAGAGCTCCTCCACTGCCTTATAGGACTCTGGGTGAACGCCTGTATTATCTAACAGATTATCACTTTCAGGAATACGCAAGAATCCGGCTGCCTGTTCAAAAGCCTTTGCGCCCAGACGCGGCACTTTCTTGATGGCCTCGCGAGACCGAATCAAGCCTTCCGTTTCTCGGTACTTGACAATATTTTCTGAGATAGTTTTATTAAGACCAGCTACGTGAGCCAGAAGGGCAGGACTGGCGGTGTTGATATTGACTCCGACTTGGTTGACCACGGTATCCACGACAAAGTCCAGACTTTCAGACAGCTTTTTCTGACTGACATCATGCTGGTACTGACCAACTCCGATGGACTTAGGGTCAATCTTAACCAACTCTGCTAAAGGATCTTGCAGACGGCGGGCGATGGAAATAGCTGAGCGCTTTTCAACGGTCAACTCTGGAAACTCATGACGAGCCAGTTCACTAGCAGAGTAGACAGATGCTCCGCTTTCATTGACGATGACATAGCTGACATCTGGATGAG
Organism: Streptococcus sinensis; assembly: GCF_000767835.1. Classification (GTDB taxonomy): domain Bacteria; phylum Bacillota; class Bacilli; order Lactobacillales; family Streptococcaceae; genus Streptococcus; species Streptococcus sinensis. Next base: position 20,567 of record NZ_JPEN01000073.1, on the reverse strand, counting down.
ATTTCAACACTTCTGCTACAAAGGCTTCGCTTTCTCGGCTGGCAGTTCCGTTTCCGATGGCAATGATTTCCACGCCAAACTGCTCAATTAACTCTGATAATTCTTTCTTAGAAGCTTCAATCTGAGCTGGCTTTGCTGGTGGAACGGGATAGATGACATGAGTCGTCAGCATTTTTCCTGTCGCATCAACAACTGCCAGCTTGGCTCCTGTCCGAAAGGCTGGGTCAAAGCCCAGTACTACGCGACCTTTGAGAGGGGCGATTAGGAGGAGATGGCGGAGGTTATCTGAGAAGAGCTGAATTGCTCCATCCTCAGCGGTCTCAGTCAGCTCGGTCCGAATACGACGCTCCATAGCTGGAATGATTTTCTTTTTGACCGCTTGCTGGACAGCCTCAATAATATAGGCATTTTTTACCTTGAAACGCACTTCGAAGAAACGCAGAATTTTCTCAAGATTGTGCTCAAAACCAACCTTGAGAATACCTAGCTTCTCACCACGGTTAAGAGCTAGGGTGCGGTAGCCTTGCATGGTCGCTACTTTTTCGGAAAAATCATAATAAATCTGGAAGACCTGCTTTTCATCCAAGTCGCCGTCTTTGAGACTCGATACGATAGAAGAATTGGTCTGCATCTCATGGTAGGTCCAAGCCCGCAGCTTGGTATCTTCGGAAATCGCCTCAGTCAGAATGTCCACTGCTCCAGCTAGAGCAGCTTCTGATGTTGGAAAGGCTTCACTAGTAAGTTTCTCAGCTTCTTCCTTCAGATTAGCCGCATCCTGTAGGATTAAGCGGGCCAAAGGAAAGAGACCTGCTTCACGGGCAATAGTAGCCTTGGTACGGCGCTTCTCCTTGTAAGGCAGATAAAGCTCTTCCACATCTGCCAGCTTTTCAGCAGCTTCAATCTCAGAACGCAGCGCATCCGTAAGTTTTCCCTGCTCCTCAATCTTAGCTAAAACCGTTGCTTTACGCTCTGCCAAAGCAGTCATGCTCTTATCTAGGTCAATGATTGCCTTAATCTCGACCTCATCCAGATTTCCCGTCATTTCCTTACGGTAACGAGCAATAAAAGGAATGGTATTTCCCTCAGCAGTTAGATCTAGGACCTGTGATACTTGGCTTTCTTTAAGGCCCAATTTCTGGGCAATTTTTTCAATATTTATATTTTCCATAACTCCTCTATTATATCATAATATGAAGCTGAAAAATCTATAAAGACTAGTTTAATCCATCTTTTTCTTGCTAGGATAAGTCTACTGTCTCTGATCAATCATGGCTGAAAATATCATTTTTTTTCGTTTGGTAGTATAATAGAATTATTATTTTAGAAATGAGGTGCTTTTATGGCTGTTAAATTTACTAAAACAGACGATTTAGACAAGATGTTCGAGGAGTTTGCCACTCTGCCCAAGATGGAAAAGGTAGAGGTCCCTGAGGAAGACAAGAAAAAATCTAAAAACGAAAAGGATAAGAAAGAATGAGCTTCTTCTCTCAGCTGCCGGCCAGTGTCCTGCAAGCCGGTGCTATCTTTCTCTCCATTATCATTGAGGCCCTGCCATTTGTTTTGATTGGAAGTATCATTTCTGGCTTTATCGAGGTTTATATCACGCCAGACAAGGTTTATCGGTTTCTGCCCAAGAACAAATGGGCTCGGATTTTCTTTGGGAGCTTGGTTGGTTTTGTCTTCCCCTCTTGCGAGTGCGGGATTGTTCCCATTATAAATCGGTTTCTGGAAAAGAAAGTTCCCAGTTACACGGCTGTGCCTTTTCTGGTAACGGCTCCAGTCATCAACCCCATCGTACTTTTTGCGACCTACTCTGCCTTTGGCAATTCCTTTCGGATGGCTCTGCTGCGCGCTTTAGGTTCCATGGTCGTGGCTATTCTTTTAGGGATTTTTCTGGGCTTCTTTGCAGATAGCAATATCCAAAAAGAAAATCGCAAAGCTGTTCATGAGCATGACTTTTCACATCTCAGCAAAGGACAAAAGCTATTTCAGGTATTTGTGCAGGCTATTGATGAATTTTTCGATACAGGCCGCTATCTAGTCTTTGGCTGTCTCTTTGCCAGCCTGGTCCAAGTCTATGTACCAACCAGAATCCTGACCTCTATCAGCTCGACACCAGCTGTTGCTATTCTTCTGCTCATGCTGCTGTCCTTCCTGCTCTCACTTTGCAGCGAAGCTGATGCTTTCATCGGGAGCTCCTTGATTGCTAGCTTCGGCTTAGCACCAGTCCTAGCTTTCTTGGTCATTGGACCTATGCTAGATGTCAAGAATCTGCTGATGATGAAAAACTACTTTAAGACACGCTTTATCTGGCAATTTATCAGCCTAGTTACCGTCGTCGTCTTTCTTTACTCTTGGCTTGTGGGGGTAGTGCTATGATTCGATTTTTAATCTTAGTCGGCTACTTTGAGATTACCATGTATCTGCAGCTGACGGGCAAGCTTAATCAATATATCAATCTCCACTATTCCTATCTGGCCTATCTGTCCATGATTCTGTCCTTTATCTTGGCAGTTGTGCAGCTTATCATCTGGATGAAAAAGATGGAGGTCCACAGTCATTTAAGCACTCGCTGGGCTAAGTTAGGCAGCGTCCTGCTCCTTGTCATTCCGCTCTTTGTGGGAATTTTCTTTCCAACTGTCACCTTGGATTCAACAACAGTTTCGGCTAAAGGATTTCATTTCCCGCTGGCTGAAGGAACTTCTGCAGCCGTCCAGCAGGACGAAGGCACAACCAGCCAATACTTGAAGCCGGATACCAGCACCTACTTTACCAAAGGGGCTTATGAAAAAGAAATGCGGGCAGCCGCTAAGAAATATGTTAAGCAAGATACCATTCAGGTCACGACTGAGAACTACATGGAGGTCATGGAGGTCATCTATGATTATCCCGACGAGTTTGTAGGCAAGAAGCTAGAGTTCACTGGCTTTGTCTACAATGACCCCAGCGACCAGAAGAGCCAATTCCTCTTTCGCTTCGGTATTATCCATTGTATCGCCGACTCAGGTGTCTATGGCCTCTTGACGACTGGAAATACCCAGCATTTCGAGAATAATACCTGGATTCATGCCAAGGGGAAACTTGCCATGCACTACCATAAAAGTCTGGGGCAAAGCCTTCCAACTCTAGAAGTTGAAAGCTTTGATAGGGTAGAAAAACCGAACAATCCTTACGTCTATCGAGTATTTTAAAGTCAAACACCTGTGAAAATCCATTTTCATGGGTGTTTCTTTTATATGCAAGCCTTGCAATTCATTCTTTCCCCTTTACAAAGTTGGTCTGACTGGATTTTATAAATTAGAAGAGCCTTGATTAAAGTTGATATTTAACTTTTTTCTCTCCTCTCTCGGAAAAATCGTGCTACAATAATACTATCTCATTTGAAAAGGAGTTATTTTTATGAAGCAAGAAAAAGCAACGAAACAAGATTTGCTTTCTATTCTAGCTGTGGCCTTGGTCGCCTTTGCTGGGATTCTTTCAGAGACTAGTATGAATGTGACCTTTCCCCACCTCAGCCAGGTCTTTGGCTTGGGCCTAGGAGTACTACAATGGATTACGACTGGCTACCTGCTGGCGGTCGCCATCACTATAACGCTGGGAGCGACTCTGGCCCACAACTGGACGGAGCGTCGCATCCTCTTTACCTCACTCGCCATCTTTAGCCTTGGAAATCTGATTGCCACGCTGGCACAAGATTTTACCTTCCTAATGATAGGACGAATCCTCCAAGGCGGAGCAACTGGAATTGCCATGCCGCTCATGTTTAATCTCATTGTAGAACGAATCCCTCGGAAAAATATTGGACTTTTCATGGGACTGAGCGGTCTAGTCATCAGCCTGGCACCAGCCATCGGCCCGACCTACGGAGGCTATATGATTGCCTCCTTTGACTGGCATATGATTTATACCTGTATCTTACCGGTTCCCATCATTTCTTTTTTACTAGCCTATTTTAACCTACAAAATTCAACTGGTAAAAGCAAGCGTCCTTTTGATGTGCTTGGCTTTCTCTCTCTTGCAGTTGCCCTTTCCTTTTCTTTAATGACCATTTCCAGTTTGGAAGAGGGAGCCAGCGTTAATTGGCTGTATCTGGCTGTTTTCCTCCTTTCCTTTGTCTTTTTCATCTGGCGGAGTCTGACTGTCCAACATCCATTTCTGGACATCCGTATCTTGAAAGAACCAACGATTTTCTTTGGAATTCTACCTTTTTTGATCTTTCAATTTTCCAACCTATCCAGCAATTTTCTCATTCCCAACTTTCTCGTGCTGGTCAAGAATGTCTCAACCGCTCAAGCTGGATTTTCCCTCCTTCCAGGAACTATGATCGGAGCTTTCATGTCTCCTTTTCTGGGAAAATTATACGATAACAAAGGCCCTAAACTATCTCTCTTTGGCGGTAATAGCCTAGTCTTTCTCGTCATGATTGTCTATAGCTTCTTTACAAACTGGCTCAATCTCCCACTAATCTTAGGTTTTTATATCCTCTTTACTCTGGGCCGCAACATGGCCTTCAACAATACTATGGCTCTTTCCGCCTCACAAGCCAGCAAAGGAAAAACAGCAGATGTAACTGCCCTCTTTCAACTAGCTCAGACCTTCGCAGGCGCCTTGGGAACAGCAATTGCAGCCGTCCTGCTCAATCAAGCACCCGACACCACAACTGGTGTCCACAATGTCTTCAGCTTGCTTTTAGTCCTCGTGGGTGGCAACTTTATTTTCTACTATTTCCTCTTTCGCGCTATCAAGAAGAAAAGCCAATCCTAAACTCGTATCCCGACTTTCCCTCGGGATATTTTCTTTCCACCAAATCCGAATTTTTCAAATACAATTTTTCTGAAAATTGTGATAAAATAGAAACAATCACATTTAGATAGGTAATAGGTATCATGTCTTCAAAAGTTATTGTTACAATTTTCGGTGCCAGTGGCGACTTAGCCCAAAGAAAACTTTATCCTTCCCTGTTTAGACTTTATAAATCTGGCAATCTTTCTGAACATTTTGCCGTTATCGGAACTGCCCGCAGACCTTGGAGTAAGGAATATTTTGAGTCTGTCGTTGTCGACTCTATCTCAGACCTAGCTGACAGTCCTGAGCAAGCCCAAGAATTCGCCAGTCATTTTTATTATCAAAGCCACGATGTGCAGGATACCGAGCATTATATTGAGCTGTGCAAGCTACAAAACAAGCTCAATGAGGAATATCAGGCAGAGAACAATAAACTCTTCTTCCTCTCTATGGCTCCTCAGTTTTTTGGAACCATTGCCAAGCACCTCAAATCTGAACATATCGTTGATGGAAAAGGATTTGAGCGTCTGATTGTCGAAAAACCCTTTGGGACAGATCTGGCAACTGCCAGCAAGCTCAACGAAGACTTACTGGCCACTTTTGACGAAGAACAGATTTTCCGGATTGACCACTATCTGGGCAAGGAAATGATCCAAAACATCTTCGCGATTCGTTTTGCTAATCTCCTGTTTGAAAATATTTGGAATCGCGATTACATTGATAATGTGCAGATTACTTTTGCTGAAAAGCTCGGTGTTGAAGAACGCGGTGGCTATTATGATCAGTCCGGAGCCCTCCGTGATATGGTGCAGAATCATACCTTGCAACTCCTCTCTCTACTAGCCATGGATAAGCCAAAAAGCTTTACCAAAGAAAACATTCGAGCAGAAAAAGTCAAAGTTTTTGAGCGCCTTGTTCAGCCAAGTGAGGACGATTTGAAGCGTCTCTTCATTCGGGGGCAATACAAGTCTGGCAAAGTCAACGGCAAAAAATACATTTCCTACCGTAGCGAGCCCAATGTCAATGCTGAATCGACCACTGAAACTTTTGTTTCTGGTGCCTTCTTTATTGATACTGACCGTTTCCGTGATGTGCCTTTCTTCTTCCGAACTGGAAAACGCCTGACCGCAAAGGGTACTCATGTCAATATTGTGTTCAAGCAGATGAATTCCATTTTTGGTGAGCCGCTCAAACCAAATATTTTGACTATTTACATCCAGCCAACCGAAGGATTTTCACTCAGTGTCAACGGAAAAGAAGTCGGCGAGCTCTTTAATCTAGCCCCGATTTCATTTGATTACCGGACAGATGCCACAGCCTCAGGAGCCTCTCCAGACCCGTATGAAAAGCTGATTTTTGACGTCCTCAATAACGACTCGACCAATTTCAGCCACTGGGATGAAGTCAAAGCTAGCTGGGAATTGATTGATAAAATCGAACAGTTGTGGAGCCAAAACCAAGTGCCGCTGCATGAATACGCTGTTGGTTCTATGGGACCAGAAGCTGCCTTTGATCTATTAGCGCAATTCGGAGCCAGATGGCAATGGCAGCCTGATAAATAAGAGCTACTTTCAAACATAGAACGATAAGCACACAACACTAGGAATTACTAGCCAGATGGCAAGTTCTTTGAAAAAAAAGTAAAACAGAACATAAAAAGATTATCAACCAAGTTGTACTGACCCCAAAAAGTTAGACAGAAAAATCTAACTTTTTGGGGTGCGGTTCAAGTTGATAATCTTTTTTATTTTGTACCAGATAAAATACACTTAAACTTTGTTTTTGACTTCGAAAGAACCAAGACTAAAACTCTTTATCAATAAGCCTAATAGCAAGTAACTTTGATGACCTAATTTCCTTCTTCTTTCTGGTAAAAATTCATGCCAACCTCAGTATCCTCGATGAGAATATCATCAGTCTGCCCCAACAGCAGCAAAGCGATGTAAAAGTCACCAACACAACCCGCTGCATGAAGACTAGCTAGAGGCATGTAGAGAGTTGAACTGAGCAAGCCCAGCATGGCCAATAAAGTCAGAAGTAGGCTAATCAAAACAAAGGGAGCCAAACCAATGACCAAGAAGTCCTTACGATGGTAGAAGGTACCTGGACTAGTCGCATAGGCCATCCCATTTTTAAAACCAAACTTGACCTTGGCTTTCCCTTTACCAAAAAACTTGAAGAAGAAACCGTGGATGTACTCATGGATGACGACAAGGATAAAGGTAAAAACTAACAAATAGACGATATCTAGACCCGAAAAATCATAATGATCGGCTCGGAAGATTAGCTGGGTCAATTTCGCAAAAAGCACAGAGAAGGGAAAAATCAGCAAGATCCCCGCTACATTTAGACCGATTACATATTTCTTTTCTTCCATAAAGTTGATTTTTTTGATTAATTTCATGATGAACTCCTTTTTGGCCGCCAAACAGCTTATTTGAAATATCTTTTAACTGCTTGATAAGACTCCGCATTGATATAGACAAAAATAATGGTTAAGACAATCATACCAGAAGCGACCTGCATTGGTGTCCCAGCTCCAAGAATAAAGAGTAAGACATAAAGGCCTGGAATGAGGCGCTGATTGAGATTGAAGAGGGTCAAAAAGCTTTGTTCATAATGAGCCTGCAACTCCCCTTCATCATAGGACAGCGCATAGTCCTTCATCTCCTCAATGGTTGGCATAGCAGATAATTTATATTGACGAACCTTCTGAGTGGTTTTCAATACAAGAATTTGACCTAAAATCAAAGCAAGAAACAGTGCAATATCATAAAATGGAATGTCAATCGTCGTTTCTGACCCTAGTAGCGGACCTAGGTAGCTCACTCCTACAAAGAGGGTGAATAGAGTTAGTGCAGACGAGATATTATATAAAATCGTCGCATATTCTAAGGTCTTGAAGGTTTGACGATAGAGCTCATAGCTTTTGTCATCATCTTCTTCTCTCTGGTAAGCCCCGTGAACTTTATGCGTCTGATAGAGCAAGAAAAAGGTTACGGGATAGAGAATGAACAAACTCGCTCGGCCAATGTTCTTCAGCAGTTCAACATTTAAGACGGTCGGCCAAGAAAAATGTTCAAAATGAGCCATTATAAATCCAACTACTCCTCCTAATATAATAGCAAGAATTAAGATGCCGATATTTCTCAATATTCTTTTCTTTGTTGACATTGTTTTCTCCTATACTTAAATAAGTGCAGTCAGCCAAGCCATGACTTGGCTAAGAAAGTCAGAGGCAGTTTCCAGTATTTCACGACCAAATAAAGGTAAAATAATCAGCACTGTCATCAGAAAAATAAAGTGATTTCTGACTTTTTTGCTCATTTTATCCCACAAATAATCCTTTTGGAACCATCCTGCCAGATAGGCATAGCCCAAGGCTACAAAAATCCCCAACTCAGTCGACGATAGCACTACAACTCCGAAGATCAGACGAATATAAGCTACCTTTATCCCAAAATAATCCGCCAAACCTGCGCAAACACCAGCAATTTTTGCTTGTTCTTCGTTAACTTTAAAATTTTCCATAAATTCTTGCATTGTTTTTCTCCTTGTTTTACTTTCCGTCACTTTATGACCTCTAGCTTACTAGTCAGCAAAGTAAACCCTAAGTCGCTAAGATGACTAGCATTAAATATCTTCAGTTCCCGATTTTTCCTAACATTCTATTCTTCCTCCACTAGGCGAAAAACATTTTCGACATTTTCGTTGAAAATCTGAGCAATTTTGAGAGCAATAACCACGGAAGGTGTGTACTCATCCCGCTCGAGCAAACTAATCGTTTGCCGCGACACGCCGGCTTTCTTGGCCAGCTCAGTCTGATTCAGCCCGTCTCTAGCCCTCAGCTCTTTCAGTCGATTTTTCAGCTTCATAACAACACCTCTCAGCCCTCTCTCAGTTCAACAGATTTGATATCGTCAATTCGCATCAATTTCATTCTTGTTTGACCTTTTTTATTGGTCTTACTCAACTTAACCCAATCGTCATCGGCATCAACTACCTCCCAGGACTCTGTCCCTAAAACTTCACCGATTATGATCGGTTTTTTCCCAATCATTTCTTTAAAAAAACGTGACATTTCTCCACTCCTTTCTTTATTTCTCTCTAAACGTTTCAACTTCCTTTTCACATTGTTCAATTTACTGGATGATGTCAACCAAAAAACGAAACATACCGGAACTAGAAACCAAAACAGTATATCCATGAGTCCCTCCTTTTGTCTTTTCTTCTTAACTTAAATACATTGTAACAGATTCTTTTCTTTTTGACAATTATATTTGTCAAAAAAATAAATATTTTTGTCATAAAGTATAAAATCATTGACAAAAGAAAACCCAGCTTCAGCTGAGTTTCTAATCTACTTCTTCAAATACTTCCTTGAGAGTGCCTACGCCTCGCTGGATTTCTTCCTCACTGAGGGTCAGAGGTGGCAGGAGGCGAATCACATTCGTTCCAGCTGTAAGAACAATCAAGCCTTTTTCCCGTGCTTTTTCAACTAGGACAGACAGGTTAGAGCTTGTTTCGATTCCAATCATCAAACCCAGACCTCTAATAGCTAGGACCCTTGGATTTCCTTGAAGGGCTGTTTGCAATTCTCCGACTAGCAATCTGCTTTTCTCCTGAACTTCTTCCATGAAGTCAGGTGTTTTTAGTTGGCGCAATGTTTCTAAAGCAGCTGCCATGGCTAATCGATTACCGCCAAAAGTTGAACCATGACTGCCGTAATTAAAGGCTGAAGCCAGCTCTTTCTTACCTAGCATTGCCCCTACTGGCACTCCATTGGCCAGTCCCTTGGCCAAAGTCACAATATCTGGCACAATGTCATAGTGTTCAAAGGAATAAAGCTTGCCCGTTCGACCCATCCCTGTCTGCACCTCATCCACCACTAGCAAAATCTTGTTTTGCCGACAAAAATCAGCTAAATCCTGAACAAATTGCTCATCAGCTGGCAGGACACCCGACTCTCCTTGAACCAATTCCAGCATCACAGCAGCAGTATCACTATTGACTAAGGCTTTAACACTAGCTAAATCATTATAAATGGCATAGCTGAAATGAGAAAGACCGTCACCAAATCCTATTTTAATTTTCTCTTGGCCAGTCGCAGCCATCGCCCCGAAAGTCCGACCGTGAAAGGACTGCTGAAAACTAATAATCCCCTGCTTGCCACTGGCCTTGCGGGCCAACTTAATGGCTGCTTCATTGGCCTCCGCCCCACTGTTGCAGAAAAATGCTAGGTAATCATAGCCAGCAACCAACTCCTCAGCCACCTTTTCTTGCAGTGAGCTGAGATAAAGATTGGGACTGTGCCAAATTTGCTCGGCCTGCCGAAGCAGAGCCGCTTGGACTTGTGGGTGAAAGCCCAAATTGGTCACACCAATCCCAGAAGAAAAATCCAAATAAGCACGCCCTTCACTATCCATCAGATAGTTGCCCTCGGCCTTGACAAATTCAATCGAGGCTCGATTATAATTTTGAAATAAAAAACTCATATTTATCCCTCTGCTATCAAGGTTCCTGCCGAAAGACTATTTCCAATCCAGACCTGACTGACACCAGATAGGACTGTCTGAACAGCACTTTCGATTTTTGGAATCATACCATCCTTGATAATTCCTTTCTGGATTTTTTGGGGCACTTGGCTGGTCAAAATCTGTGGCAGCACTTTTTTATCCTCCAAGACACCTTGCGTATCCGTCATCAAAATCAATTTCTCTGCCTGAAATTTTTTAGCTACAGCAGCAGCTAAATAATCCGCATTGATATTCAATAGTTGACCGTCTGCATTTTCCCCAAGTGAAGCCAAAACTGGAATAATATGGTCATCCAAAAGCTGCTCCAAATAACTACTGTGAATATCCGTGACCTGACCAACATAGCCATAAATTGATTTGTCGATATAATCCGCCGACACAGTCTGGCCCAGATGAGATACTAACTGAATGCTGTCAATATCAGCCTGATTGAACTGTTGAGTCAGACCCTGCCCAACGATATCCAGAAGAGCTTTCTTGATGATAGGAATATCCGACTGGTTGGTCACACGCAGCCCCTTGATCTTACGACTCGGCAAATGACGTTCCAGCAAGAGCTGATTGATGACAACACCTCCTCCGTGAACAAGAATAATTTTTTTCCCATTATCGACCCAATTTTTCACCTGCTCGATAAAAGAAGTGGATAATTTCTGAGCGGCAACACCGCCAATTTTAATCACGATAACATCTTTCATATTATTTCTCCTTAGGTTCTGTAGAGGGCATTTATTTTCACATAGTCATAAGACAAGTCACAACCCCAAGCTTGTCCAGTAGCGTCTCCATCATGGAGGTCAATGGTAATAGTGACTTCATCCTGCCCCATCATTTCTTGCATCTCTTCCGCATCAAAAGCAACTGGACTAGAAGCCAGCATAACCGGCAGCTGACCTATAAAGATATCAATATTTGCCACTGACAACTCGGCTCCTGCATATCCAATCACGGCTATAATTCGGCCCCAATTTGGATCTTCTCCAAAAATCGCTGTCTTGACTAGACTGGAACCGACCACACTTTTGGCAATCATTCGCGCACTCAGGCTGTCCTGAGCATGCAGAACATTCACCTCAATCAGCTTACTCGCTCCCTCTCCGTCTTTAGCAATCTTCTTCGCCAAATCTTCCATTACATAGTGCAGCATCTGGGCAAAGCGCTCAAACTCCTCTGTATCGGGCAAAATTTCTTCATTTTGAGTATAACCGTTGGCCAAGACTAAAACCATATCATTAGTTGACGTATCTCCATCCACTGTAATTTGGTTGAAAGTCGTTTCAACATTCTGTCCAAGTGCTTTCTGCAATGTTTGGCTAGATATATTGGCATCACAAGTGATAAAAGCCAACATGGTAGCCATATTAGGATGAATCATTCCTGATCCTTTTGCCACTCCTGCCATGGTCACTAAATCCTTACCAAATCGTTCTGTCACAACACAGGTTTTCGTGCAGGTATCTGTCGTTAGAATCGCTCGAGCAAAATCATCGGCCTTACCACTGATGACAATTTGCGACAGACCATTTTTCAGCGCATCCATTGGAAGCAGCTCACCGATGACTCCTGTTGAAGCAAGACCGACCAAGTCAGGCTCAATCTTCAGTTTTTGTGCTGTCAGCCTTTGCATCTCATAGGCATCTTCCATTCCTTGGAGTCCTGTACAGGAATTGGCTACACCTGAATTGACCACTACTGCCTGTAGTTTCCCACTTTTTTTCACAGATTCTCTCGTAACGATAAGCGGAGCCGCAATAACCTTGTTGGTCGTATAAACTCCTGCAGCGCTAGCTGGTACTTCTGAAACAATCCAGCCAAAGTCCAGCTTCTTTTTCTTAAAACCAGCATATAGGCCGTCGGCCGAAAAGCCTAGGGGACTGGCAATATTTCCATCAATTACTTTCATTCTGACTCCAATCATCACTATACAAATAGAGGTGGACTGAGAAGTCCTTCCGTCTCTTGAAAACCAAACATAAGATTCATATTTTGAACAGCTTGTCCAGCTGCTCCCTTGACCAAGTTATCTAGAACTGCAACTACCGTTAAAATATTGGTCACCGGATTGTAATCAAAACCTATATCTGTGTAGTTAGTACCAATCACTTGATGCAAGGTTGGCAAGGCTGCCTGCACCCTGACAAAAGGTTTATCCTGATAACATCGTCGATACATACTGGAAATATCTGCTACATTCAGGCCTTTTCTCAATTTCACATAGACCGTCGCTACAATCCCACGATTGACTGGGATCAGAGAAGTCGAAAACTGGATAGACGCAAGCTTCTCATCAAAACTCTGTAAAAACTGAACAATTTCAGGAATATGCTGGTGCTGATTTAGTTTATAAGTGACATAGTTATCATGAACCTGTACGAAATGACTGGCTTCTGTAGGATTTTTCCCTGCACCAGTCAGACCACTCTTAGCATCCACAATAATAGAATCAAGCTCAATAGCCTGCGCTTGCAACAGAGGAATCAAGACCAGTTCCGTTGCTGTAGCATAACAGCCTGGATTGGCAATAAAGCGCTTCTCACTCACATCTGCAAATTCAGACAAGGCATAAATAAACTTTTTCTGAATAATTGCCTGAGCTGGCTCTTTTTTATACCATTTTTTATAAATATCCCCTGGTAGGCGATGATCTCCAGATAAGTCAATCACTGGAAAATCTGCTGCAATAAAATCTGCCACCATCTCTTTTGCTACCCCGCTCGGAGTTGCAAAAAATACCAGATCAGCTTGCTGCATAATACGCTGACTATCAAATACCTCAATTTTTAGGTCACACAGCCCTTTTAAATGTGGATAAAGTTCTGACAAAAACTTGCCGATTTCCTTCGTCGCATGAATCGAAACGACCTTAGCTCTTGGATGATGCTGTAGGATACGAAGGAGTTCTAATCCTGAGTAACCTGTAATTCCAACAATCGAAATACGCATATTTTAAAACTCCTTTGTATAAATATGCGTATAATTTTACTATCAAAATCTAATATTGTCAAGCAATATTTGTATTTTTATTCATAAAACGTTTTAATTAAACATTTTCTTGTCTTTAGAAAAGCAAGAAAAAAGACCAGGACATCAATCCTGATCTTAAAAAATCTATTATAATTTCTCCGCAACTGCTCCAAGCAAGTCTTGGATAGCTGATTGCTTGCTGCCGCCGGCCATAGCCATGTCTGGCTTACCGCCGCCTCGGCCATCCACAATCGGTGCCAATTCCTTAATCAGATTGCCAGCATGCACTTCCTTGGTCTTGCTGGCTGCAAGGACATTGACTTTATCACCAATGGCTGCGACCAGAACGAGAACATCTGAATAGTCCTTCTGCTTCCAAGTGTCAGCAAAGGTGCGCAGGGCGCCTGCATCGGAAACAGAAACCTGACTTGCGATAAAGCGATGTCCATTTGCGTCTTGAACATTCTTGAAGACTTCCCCAGAGGCCGCTGCTGCTGCTTTTTCCTTGAGCTCAGCATTCTCTTTTTGGAGTTGGCGAAGCTGTCCTTGCAGAGATTCTACCTTATTAGGCACTTCCTTGATTTGCGGAGCCTTGAGAGTCACTGCGATAGCCTTGAGCGCCTCTTCTTCCTCACGGTAAGCTTCAAAGGCTTCCTTGCTGGTAACTGCCAAGATACGACGAGTTCCAGATCCGATACCTTCTTCTTTGATAATCTTGAAAATCCCGATTTCAGAAGTGTTGCCCACGTGAGTTCCTCCGCAAAGCTCGACTGAGTAGTCACCGATGGTTACGACGCGAACTTCTTTACCATATTTTTCACCAAAGAGCGCCATGGCACCCATTTCCTTAGCCGTGTCAATATCTGTCTCAACTGTCTTGATAGCGATAGCTTCCCAGATTTTCTCATTGACTTCTTGCTCGATAGCACGCAGCTCTTCTGCTGTTACCGCTTGGAAATGCGTAAAGTCAAAGCGCAGGAATTCTACTTCATTCAGAGAGCCTGCTTGGGTTGCATGGTTACCAAGAACATTATGCAAGGCTGAGTGCAAGAGGTGAGTCGCCGTGTGGTTTTTCATCACACGATGGCGGCGGCTGTGGTCAATTTCCAGTTTATAGCTTTGACCGAGAGCCAGAGGTGCCAAAACTTCTACAGTATGCAGTGGTTGACCATTTGGTGCCTTTTGCACGTCCCTTACTTGCGCTACCAGATTGCCTGCTGCATCAAAGATTTGACCGTGGTCGGCCACCTGACCACCCATTTCTGCGTAGAATGGTGTTTCTGCAAAGATGAGGGCAGCTGTGCCTGTCTCAACAGACTTCACTGCTGCATCGTCCGCCACGATAGCAAGAAGTTCAGCTGTTAACTCTTCTTTTTCGTAGTTAAAGGCACTCTCTACTGTGATGGCCTGCAGGGTTTCATTTTGCATGCCCATTGAGCCGCCCTTGACGACGGAAGCACGCGCCCGATCCTGCTGCTCTTTCATAGCCGCTTCAAAGCCAGCACGGTCTACAGTCATGCCTGCTTCTTCAGCGATTTCCTCAGTCAACTCCAGTGGGAAGCCGTAAGTATCGTAGAGTTTGAAGGCATCTTGACCAGAGATGATTGTTTGGCCTTTTTCTTTCAGGTCTGCTACGATACCTTGGGCAAAATGCTGACCAGAGTGCAGAGTACGAGCAAAAGATTCTTCTTCACTCTTGATAATCTTTTCAATAAAGTCTTTCTTTTCAAGGACTTCTGGATAGTAGCTTTCCATAATCTTGCCAACAGTTGGTACAAGTTTGTAAAGGAAAGTTCCTTCAATCCCCAACTTCTGGCCATGCATAGAAGCCCGACGAAGGAGACGACGAAGGACATAACCACGACCTTCATTTCCAGGAAGAGCGCCATCGCCAATCGCAAAGGAGAGCGAGCGAATATGGTCTGCGATAACCTTGAAACTCATATTGTCGCCATCTTGGTCATAGACCTTGCCAGACAGTTTCTCTACTTCACGAATGATTGGCATGAAGAGGTCAGTCTCAAAGTTGGTTTTAGCCCCTTGGATAACCGCCACCAAACGCTCCAAACCTGCGCCCGTATCAATGTTCTTGTGTGGCAATTCCTTGTACTCGCTACGCGGTACAGCAGGGTCAGCGTTGAATTGTGACAAGACGATATTCCAGATTTCGATATAACGGTCGTTTTCAATATCTTCTTCTAAGAGGCGCACTCCCATATTTTCTGGGTCGAAAGCTTCGCCTCGGTCAAAGAAAATCTCTGTATCTGGCCCAGAAGGTCCCGCACCGATTTCCCAGAAGTTATCCTCAATCGGAATCAAATGGCTATCTTCCACTCCCATAGCAATCCAGCGGTTGTAAGAGTCCTTGTCAGCTGGATAGTAGGTCATGTAAAGCTTGTCTTTGGGGAAATCAAACCAATCAGGGCTAGTCAAAAGCTCGTAAGCCCACTCAATGGCTTCATCACGGAAGTAATCGCCGATAGAGAAGTTGCCCAGCATTTCAAACATGGTATGGTGGCGGGCAGTTTTTCCGACATTTTCAATATCGTTGGTCCGAATGGCTTTTTGAGCATTAGTAATCCGTGGATTCTCTGGAATAATGGTTCCATCGAAATATTTCTTGAGGGTTGCTACACCAGAGTTAATCCAAAGCAAGGTTGGATCGTTGACCGGCACCAAGCTGACAGATGGTTCTACTGCATGACCTTTAGTTGCCCAAAAATCCAGCCACATTTGACGAACCTGAGCACTTGACATTTGTTTCATTTATTTTTCTCCTTAAATTTTTTCTAAAAATAGTTACATTATGACGACGAGCTTTCCAGCATCTCCACATAGTCAATAGCGACGCAGAGGGAGATGACCAAATCTGCATAAGTCTCATCATAGACATGAACCTGATAAGTAGAGGTTAGATGGAAAAGCTCCTTGGCAATCTCTGCAACGACTTGATTGCTGTCATCCAGCAGACGAAAGTTTAAATCCCAGATATTCCCTTCAACTCGTAGCCCCAAATTGTCAAATTCATACTTATCACGCAAAATCGTGAATTTCTGACGGATATAAAAGCTATGTCCGTTGCTGAGCTTGATCTCAAACTGGGGCAGGAAAGTTAGAAAGGTTTTGGTAATCTGACTGACGATTTGCCCCTGAGTGTCATAGATTGTAAAGGTCTTAGGAATCTGGAAAAAAGATCCTTCCACTTGGTAATCTACATTGCCTCGATCGTCCTTGATATCAAAACGTTCGCCGCCTAAGCGAAATTTCTGTTTGACCAAATAGGTTTTCATCGTTTGACCTCCACAGTCAATATAAAAGACAAGTTCCTTGTCCGAAGGGCGAAAAACCGCGGTACCACCTTCATTCAATGAACTTGTCATTCTCATTTCATATTCTATTTTCCAAGATGAGTAGCATGATTTCCCGTCTCAGATGGCTCGCAGCACCGCCAATTCTCTGAACTAAGAACTTGAAAAATCAATTCTCACCAGTCTTATTATACTTGCTTATTCTCTTTTCGTCAACCTTATTCTGCTGCTGATGAAGAACTGCTTTCAGCTGCTGAGCTGGACTCAGAAGTTTCTGAGCTGCTGGCAGCACTTGAGGAAGCAGAGGCAGATGAATCTGAGGTTTCTGATTCAATATATTGTGCAAAAACATTTTGGAAAGCAGCATCTTTCACCTTAATATTTGCATCTTTCAACTCTTTGGCTACAACTGAGCGAATGAAGCTAGCATCATTTTGTTTTTGCGTTAAAATAACTTCTTTCAGCTGCTTTTTATAATCTTTCCAATTTGAAGATTTTTCAGATTTTTTGACCAACTTAACAATATAGAAGCTGGAGCTATAATTTTGAGAACTTCGAACAGTTATAACATCTGAAATTCCATTTTCTTCTAAGGCAAAAGTAGCTTTTTTCACAGCATCTGGAACATCTGTCGAGCCAGAATCAAACTTCACTTCTCCACCTTTTTCTTTGGTTGCTGCATCTGTTGAGTTATCTTTTGCGATTTGACCAAAATCAGCACCTTCCGCTTTAGCCTGTTCAAGGATTTCTTTAGCCTTATCTTCGCTGTCCAGCTTGATGATTTGAGCAGTCACTTCTGGTGTATAATTTGCAAAGGCAGCCTGATAGTTTTCATCTGTCAATTCTTTTTTTGCAGCTTCTTTTACAGCATACTCAACCAATTTATTGGTTCGAATTTGATCCTTGTAGGCATCTTCGGTCAATCCGTTTTGTGCAAGAACCTTTTGGAAAGCAGAGCCATAGGCTGATTTCATTTTATCAAAGGCTTCTGTCACCTCTTTATCGGTTACCTTTTTACCGTATTTATTTTCAAATACTTCCTTGATCGTCATTTGAAGCAAGACTTGCTGAGCAGCTCCATTGCTCTTAACTTGATCATAAAACTCATTAACCGTAATTGTGTTTCCCTTCATGGTAATAATGTCTTTACCATCTGCTTGCGAACACGCAGCTAACGCAACAACGGATAAAAGTGTCACAGCTCCTGCGAACAATTTTTTCTTCATAGAATGTTTTTCTCCTCGCTTTTATATAAATTCACTTTGTCTATTGTACCACAAATCTAACTTGATATCTTAAATTTTGCTAAAAACTTTTAAATAACAGGATAATTTCAGATATCTCATTTTTTTCTAATCATAAGAAGACCATCTCCAAGTGGCAAGAGACTGGCTGTTAAATCAGGCCGATCTAAGGTTTCTTCAAAAAGACTATGCAAACCGCGGTAAATAGCCCGCTGGCCACGCTTAATTTCCTCAAAAGGCTTGGCAACATCTCCTCCTTGAAAGACATCATCAATGAGGACCAGACCACCAGGATTGAGGCGCTTGAGAACTTGGGGCATAAAGACCACATACTTAGACTTGGCAGAGTCCATAAAGACAAGGTCGTAGGAATCCTCCAGTGTCTGAAGCAGATCCATTGCATCGCCTTCCAGCAAGGTAATCTGCTGGCGGCTGTCATATTTAGCAAAATTAGCCTCGGCCAGCTCAATCATCTCTGGATTGCGATCAATAGTCGTAATCTGAGCCTGAGGCGCATGCTCCGCCATCAAAAGAGCCGAAAAACCAATAGCCGTACCGATTTCTAAAATCTTCTCAGGCTGCAGACTTTCGAGCAGTAAGCGGAAATAAGCTACTGTCTCATGGGGAATCACAGGTACATTTTCAGCTCTGGCAAAATCCTCCAACTCCTTGAGTCCACCAGTAACCGGCTGGAGACGCCGTCTCATAAAGTCTACAATTTCTTCTTTGACCACTGGCCGACGCATATTGGGATTAGAATTTTGATTATAAGTCTCGACCATCTTATGCCAGTCCCAACTTTTCTACCAAGGCCTCGAATTCGTCTAGACGACGCTCAAAGACAGCAAAAGCAGCATTTAGGTAGTTTTCTTTTTCCATATCCACCCCTGCTTTTTTGATGACATTGAGGGGATAGTCAGAGTTCCCAGCTTTGAGATAGTCCAGATACTTGTCCTTGTCTTCCTGACTGCCATGGACAATCTTTTCAGCCAAGGCTGAAGCAGCTGCAAATCCTGTCGAATATTGGAAAACATAGTAATCGTAGTAGAAATGCGGAATTCGAGCCCATTCATACTGAATCTGTGGATTGTCTTCTTTCTTCAGTCCATAGTATTTCTCGTTCAAGTCAGCATAGAGCTCATTGAGAAACTCGCTGGTCAAAACTTGACCTTCCTGGTCAGCCTTGTGGATAGCATGCTCAAACTCTGCGAACTGGGTTTGACGGAAGACCGTACCTCTAAAGCCATCCAAGAAGTGATTGAGGATAGCAAAGCGGGTTGCATCGTCTTCTACTTCTTCCAAGAGCTTTTCTGTCAAGATATTTTCATTGGTCGTCGAAGCAATCTCAGCTAGGAAGATAGAGTAGTCTCCATAGACATAAGGCTGGGTCTCACGAGTATAACTGGAGTGCATACTGTGGCCTGTCTCGTGCACCAAGGTAAAGAGATTGTCCAGTGTGTCCTGCCAGTTTAGCAACATAAAGGCATTGGTATCATAAGAACCGCCTGAGTATGCTCCTGAACGCTTGCCTTGATTTTCATGAACATCAATCCAGCGCTCTGAAAAGGCTGTCTTGACTCTGCTCAAATAATCCTCACCCAGAATAGCCAGAACTTCTTCAGACTTAGCCAAAGCTTCCTCATAAGTGAACTTGTAGTCTGTCTCTGACAAAGGTGTGTACATATCATACATCTTCAAATCAGAAATGCCTAAAATCTTCGCTCTTAAGACGATATAACGCTGCAAAAGAGGCAAATGCTTATTAACCGCTGAAACTAGGCTGTCATAGACACTTTCTGGAATGAAGTCAGCTGACAAGGCTGCTTCACGGGCAGATGAAAACTTGCGGACTTTCGCATTGTAATTATGAACCTTGACATTGGTCTGCAGAGTCTTGGCATAGGTATGCTGGTACTGCTCGTAGACGCTGTAGAGAGCCTCGTAAGCTTCCTTACGGACTTCTCGATTTTTAGACTCGACCAAGGTGATATAGTTACCGTGGCTGAGCTGAACTTCATTTCCATCTTCGTCATGCACCATTGGAAAGACGATATCCGCATTATCCAAGATAGCAAAGGTTTCGCCTGCTGCACCAAAGATTTCCCCAGCACCGGCCAGTAGCTCCTCTTCGCGCTGTGTCAAGATGTGGGCTTTCTTTTTCAAAAGCTTGTCAAAATAATGCTGATAAAGCCGCAAGGCTGGCTGCTCAGCTAGGAAAGTTTGGTATTGTTCTTCTGTAATCGCCATAAATTCGGGCTCATAGAAGGCAAAGCTTTGCCCGAATTCACTGTAAATGGTCATACCCTTGGCCTGATACTCTTGATATTTTGCTACACGAGTATCTTGGTCATTTTTCATGTGAGCATAGGAATAGAGCTTTTCAATACGGCGCATCAAGTCCAATTGGATTTCCGTCGTTGTCAAGAGACTGTCAGCTGAATCCAGTAAATGCCCAGCCAGACTAGCTGCTTTTTTTACTTCTTCAGAAACCTGCGCCAACTCCGCTTCAAAGGCTTCGTCTGTTGGGAAAATTGTGCTTAAATCCCAAGTGTATTTCTCTTCAATTTCATTTCTTTGTTTTG
The DNA here is from genome assembly GCF_000767835.1 of Streptococcus sinensis. Taxonomy (GTDB): domain Bacteria; phylum Bacillota; class Bacilli; order Lactobacillales; family Streptococcaceae; genus Streptococcus; species Streptococcus sinensis. Next base: position 147 of record NZ_JPEN01000073.1, on the reverse strand, counting down.
CCATAGAAATTTCCTCCATCTTTTCTATTTTATCACAAAAATCCTGATTTTATGAAACTTAAGCATCAAAATAGCAGGGTAGACATGTAGCGTTACAATAGATGTGAGACCTGAGTACCAAAAAAGAAGAAACCTTGATATGATTAG
>NZ_JPEN01000042.1 GCF_000767835.1 Streptococcus sinensis | reverse complement strand
ACCAGAAAACTAGTTTTGTTCGCTTTTTATATTTGAGGTCGGACTTTTGTCCCAGACTCTTTTGTAATATTTTACTTTTTATCAGGTGCATAAATCATGCCAATACAGTCGAAATCTTCCTGCCGGTGAAAGCCGTTCCCTTGATAAAAAGCTAGATTTTTATCTGACTGCTCCGTTGCCAGCTGAATTTGGTAAACATCTTCAAATTTTTCTAGTGTTTGCTGAAGAAGACTCCGGCCAATCCCCTGACGTTGGTAGCTTGGATGCACCAGCAAATCCTGAATAAACACAATAGAGACGCCGTCTCCGACCGCTCGAATCAAACCTACCAGCTCCTCATCGTCATAGGCCGCCATCACAAACAAAGACTGATGGAATGCCTGCTCCAAATGCTGAGGATGATTGGTATAGTTGCTCCAACCAACTGAAACATAAAGGTCTAAAACAGCCGTAAAAGGTAGTTGAGAATTTGTCTTATAATGAATCATAGTCCTCTCCTTGTTTTAGCTTCGCTTTTCTTATTCTTCCTTCTTCTCTAGCTTTTCTCTCTCAAGGCGAAATTTGCGATTTGGATTAAGCCGATTGAAGAGTTCCTCCAACTTTTTTGCATTCCAGACATCTGCTGCTGAGACAAAGTTCCCATTTTCGTCTCGGAAAGATATTGGTTTGTCACCCATTACATATCTCCTTAGTCAACAAATTCAAACTCAAACTTACCGATACGAACCAAATCGCCGTCCTTGGCACCACGCGCACGAAGTGCTTCGTCAACGCCCATACCGCGTAGCTGACGAGAGAATTTCATGATGGACTCATCTCGATCAAAGTTGGTCATTGTAAAGAGTTTTTCTAGTTTATCACCCGAAAGCACCCATGTAGCGTCATCATCACGGGAGATTTCGAAGGCTGGCGCTTCTTCGTCAAAGCCATAATATACCTCATCTTCCATATCCGCTTCTTCATAAAGCAGAAACTCAGGTGTCTTATCCAGCAACTCAGCTGTAGCATCTAGAAGAGTTGCAAGACCTTTCTTGGTCAGACTAGAAATAGGAAAAATCTGCGGCAACTCTTCAAATTCATCATAGTTGGCAGCCAATTTTTGCTTGAATTCTTTCAAATTTTCTGCACTGTCAGGCATATCCATCTTGTTGGCTACAATAATCTGTGGCCGCTCCATCAAGCGTAAATTATAGGATTCCAGCTCTTTGTTGATCGCAAGGTAATCTTCATAAGGATCGCGTCCCTCACTAGCAGACATATCAATAACGTGCAAAATGACCCGTGTCCGCTCGATATGACGAAGAAACTGGGTGCCTAGGCCTACTCCCTGACTGGCTCCTTCGATCAATCCTGGCAGATCGGCTACAGCGAAAGATTCCCCAGACTGAGTCCGAACCATGCCCAGATTAGGAACAATCGTGGTAAAGTGATAGGCCCCGATTTTTGGCTTGGCTGATGTAATCACACTCAGAAGGGTTGACTTACCAACCGAAGGAAAACCGACTAGACCAACATCAGCCAGCACTTTTAGCTCCAGCAGTAATTCTCTTTCCTGACCCGGCTCCCCATTTTCAGAAATTTCCGGAGCAGGATTTTTAGGTGTAGCAAAGCGGATATTGCCACGTCCGCCACGGCCGCCATGCGCCACGATAAATCGTTGACCGTGCTCGATCAAATCCGTAATTACCTTGCCAGTTTCAGCATCACGCACGGTCGTCCCCTGAGGTACACGGACAATCAAATCCTCCGCTCCTCGACCATGCATTCCCTTAGTCATTCCTTTTTCGCCCGATTGAGCCTTGAAATGACGGTTGTAACGGAAGTCCATCAAGGTACGGAGACCTTCATCCACGACAAAAATCACATCGCCACCACGGCCGCCATCGCCGCCCCAAGGTCCGCCATTGGGTACATATTTTTCTCGACGAAAGGCCACCATGCCATCGCCGCCCTTGCCAGCCTTGACCTGAATCTTGGCTGTATCTAAAAACATACTCATATAAATTCTCGCTTCTTTTTTACTCTAAAAAAACGCCTTGCAGCGTTTAGGATTAGAAGATTGCGCCGATAGCAGATGCAAAAATTGCACCGACTGTTACAAGTAACATGATTACCACGACCAGCATTGTCAATTTTTCAAATCCAGTTTTTTTACGTTGTCCGTTATCTCCAAAAGCCACTTTATTACCTCTTTTACAAATTACTTCTTTTTATTTTAACATGAAAAAGCAGGTTTTTCAAATGGTAAGTGAGAGAAATGTCCAGAAGGCACTTTCAAACCTGTCAATTGCAGACCCTTTCAACTAAGCAGCCAAATGCTAAGAGGAAAGCTAGTCTTCCTTTTTTACAAAGGAAAAATTTCGCACTTTACCGACCTCAAATTCAGATTCCCGACAGCTTTGATAGCTTGCATTGAGAATAGCTCCGATAATCAACAGTTTAGCAATGATGATAAACCACACCATAATCACTACTACGATAATGGAACTGAAAAAGCGAACGTCAACCAGATGATTGACATACTTGTCCATGTAAGCCGAAAACAGATTCAGCAAGGCCATGATAGCGAATACAACAAAAGCGCTGCCCGGCAGAACATAGCGGATTTTGTTAATTTTCACATTGGGCAGAAAATAATAAAGCAAAGCTAAAGTAACCAGCAGCAAGAAGTAAATCAATGGCTGAGTCAGATTTTGCAGATAAAGATAGGTTCTTTCATCAATTTCCCAAAAACTACGGATAAAGATCATCGACATATGGCCGAACATAGTCAAAAATAGGGCAAAAGCAAAGAGCAACTGCAGGCCCAAGCTGACTACCAGACTGAGCAGGCGATGGGAAATGACTCCTCGACTTTTAGCAACTCCGTAAGCCTTATTAAAAGCCTTCTGCAAAAAGTTCATGGACTGCGAAAAAGTCCATAAGGCAGAAAGAATGGAGAAACTCAGCAAACCAGAAGAAGGCTGAGTCAAAACATCTCTGACAATTTTTGCTACTACCTCATAAAAAGTTTCTGGAAGCACATCTTCAATCACTTCCAAAAAATCGGCTACTGGAATCTGAAAGTAGGGCAGGATATTGACGAGAATCAAAAGCAGTGGAAAGACCGAAATCAGTGAATAATAAGCCACTGCAATACTCGTAATATCCGTCTCAGCTGATTGATAAAATCCAAAAAAAGCTCCTAAAAACTGATTCTTCCGAACCCTTTCAATCCATTTCTTCACTCCTATCCTCCTTCAAAAAAGAAGGATTGAGAAATGCTTTCTCAACCCTTGCTGTTTTTAATAAGTTCCTTCTTCACCCTGACTAGTCAAGATCCGAGGACCGTCTTTAGTAATCACAAACTGATGCTCATATTGGCAAGAAAGTCCGCCATCAAGGGTTTTATGAGCCCAACCTGTTTCATAATCCGTATCAATTTCCCAAGTTCCAGTTGAAATCATCGGCTCGATAGTTAAGACCATCCCTTCCCGCAGACGCAGGCCGCGACCAGCTCGGCCGTAATGAGGAACCATTGGCTCTTCGTGCATAGTTGGACCAACCCCGTGGCCAACTAGATCTCGCACGACACCATAGCCATGACTTTCAGCATATTCTTGAATCGCTGCCCCAATGTCACCGATTCGATTGCCAACCTTGGCAGCCTCAATCCCCCGATAAAGGCATTCTTTGGTCACATCCATCAGCTTTTGCGCCTCTGGACTGACTTGACCAACTGCGTAAGCCCAGCAAGAATCAGCTACACCGCCCCGAAATTCCACTGTGTGTTTTTTCATTTCAGCGACATTGTTAAAATCTAACTTAGAGACATCCAATTCAGCTTTATCCACCAAACCAACAACCATGTCAACCTTGATCACATCACCTTCTACCAATCTCTGATGACGAGGAAAGGCATGGGCAACTTCGTCATTAAGCGAGCAGCAAGTCGCATAAGGATAATCCATGACGCTTCCTTCCACCCCAATCTGCAGGGGCAAAGCATTATCCTCTTTACAACGTCTGCGAACATATTCTTCAATTTCCCACATATCAAGGCCTGGCTTGATCAAATCTCGCAAACCAATATGGATAGAAGCCAGAAAGTCTCCGCTCTTGTCCATCAAGTCAATTTCACGTTGTGATTTTAACGTTATCATTCTATCTCCTGTCTGTAAGTTCTATTTTAAATCTTTTTTCGAATACAAGTCTAAATGCTTTAGTTAATCTTTACAGTAATGGTAGCCTTAGAAACCAGATTAGTACCCAGAAGCATATCAAAATCAATAATAGCCGTTCGCCGAGTCTGACGAATAATTTGTGGCTGAACATGCAGAAGATCATCAATCTGCACCGCCTGAAAGAAATACATCATCATCTGATCGATGATTAGACTGCGGCCTCTATTTGACATCATCTGTTGCGTAATTCGAGTGATAATCTCCGTCAAAACTCCATTAGCCAGAACCCCATTTTGATCCAACATAAAAGGCTCAACGGTAAAGGAAAAAACATCATCCTGACGGCTGATTTTCTGCCCAACCTGCTCACTGAAAGTTGGTAAGCTAGAAATCTGTGCCCGACTCATCTTTTCCATAATATCACGCCGGGTAATCACGCCCAACAAGGTCTGATTGCTACGCACAACCGGAATCATTTCAAAATCTTCCGCAATCATACGCTGGCTGATATTAGCAATATTGGCAGAAAGCCCCGTCATAAAGACTCTTCGAGTCATCACCTTGTCTAGAGTTGTCAAAGGCGATTTGTCACCGGCATCCCGCATCGTCACAACACCCACGACCATTTGGTGCTGATTAATAACTGGAAAGCGACTGGTTCGGTTGCGACGAACCAAATCCAAGTAATCCCTCACCGTATCCGTATCGTGCAGAAAACCATATTCATGACTAGCCCGATAAACCTGTTCCACTGTCAGAATATCTGTTTTGATCTGGATATTGGATAAGGCTCTGTTAATCATGGTCGCCACTGTATAAGTATCGTGCTTGGTTCTAAAAACTGGAATCTCTTTACGATTGGCTAATTTTAGAACTTCTGGATCGACTTCAAAACCACCCGTCACCAGCACCGCATTCTCATTTTCAAGCGCCAGCATCTGAATCTGGGTTCGGTCTCCGACAATCAAGAGCCCTCCTTCTGTCAGATAATGCAGAATATTCTGTTCCGTCATAGCACCAATGGAGAATTTATTAAATTCTTTCTCCAAACCATTTTCTCCGGCCAGCACTTCCGAGCCAGTAATATCTACAATCTCCTTATAAGTCAGGTGCTCTAAAACAACCTTTTTTGACTTAACCCGAACGGTTCCACTCCTAGGTCTGGTCTCAACAATTCCTTGATTTTCTGCCTCTTTAATCGCCCGATAAGCCGTCCCGTCGCTGACTCCTAAGTAATTTGAAATACTGCGAACACTGACTCTTTTCCCGATTGGAAGATTTTCAAGATAGGCTAAAATTTCCTGGTGCTTACTCATTAAAATCTCCTCTCTCATAGCGATATTCAATATAATCTCGCATTCTTCTTGTGTAGCGATCGCTTCCCTTAAACTGACGAAAGAGCTTAAAACCAGCTTTCTGCGCAACTTTCTGACTCGCTATATTTTCTGCATGTGTGACAATGCTCAGGCGCTTAAAACCAAATTTTGTAAAGGAAAGGAAAACTAGCTCACGGACAATTTCGGTCATCAACCCCTGTCCCCAATAGTCCTTCCTCAAAAAATAGCCTAATTCAGCTTCTTTTTTTATCTCATCCATTCTTTCAAATTTAATAGATCCGATCATTTCGTTTGTTTCCTTATCACAAATAGCCCATATTCCCAAAGGATTTTTCATAAAATAATTAGCGATAAGATATTCACTTCCCTGCAGACTGCTTTCAGTCGGAAAAATAAACTCAGTATTTTCTGGATTCGAAGCTATTTTATAAAGAGCTTCTGCATCTTCAAAAATAATCGGGCGCAAAAACAAATGCTCCATTTCAATAAATGAAAAAGCTGCTAAATTTGTCCACAAATTCATATGCTTCCTCTATAAAAAATAAGCGATTATCGCTTATTCTTCGATGAGCTGGATATCTGCACCCAAGCTCCTTAATTTTTTAATAATATTGGAATAACCACGCAAGATAAATTCCACATTGGTAATTTCGGTCTGGCCTTCAGCCATCAGACCAGCAATAACAAGCGCTGCACCTGCACGGAGATCTGTTGCCTTTACAGATGCCCCATGTAGCTGATTTGGACCCTCATAAACAATCTGATTGCTGGCTGTAGAAATTCTACCTGACATTTTTGCCAACTCAGCGACATGATTTACTCGTTTTTCATAAATCGTATCAATGATTTTTCCATGACCACGCGCCGTCAGCAATAGTGGAGTAATCGGCTGTTGTAAATCAGTTGCAAAGCCTGGATAAGGAGAGGTTTTAATACTGATTGCTCTTAAATCAGTCTGTTTCTCAACAAAAACACTGTCCTCAGAAATCGTCATCCGAACGCCCATTTCTTCTAATTTAGCAATGAAGCTTTCCAAATGCTCATAGAGGACGTTGTTAATCTGGATTCCTTCTCCAATAGCAGCTGCTAAAGCGATATAAGTTCCCGCCTCAATCCGATCAGGAATGACTTGATGGCGGGTTCCGTGAAGTCTTTCCACACCTTCAATGATAATAATGTCTGTCCCTGCCCCACGAATATGAGCTCCCATATTGTTGAGCAAGGTAGCCACATCAATAATCTCTGGTTCACGTGCTGCATTTTCGATAATAGTCCGACCTTTGGCCTTAACTGCAGCCAGAATTGTATTGATGGTGGCACCCACACTGACCGTATCCATATAAATACTTGCCCCGACTAGCTGTTTGCCACCCGTTGACAGATTCATATAATTTCCATCCATGGTCATCTTTGCTCCCATGGCTTCAAAAGCCTTAAGGTGCAGATCAATCGGGCGGGGACCAAGATCACAGCCACCAGGCAGACCAACTGTTGCTTCACCATAACGTCCTAGCAAACTGCCATAAAAGTAATAGGATGCTCGCAAACTATTGATTTTACCAAAGGGCATCGGCATATTTTTAATGCCGCGTGGATCAATTTCTAAACTATCCTCTACCCGCTTAATACTTGCCCCCATTGCTTCCATGATATCAATCAAGCTATCAACGTCAGAAATATTGGGTACTCCATCAAGAATCACCGTATCATCCGCCAAAATCACTGCCGGAATCAATGCTACGACACTGTTCTTGGCACCATTAATGATCACCTCTCCTTTTAAGGGGCGACCACCATTAATCACAATTTTTTTCATATTTTAAAATAGGTTCTTTCAAATATTCATTTATAATCTATCTTTTCCCATTATACCATAACAGTTTGATTTTTCCTACATCAATATTTTACAATTTAGCTATGAAGGACATTTTTAGAGGAGAAACCCACATCTTGTCGCTGTTAGATTGGTTTTGCCGTTATAAAATATACTCTTAGTTTCTATATTTCTCTCTGATAGATAAGAAAAATCTGAATGAAACATTCAGATTTTAGTTTTATTATACAATAAAAAGTGAATCTCAGTCTTTCCAAAGATTCATAGCACTTAGAAAGTCGTCTGAAACGGTGATATTTTGTGGGCTGGTTGCCTCACGCTCTGCCCGCTTGGCTTCAACCTGAGCCAGACTAGTAATGCCCTCCCGACGCCAGTTACGCAAAATAGCTTGGATATATTTCCAGTTAGCCTTCCCATTAAAAACAGCCTCACGAAGCGCCGCTTTAACTAAGTCAGGATTTGTCTGATCGTCCTGAATCGTTTTGGTCAAATCTTCAATTTCAAAAGGTGTAAGTAAACGGCCCAATTCCTGCTGAAAAGTATCTACTAAGTCTTTCAAAATATTCTGCGCAGTCTTAACAGGCTGCTGATCTCCTGTCTTAGCTGACAAAATCTCATCCAGCTTTTCTAAGGCTGGTGAAGCATCAAAAATTACTTCCGTTTCACCATTCAGCTCGATAGTCTTATACTGCAAGAGTCCTTTTTCAGTTAAATGAGACATGGAGCGATTAACTTCTGTCAATGTCTTGCCAATATTTTCCGCAATCTGTCTCGGTGCAACTTCTTCGAGCGAAGTTGTATTTTGCAGATAGAAAAACTGCCAAACCAAAAAATCATCGCTGGAATCAAAAATCTCCTTGAAATGGAACAAAAGGGCGCTCGGAATAATTAAATTACCGGATTTAAAAGCTGATAAATACGTCATGTCACCTCTTATAAATAAGCAAAAAACGATACATCATTTTCGGGACTCTCCCAGTCAAAAGGAGTTTCCTGATAGACAGCATAATTGACCCAGTTGTTGAAAAAGAGAGCTGCCGCTAGGCTCCAGCGCAAACAAGGAGTCGAATTGACATCGTCATTCTTGAAATAATTTTCCGGAATATGCGGATTTTTCTCCGCTTTAAGATCACGGAAATATTCCTTAGCCAGAGTATCACGGTCGTATTCCATGTGACCAAAGCTGTAGACTTCTCGCAGATCGCGGCTAGCAAGCACAGACAGACCCGCATCTTCTCCATAAGAAAGAATTTCCAGATTTGTTAGATTCAGAATATCTTCTTTTAAAACCTCTGTATGCCGAGAATGGGGAACATAAAACTCATCGTCAAAACCGCGGAAAAGAAGATTGTTACTTGGTGCCGACTGGATATAGACCCCTGATAGTTTTCGTTCCATCTGATGTTTGTCAATACCATATCGGGCATAAAGCGCAGCTTGAGCTCCCCAACAGATATGTAGAGTCGAAAAGACATGAGTCTTTGACCATTCGATCACCTGCTGGAATTCCTCCCAATAGTCCACTGCCTCAAAAGGCAGATGCTCTACTGGCGCTCCCGTGATAATCAAGCCATCAAAGAAACGATTTTTGACCTCATCAAAAGTCTTGTAAAAGGTCTGCATGTGCTCTGCCTGAGTGGTCTTTGATGTATGAGAAGTCATATAAAGAAACTCAATAGTCAATTGCAAAGGCGTATTGGCCAAATGACGCAAAATCTGAGTTTCCGTCACCATTTTCTGGGGCATGAGATTGAGTACCAGAATATTCAGAGGGCGGATATCTTGGTGATCTGCTCGATCGTCATCCATGACAAAGATATTCTCAGAGCTTAAAATTTCAACTGCTGGAAGCTTCTTATCAATCTTGATAGGCATGAAAATATCTCCTTTTGTTTTAATATACTCATTATACTCAAAGGAGATATAGTTTTCAATTATACTTTTTCTCTAACTAGATATAGTAATAAGCTATATATTTAGTAATGCATCAATACCTTGTAGTCATAATTGCCGATTGCTTCGCGGCCCTTCAGCTCATCCAACTCAATGAGGAAGGCACAGCCAGCAACGATACCGCCAAGACGTTCAATCATCTCAATAGTTGCCTTAACTGTCCCACCAGTCGCAAGAAGGTCATCTACAATCAGAACGCGTTGACCAGGTTTGATTGCATCCGCATGCATGGTCAGAGTATCTACACCATATTCTTTGGCATAGTCAGCTGAAACGACTTCGCGAGGAAGTTTACCAGGCTTACGAACAGGGGCAAAACCAACTCCTAATTCAAAGGCAACTGGACAGCCTACGATAAAGCCACGCGCTTCTGGACCAACGATCATGTCGATCTGCTTGTCAGTCGCATACTGTACAATTTCACGTACAGCGTAGCTATAGGCATTCCCATCAGCCATCAAAGGGCTAATATCACGGAAGAGAATACCTTCCGTAGGGTAGTTTTCAATGGTTGCAATATAATCTTTTAAATTCATAATATACTTTCTTTCAAAAAAATTTTTTACTCTCTATTATATCATGTTTTATTCAAAAAGGCTGTAGCAGACTATCAAATATTTTAACATGTAAAATATTTGTAAAATACGGAGGTTTGTCGCTTATTTACCCATGAGATAGTCATAAATCTCCTGCACGGTGCCCAAAGCCATGAGTTCTTGCTCCTTGACCAGGCGCTTGAGGTCTTGATAAATGTGACTGCTGTCAATTTCTTTCTTTTCAGCTTCCTTATTGACTTTCATGACGCCTTCTGTGATGCTGACAAAGCCCAGCTCTTCAAAAATCTGAATCATTTTAATCAAGAGAATGGGGTCGATTTTCAGATAAGCTGCTAGGTCCTTGAGCTTATAGCGAACGTCAAATTCAGGGAACTTATAGATTGTCTTGTAAAGTTTAGCAAATTGCTCACGAGTACCATAACCGGTCAGATAGTAAGGCTTGGCAATCTCATTCTTAAAGTAAATCGCTTCAAAATCCTGAGACTGAATAATCTTCTTCAAGACCTGCAAATCATCAGGCAGGTCATAAACCACAACTGCTCTGCTATTTGTCAAATCTGGCAATTCCTCTGTGAAACGCAAGACTGGAACCTTGTCAGGCAGCGTCGTATTTTTGCTGCGGATATTGAAAAGCTGAACACCGTCCACACGGGTATCTACCAGCATGAGCTGGAGACTGGTCTGTCCATTCCATTTATTGACAGAGAGGCTGACAGCTAGCTCCAGATTCTTGGTCTGGGCAAACTCTGTCGCAAGATTTCCTTGCCCAAAAGCAACCACTTCAAAAGATGCATCTTCCTGAGAAATTTTCAGCTTGAGATGGCTATTGCCAGCCCCCATAGTCCGTGCATTGTCCACTTTAAAATCCTTGAGGTAAAAAAGCGGCTTCTTATTATCCATACCAAAAGGCGCCAGTTTTTCAAAGCTTTTGAGTGTGTCAAGGGTCAGTTCTGGCAAGTGCAACTCCTCATCTAAATACAGAGCTGTTTTGCCACTCAAATCCAAATCATTGTCTAAGATATACTCTGTCAAGATATCAGCAAGCTCCACCAGCTTATCTGCTTCAAGAGTCATTCCAGCTGCTCCAGCATGGCCACCAAAAGCTACAAAAAGGTCACGGTGGCTGTCTAAGGCCTCAAAAATATTGACCGCTTCAATACTGCGGGCGCTGCCCTTAGCGATACCATCCTCGATATTAAGCACTATGACTGGCTGGTGCAACTCTTCCAGCAAGCGCCCAGCGACAATCCCTAGCACACCAGGGTTCCAACCTTCCTTAGCCAGCACCTGGACTGGTCTCTTAGGGTCCAACATGGTTTGTGCTTCTTCATAAATCTGCTGGACCATTTCCTTGCGCTCGTCATTTTTCTGGTTGATCATAAGCGCAATATCACGAGCTTCTTCGTCATCAAAGCCAGTCAAAAGCTCAACTGCTGGATTGGGATCATCCAGCCGTCCCAAGGCATTGAGTCTGGGGGCAAGCTGGAAACCAACTGTTTCTTCATCCAGTTCATCTGGCTGAATACCAGCGATTTTGAAGAGCTCCTGAAGTCCTACGCGCTGAGTGTTTTTAAGAACAGAAAGGCCGTATTTGACTAAGATCCGATTTTCTCCCGTCAGACTGACCATATCGGCAATGGTGCCAATGGCAACTAGGTCCAGAAGTTCGACTTGGACTTCTTCCAGCAAGGCAGTTGCTAGCTTAAAAGCAACCCCACAGCCAGCCAGATGCTTGAAAGGGTAATCCGCTCCGCTATGTTCCGGATGGACGATCGCATAGGCATCTGGCAGCTCCTCGGGCATGGAGTGGTGATCCGTCACGATGACATCCACGCCGAGAGACTGGGCCAGCTCGATAGCTTCAAGGCCCGCCACTCCATTATCCACTGTAATAATGAGTGAAATACCTTGATTTTCAATAAAATACTTGTAAACACTGCTATTAGGACCATAGCCATCCGTAAAGCGATTGGGCAGATAAACCTGACACTCAGCCCCTAGCTGCTCCAATGCCTCCTTGACAATCGATGCGGAGGTCATCCCATCAGCATCATAATCGCCGTAGATCAAAATCTGCTCGTAATTCTCAATCGCTGAGCGAATGCGCTCCACTGCCCTCTCCATATCATGCAGGTCATAAGGGTCGTGAAGCAGATCCAAACTAGGTTCCAAAAATTCCTGCAAGGCCTCTTCAGTCTGCACACCTCTCTGATAAAGAAGACTGGCAGCGGCGGGTTCTAGGCCAGCTTTCTTAGCCTTTTTTAAAAATTTTTCGTCTGTAAAATTAGTGGCAAACTGCCAGTCGTATTTTGAGCTAATCATGATAAGTGAAACACTTTCTCCGTTCAATCTTGTCTGAATATTATAACATGAAAAAGCAACAGAACAGAAGAAAAAGGCACGGAATATTTCTTCTGTTCCATCACTTTAGGATTTATCTTCCTCGCTCGGTCAAAATCTGGGTAAGGGCAATTTGGGTGGATTTTCTCTTACCAGTTAGGACTTCTCCAATCGGCATATCCGACTCACTAGCTTTCTTTCGTCATCCTATTCCCTTTGTAAGTCTTTGCTTCAAGAACAAGCGCTTTCGAGCCAATAAAATGACTTCTGCGCTTAGATGAGTTAAGAGCAAGGTTAGCAAAAAGACAATCCTTCCCTGCTGCCATTTAGCAAAATCAGTCTTTTGGAGCAGATAAAAAGAGGATTCTATAAAAATTGGATGCAAAAAGAAGTATAAAACACTTAATTCTTTAAGGTGATAAAGACGCCATTTTTGACCAATTCTTGTACGCAAAACCCAATTCACCAGAAATAAAGCAAACAGAGGCAAAGCCAAAAAGAAATTCTTGTCGATTCCTTGGTGAATAAAGACAATCCAGCCATCTAGCAGCAAAAGAAGGCCAGACAAGAATAGCTTTTTCCCAAAATTATCCCTGAAAAGGCTGAAATGCCGATAATCATAAAGGAGATAGCCCAAGTAAACAAAAATGGGAGTATAGAAAATGCCATTTCGGGTGGTGAAGAAAACTTTAGCATAGGCATCAAATGACTGGGTAAGCCAGCTATTTGAGAAATAAGCGTAGTATGTCTCGATCGACCCCATTACATAAAGCAGGAGTAAAAATACCCCCGTCTTTCTAGCACCCCATTTTCTATAAAAATAGTGAACAAGTAAAAGCCCCAAGAGAAAGGCGGGAATGTACCAAAGTTGGTAACATAGACCGATATACAAGAGACCAGCCAATAGACCTAAAGGAGCATAGTGTTTTGGGACTGGAAGCGACCAAAAATAGGCCAAGGCATAAGGGACATAAATCCCACTCCACAAAAGATACTGCCTCAAAACCCGCTTAATGTAGACCTTCATTTCCTTCTTCTTAGCCAAGCTGGATTTAAGTATAAAAGCTGAAGAAATTAAAAAGAAAGGGACCGCCATGCGGCCAAACATACTCTTCTGAATAAAATGTAGAGCTTCATGTTCAAAAAGCCTCTGGCAGTGAACCAGAATTACCAAAATTGAAGCCAGATACTGAAATAAACTTAGCATGGCGTAGTTGATCGGCTGCTCAGGCTCTCTGACATTTCTTTCTGCCATAAATAGTTCTCCCTAGGAAGATTGTGCTTAATAAATAGATTTAGTGCTTGCTCAGCCAAACATGCTGAAAGGCGGCGATGTCCCGATAAGGTGATTTGTTGCAGACAGCCAGCTCCATCTCAAGCATCTTTTCAGCCCAGTCAGGGGCCGTTTTGTAGTCATTGGATTGCAAGCCATAAAAAATCCGTACTCCCTGATAATCCTCAACTTCTAATGGCAGACCTGAAATCACTTCCGAAACCTGATAGACCTTAGCAGCTCCCATGCTGTGGGTTTGATATTCCTGACCCACTAAAAGCTGCTGGGCTTTTTCTGGGGCATTTTCAAAAACCACCGTATGCATAATGCGCCCAACCTCGTGGTGCTTAACCAGAGAAATTTTGCCGTCCTTTTTTAAGAGGCGGGAAAATTCTGTCAAATAGAGAGCAGGGTCAGATACATATTCTAAAACATTATGACAGACGATGATATCAAAAGACTGGTCAGGCAGACTTTGCAGAAGGTCCAAGCTGCCTTGCAATTGCTCATAGGAAAAGTCCTGCTTGCGCTCGGCAATCATTTCTGAGCTCGGCTCGATGGCGGTCACTTGGTTCTTTTCCGCTAGAAAATCAGCCACAATCCCAAAACCACTGCCGAAATCAAGAATTTTCTGGCCCTTAAGTGACTCAAGAAAAGCAAAAATAATATCATACTGAAGTTTGCCCCAAGGTGCTTGCAGATGAGCCTTGTAGGCTTGTAGATTAGCTGTCATAAAACCTCACTTATAGTTAAACATATTGGCCGCCATCTTGTCGGCCATTCTTGGAAAAAGTGTATAAAGCTTATGAGCTAGATTGAGAATCCCAGGTAAATTAATTTCCCGCTTCTTTTTGCCAAGGGAGCTGACAATTTTGCTCGCTACAAAGTCAGGCTCAAGAATATACTTGTCGACTGCTTTTACATAGGAACCGTCAGGATCAGCCTGATCGAAAAAGGCTGTTTTGATAGGACCAGGATTGACTGTCGTGACATAGACCCCAAAAGGCAGGAGTTCCAAACGCAGGGCGTTGGAAAAACCAATAGCAGCAAACTTGGTCGCCGAATAAAGACTGGACTTGCTACTGGCAATGAGGCCGGCCATACTAACGATATTGACGATATGTCCTTGACCTGCCTGCTTCATACGAGCTCCAAAGATACGGGACAAATTCATCAGGGCAAAGGTATTGACTTCAAACATGGCCTCGATATCGCTTGAGCTGATTTTGTCAAATTCTTCAAAAATCCCATAGCCAGCGTTATTGACTAGGACATCGACACAACCGTACTGGCCGTCAATCCGCTCAGCAAATCTTTCCAAAGCTGAGCTATCTGTGATATCCAGCTCAACTAAGTCAAGATTTTCCCTTTCTCCATATAGTTTTTCCAGCTTGGGCTTGCTCCGTCCGACCAAAATCAGTCGGTCATGAGGCAAGAGCTTAACTATTTTCTGGGCCAGTCCACCGCTAGCCCCTGTGATGATGATGGTTATCATATCTCCACCTCTTCCAAGTCCTTAACCACATGGACGTTGTCAAAGACAGCACTGGCATCGCGGCGCATTTGGCTAATGTCTTTCGATAAGAAACGCGCGCTGACATGATTGAGGAGGAGACGCTTGGCTCCGGCTTCTTTGGCTACTTCTGCAGCCTGCATATTGGTCGAATGCCCATGCTTGCGAGCCATCTTTTCATCTCCCTTGCCATAGGTCGCTTCATGAACCAGCACATCCGCAGCCACAGCCAAGCGAACACTTGAATCAGTCTTTCTAGTGTCACCCAAGATGGTAATGGTCTTACCTGGCCGAGGGGCTGAGATATAATCAGCCGCAATAATCTTCCTGCCGTCTTCTAGGACGATATCCTGACCATTCTTGACTTGGCCAAAAAGCGGACCAAAGGGAACGCCCGCCTCACGCAGCTTGTCCGCATCCAGCGTACCTTCCAAATCTTTCTGCATCACCCGATAACCCACGCAGAAGATCGTGTGGTCCAGCTTATCCGCATAAACAGTGAACTTGTCCGTTTCCAGAATCTTGCCCAGACTGTTTTCATCAAACTCATGAAAATCAATCCGATAAGGCAGACGGGAACCAGACACGCGCAGACTTGTCATCACAAAATTCTTGATACCGACAGGTCCATAAATTTCCAAATCCGTCTGCTCTTCATTTGCCTGAAAAGAGCGACTAGATAGAAAGCCCGGCAAGCCAAAAATATGGTCGCCATGCAGATGCGTGATGAAAATCTTGCTGATTTTGCGCGGTTTAATCGTCGTCTCCAAGATCTGGTGCTGCGTCCCTTCGCCACAGTCAAACATCCAGACCTCATTGATTTCCTCCAAAAGCTTGAGGACAAGACTGGACACATTGCGGGCCTTGGAGGGCTGGCCGGCTCCGGTTCCTAAAAATTGTAATTGCATGTTTTTCTTTCTAAATGATATAAATCATGGCAGAGCGATTCTGCGAGTGATAGTATTTTCTGCCAGCATAGGACTGAGCTAGCTGACTGACTTCGTCTTGATTGTAGCCCAGAACTCTCTGGCTGCCATCTGCTAGCTGCTGCCAATCGGTCAAAGCAGTCAGAGCCTGACTGTCCACGACTTGAGACTCAGCTTTGAGAGATGCCATTTTTATTCTCCCAGCTTCTTCGTGGACCAAATACTGTGGAAAGATTTGAGCGATTTCAAAGAGCAGGTCAGCTGTTACCGACTCTGGCTTTTCAGGGAAGACCAAGCCGACTCCCTCGCTCTCATAGCAAAATCCATAGGATTTGCCAGAAAGATTGAGGCGGACAAAAGGCTTGCTTTCTACAAAGCTAGGCTCAGCATTCCACAAGTCCAGCGCCTGACTGATTTCTAAAAAATAGGCTGTCGCGGCTTCCGGACTTTTCTTTTGATAAAGCTCAGCAAAGTAAGCGTTGATAACGCTGGGCGGCGGTGTGATGAAGCTAAGCTTCTGCTCCTCCGTCAGACCAGCCAATACTTGCTCTAAGTAGACCCTGTCTAGACTAGTAAAACCGCCGTATTTCAGGGCCAAGTCAATATAATCAGTCATAAAATTCTTCCAGTTTCCATTTATTTTTCTCGGCAATCCAGCCTGAAATGGTTTCGACATCGTCTAGGTATTCACGACTCCCAATAATCGCTACTTTCTCTAAATCATAAATCTTGTAAGCTTTAGCCGGAGCTACCTTGATGGTAAAAGGCAAAAAGAGCTCTTTCATTCGCTCCAGCAGGACTTGCTGCAAAACAGCCCTGCTATTGTCCGCCTTAGCCGAAATCAAAGAATAAGGAGTCAAGGTCGGAGTAAAATCCTCAGCCTTGTCCGCTTTGTTATAGAGAGTCAGCCGGGGAATATCCAGCATGTCCAGCTCTTTCATGATGTCCAGAACGGTCTTTTCATGTTCCTCATGATGAGGGTCGCTGGCGTCAATAACATGAACCAGCAAATCGACATTTTTACTCTCTTCCAGAGTGGACTTAAAGCTAGACACCAGCTCCGTCGGCAAATCCTGAATGAAGCCAACTGTGTCCGTCAGAGTGACATTGAGCTGGCCACTGAGATTGATGTTCTTGGTCGTGGCGTCTAGCGTCGCAAAGAGTTCATCGGCCTCATACTGACTCTTACTAGTCAAGCAGTTCATGATCGTAGACTTTCCAGCATTGGTATAACCGATGAGGCCGATTTTGAAAATGCTGGATTCCAGTCGCTTTTCACGAACGGTAGCCCGGTTTTTCTCAACTGCCTTGAGCTGGCGCTCAATATCATGAATCTGATTGCGGACACTGCGTCGATTAAGCTCCAGCTGGCTTTCACCAGGACCGCGGGAGCCAATGCCACCTGCCTGACGGCTGAGCATAATGCCTTGGCCGACCAAGCGAGGCAGCAGGTACTTGAGCTGGGCCAGATGCACCTGCAACTTGCCCTCATGACTCCTAGCCCTCATGGCAAAAATATCCAAAATCAGTTGCATACGGTCAATGACCTTAACGCCCAAGCTTTCCTCCAGATTGACATTCTGCCGAGGTGTCAAGCGGTTATTGACAATAACTGTCGAAATCTCTTCGGCATCAACCATCTGTCGGATTTCTTCTAACTTACCAGAACCGACAAAGGTCTTGCTGTCATACTTTTCTCGCTTCTGGCTATAGGAACCAACTACCTCAGCCCCTGCCGTCTTAGCCAGACTTTGCAACTCCTCCATGGATAGGTCAAAATTCTCCGTGTCTGGTAGTTCCACACCGACCAGAAAGACACGCTCTATTTTTTTCTCTGTTTCTATCATTTCATATCCTTACTAAGACTTGGTCAGCCAGCTACTTGTCCAAAAACTTCCTAATGGCTTCCATGACCTGATTTTTATAGTCTGGATTTCCCACCTGATAAAAGGTTACAGACATCCGGTTGCGAAACCAAGTCAGCTGGCGCTTGGCGAAACGGCGGGTGTTCTGCTTGAGCTTGTCCACCGCCTCTTCTAGGCTCATCTGACCTTCAAAGTAGGGGAAAAGTTCCTTGTAGCCGATACCCTTACTGGCTTGACTGGTCGGGGCTTGCTCGTAAAGCCAGCGGGCTTCTTCTAAAAGTCCGGCTTCCATCATCAGATCTACCCGCTGATTGATCCGCTCATAAAGTCGCTCCCGCTCATCATCTAGACAAATCAGCAAAGCTTCATAATCTGGAAGATTGTTTTCTAGTTGACCGCCCAGATAGGAAATCTCCAGCGCCCTCATAGCCCTGCGTCGATTTATCTGAGGAATCTCGATACCTAGCTCTGCTATTTTCCCAAACAAAGCTTCATCTGACCAAGTATCCAGCTGCGCCCGATAGGCCAGAATATCCTCGTGCGAGACGGATCCGCCCAGATGGTAGCCCTCGAGCAAGCTCTGGATGTAGAGCCCCGTGCCGCCGCAAATGATGGGAAGCTGTCCTTGAGCTGCAATCTCACGAATAGTCTGAGACGCCTCAGTCACAAAATCATAGGCCGAGTAGCTTTCTCCAACCTCCCGCACATCCAGCAGATGATGGGGAATGCCCTCTTGCTCTTCAGGACGAATCTTGGCCGTGCCAATATCCAAGCCACGATAGACCTGCTGGCTATCACCGCTGATGATTTGGCCATTGAAGCGCTTGGCTACTTCGATACTCAGAGCCGTTTTCCCAACTGCCGTCGGCCCCACTATTACAATTATCTTGGTTTTCATCGTTTTTCCTTGAAAAAATTTTGATTTTTCGTTACTATTAATTATAACATAAATAATAAAAGTTCAGAAAAGGAGAAATCACATGGCTAAAGGATTTGGAAAAGGCGTTCTTACAGGTGTAGCAGGTACTGTTGCTGCTCTTGCTGGTGCAGTCTATGCCTTTAAGAAAAAAGTCATCGAACCAGAAGAACAAAAAGCAGCTTTCATCGAAGAAAATCGTAAGAAAGCAGCCCGTAAACGCGTAGCACACTAAGCTGCAAAATAATTAAAAGAGCTAATCTCATCATTTCCTCTTGGAAAATTTGCCTGAGATTGGCTCTTTTTGCTTTGTAACTGCCAGGAAAAGTTATAAACTATATGGCCATAGCCCAAGCTTATTTCTTCTTTTTCTGTGGAAAAAGTGGCATCCCCAAAGCAGCTATCTTTTCAGCTGGAACCTTCATGCCTTCTTTGATCCATTTGGAAAGCACCGAAACAACCGCAGAACTCCAGAATGAATTCATATAGGAATTAGCTGTCTTTTTCCCACTTTTGCTGCGCTTTTCAAGGAAATCAAAGACCGCCTGCGTCAGCAACTTTTCAAAATTATAATCAATAGCCAGACTGATAACACGCGCCTCTTTCTTGGCTTCCTTAAAAAGAAAAAGCCAAATCTGGTACATTTCTGTCTTGAAATTAAACTGCTCCAGTTTATCGACAATTCCCTGAACCGTATTTTGGAAAATCCCCTCTAGAATTTCTTCTTTGGAGCTATAGTTACGATAAAAGGCTGCGCGCGAAACTCCAGCCCGCTCGACTAACTCAGAGATGGTAATCTTTTTCAAATCTTTCTTCTCTAGCAGTTGCATCAGAGAAATTTCCAAGGATTCCTTTGTAATTCGATTAGATTCTTGGTTATAAGTTTTTAAATTTGCAAGGGATTTTTCTGATATTTTCTTTTCCGCCATAACAATTTCTTTCTTCCTGTATCAGCTGAGAATTAGGCCTTTATATCAAGCCATCTTCATGATATAATTGTAAGAAAAGACATGTTCTTTGTCAATGCCTAAGGTTGATGAGGGGGAGAAAAAATGACTTGGAAAATAATTGCCGATTCTGGTTGTGATTACCGCGAGATTGCTGATTTAGCAAACGATACAAGCTTTAAAAGCGTACCGCTGACTATTCAGGTGGATAGTGAGATTTTTGTGGACGATGCAAATCTTGATATTGATGACATGATGGAAAAAATGTATGCTACTTCAACTGCATCAAAATCAGCCTGTCCAAGCCCTGATGACTACCTCAGAAGCTTTGAAGGAGCTGAAAATATCTTTGTCGTGACGATTACAGGCTCCCTTTCTGGTAGTCACAACAGCGCCCAGTTGGCTAAAAAGCTCTTTTTAGAAGAACGCCCAGAAGCTAATATCCATGTGATTGACAGCCTCTCTGCTGGAGGCGAAGTTGATCTCATCATCACAAAGTTAAACGAACTCATCAAAGAAGGGCTTTCTTTTAATGAAATCGTGGAAGCCATCACTCACTACCAAGAAAAGACAAAGCTCCTCTTTGTACTGGCAAAAGTAGATAATCTGGTCAAAAATGGCCGTCTCAATAAGCTGATTGGTGCAGTTGTTGGACTCCTAAATATTCGGATGGTTGGCGAAGCCAGCGAGACGGGGACACTTGAGTTGCTCCAAAAAGCCAGAGGTGCTAAAAAAGCCCTGACTGCTGCTGTCGATGAAGTTCTGAAAGCTGGATATAAGGGAGGTCGCATTATCATTGCTCATCGCAATAACGAGAAATTTTGCCAGCAATTCTCTAGCCTCATCAAAGAAAAATTCCCAGCTGCCGACATTTCATTCCTACCAACTTCTGGACTTTGCAGTTTTTATGCGGAAGAAGGCGGACTCTTGCTGGGCTACGAAATTTAAATCTTTACCTTTTGAGCTGAATGTTGGCATTCGGCTCTTTACTTTTTCGATTTAATTCGCTAAAATAAGATAGAAAAGGAGTTGATTTCATGGCAAGAGGAAGAGGAACGGCAAGTCCACAGGATAAAGCGGCAATGCTGACCATTTCTAAAAAGATTAAAGAATTGCTCAAAGAGCAAGGAAAAAAACAAATTGAATTATCTAGAGAAACTGGCATTCCAGCGAGCACTCTAACAGGTTATATCAAAGGAACTTCACTGCCAATCGCAGCAAATATAGAAAAAATTACTGATTTTTTTGCTATTACAGTAGAGGAAATCGACCCCCGCTACCGACTCACGGCAGATATTCCACAGGAATTTACCGAGTTGACTCAGATCTACCAAAATCTAGACGTGGAAAATCAGAAAGAGATTCTCGCACTAACTGAAAAAAAATTAAAAGACCAAGAATTGGAAATGAAATTAAAAGAAAACTATTTCCCTTACATGGTCTACGAGGATTACTATACTTTTGTCCATAAGAAAGAGCAGGGCGATCTGGTTTGGCTGGACAGAAAAATTGACTATGATATTGCTCTCTGGATTCGCACGGATTCGCTAGAGCCAAAGTATCCGCAAGACTCCGTTGCTCTTATCAAGAAAACGCATTTTGAATTTGCTGGCGCCATTTATGCCATTGATTACGACGGTCAGACGATTCTGAAAAGAGTCTTCAATGACCCAACCGGCATCCGCCTCATCTCTCTCAATAAAAAATACAGCGATAAATTTATCCCGCATCAAGAAGAACCTAAGGTCATTGGCCGTGTCATGGCCGCCTTTATGCCCTTAGATTTGTCAGACCAAGTACAAAAAAAGCCACTTTAGTAAAATAAAGCGGCTTTTTAATTATCATTTAACGACTCCAACATTTCTTATCTAGACCTCTCATCGTCAAAGAAAAGCTTGTGTATCAACTCTTAAATAGTTTATTTTTTGTTCTCATGAACCAACTCCATAATCTTCTGGAAAGTCTTGCCATTTCGGATGGTCAGTTGCTTGTAAAAACTAGACTTGAGCAGTTTCTTATGGTAGTTGGACTTAAGATAGTCCGCTTGGTCAGCATTGCTATAAAAGAAAGCCGTCTGCCCAAAATGCAGCTGCTCCTTGTCATTTGCCCAACTACCTGCCAGCTCTTGAACATTCTCCCTGTCTGTCTCCGGCAGATAAAAGAGAACATCTCGCCGAAAAGCTGTTTCATCCTTCCACCAAGCAGGAAGATTGGCTGTTTCTTTTTGAAGCATGGCAGAGCTGATCAGGACAAAAGGCAGGGGAAAATCATAAGACCGACTGAAATATGCCGTCAAAATCTCCCGAATCCTCTCCTCCTGCTCCTCACTGTCAAAGAAAAGATTGCCACTATTGATGTAGGAAACCGTGTTTTCAAACCCCAACCCAGCCAAATCCTTCTTCAAATCAGCCATAACGACCTTGTTTTTTCCACCGACATTGATGCCACGGAGTAAAAGTGCATAACGCATGTAGTGCTCCTTAAAAATATATCTATTATTTCCAAACTAACTGCTAGAGTTTCTAATGTAGATCATCTGTTTTTCTTTCACGCCTTTCCCGAGGTCAATGACCTTTTCCTCGCCGTCAAAAACAAAACCCATTTTTTCATAAAAGGCGATGGCACGTTTGTTATCTTCTAAAACCCATAATATAATCTCTTGATAACCATCCAAAGCGGCAAAAGCAGCCTGCATTAGCTGCTGTCCTACACCCTTGCCATAATAATCTTTTAAGACATACAAGGCGAAAATTTCACCCGCAATCGTAGCTGAATCTTGAAAATCACCGTAGCTAACAAAGCCAACCACTTTAGCATCATCCAAGGCAATCAAGGTATTTTCAGGGTACTTTTGACTATAAAATCGGCACTTATCCAAAGTCATCTGCTCTTGAAATTCCTCAGGCAAAATCTCATCATAAGCTTCACGCCATGTCTGCCAATGAACTCGGGATTTCCCTTCTATCTCCTCAGCTGTTTCCATTACTTTGATAGTGATGACCATTTGTTTTTCTCCTTGAATAAATCTATCTCAATTATTCCGCCTGAAAACCATTGCTATCTAAGTTCCCATTTTCTCCCCAAACAACTACATAAACATTTTTGGGTAAGCTAGTAAAATCAATATAGTCACTTAAACTCGCACCTTCAGGAACATCTCCTTCCAGAAAGAGATACAGATTCAATTGAGCTCCATACTTTTCTGATAATCGGATCATATCCTTTCTCAATTTCTTTATGTCCTCTGCTGACGCTTCATACTTCTCTGTCTTGGGATTATACTTTAGTTCCTTTTTAATTTGGACCAAATCACGATAAAACCCTCTTTGGTCGTCAGTTACATCGTAATCTAAATCTGTACTCAGCTTCTTAAATTTCTCTGGCTTTAGAACAGACTCTTTGTCAAAATATAAGGTATTCAACATAGGATGGGAATTTGTATCTAAGACAGAAGAAAAGGTAAGATCTGTTAGTATCGAAGATGGTTCATCATCGCTATTAGCGTAATAGGAATACGTCCCATCTTCTAACTCATCTGTTAAAATTTTGTCCGCCTCTTCAGTTAATTGAACTTTTACATCATATTGATAAGAAAAATGACTGACCCACGTTGGAATCTCTATTTTCTTAACCTTCAAGCCTAAATTATCTTCAAAAGCTGCGTTCACAACATATTCAATATGCTGCTTTTCCTCTTTCGTAACAAGTTTTGTCGGCAAAAATGCCCAAAGCAATTGAACTATCGGTATCATGCCTATGACAAAAATTGAAATAAAGAAAATAAGTATTAGTTTAATTAGATCCTTTTTCACTTCAATTCCTCCACTTAAACTTCTCTAACTTATTTTTCACATAGTGACTCATTGACTAGAGATGTAATTAAGAGCTTAGTTTGCAACTTTGGTACTAACCATATTTTTTAATCCATCGCCTTTATTTCCAGAATCATATCGCGAATCTGAGCAGCCAGTTCAAAGTCCAGTAGCCCAGCCGCTTCTTGCATCTGACCTTCTAGTTTCTTAACCATATCCTTGCGTTCCTGCTTGTTGAGACTTTCGATTTCGACAGTTTCTTCCTTGTCTGGCAGGACGGCCTTGGTCACACTGATCAGGTCGCGGATTTCTTTCTTGATGGTCTGTGGCACAATGCCATGCTCTTCGTTATATGCCATCTGGATTGCCCGACGGCGGGCAGTTTCATCGATAGCACACTGCATGGACTGGGTCATGGTGTCCGCATACATGATCACATGCCCCTCGCTGTTGCGGGCTGCCCGACCGATGGTCTGGATAAGACCACGTTCGTTGCGGAGGAAACCTTCCTTGTCCGCATCAAGAATTGCCACCAGACTAACCTCAGGCACGTCAATTCCCTCGCGCAGCAAGTTAATCCCAACCAAAACGTCAAAGACACCCAAGCGCAAATCACGGATAATCTCAGTCCGCTCCAAGGTCTTGATGTCCGAGTGCATGTACTTGACCTTGACACCCATTTCCTTGAAGTAGTCCGTCAAATCTTCCGCCATCTTCTTGGTCAAGGTTGTGATAAAGGTCCGCTCATTCTTCTCCGCACGCGCAGTAATNTTTCGCCTAAGAGATCATCAATCTGCCCCATAGTTGGGCGGACTTCCACTTCTGGATCCAGAAGCCCTGTCGGCCGGATAATCTGCTCAATAACAGTGTCCGTCTGTTCATTTTCATAGTCACCCGGCGTAGCAGATACATAGACAATCTGGTGAACATGGCTCTCAAATTCTTCTCGGCGCAGCGGACGGTTGTCCAAAGCAGACGGCAGGCGGAAACCATAATTGACCAGCATCTCCTTACGAGAGCGGTCGCCATTGTACATGCCCCGAATCTGTCCCATGGTCATGTGACTCTCGTCAATCATAATCAAGAAGTCATCAGGGAAAAAATCCAAAAGGGTATAAGGCGGCTCTCCTTCGCTCCGACCATCCATGTGGCGAGAATAGTTCTCAACACCATTCGTATAGCCCATTTCACGCAGCATTTCGATATCGTACTCTGTGCGTTGCTTCAAGCGCTGAGCTTCCAAGAGCTTGCCTTCCTTCTCAAAGATAGCTAGCTGCTCCTCCAGCTCCGCCTGAATCTTGGCAATGGCTACTTCTATGTGGTCTTCATTGGTCACGAAGTGAGTGGCTGGGAAGATGGCCAAATGGTCCACTTCACCCAAGACTCGACCTGTCAAAGCTTCAACCTCACGAATCCGGTCAATCTCGTCTCCGAAAAACTCCACCCGAAAGGCATGCTCATCACGAGAAGCTGGAAAAATCTCCACCACATCGCCACGAACTCGGAATTTCCCCCGCTGAAAGTCAATGTCATTTCGCTCAAACTGGATATCTACCAAGTCATTGAGCAACTTGTCACGGGAAATCTCTAGTCCAGGACGCAGGCTAACCACGCTATCAGAGTATTCCTTAGGTGAACCCAGACCATAGATACAAGAGACAGAAGCCACGACAATCACGTCGTTGCGCTCCAAGAGGGCAGAAGTCGCCGAGTGACGGAGCTTATCAATCTCGTCATTGACCGAGCTATCCTTTTCAATATAAGTATCACTTGAAGGCACATAAGCCTCTGGCTGGTAGTAATCATAGTAGGAAACGAAGTATTCCACCGCGTTATTGGGGAAGAATTCCTTGAACTCACCATAGAGCTGGCCGGCCAGCGTTTTATTATGGGCAATAACCAGAGTCGGCTTGTTGACCCGAGCAATAACCTGACTCATGGTATAGGTCTTACCTGTACCAGTCGCTCCCATAAGAATCTGCGCCTTCTCTCCGCCCTCGATATTATCCACCAGCTGCTCGATAGCCTGGGGCTGGTCACCTGAAGGCTCATACTTAGAAACCAATTCAAATTTATTATCTGTAATTCTGTTAATCATCTTTTATTCCTCAACTTTTGCTTCTATCATTTTACCATATTTGCCCTATTTTCTCTGGATTTGGCTCTAGCTTAGGAATCCGCTTCTCTACTATAAATTACCTATTGCCATTCATCTCGATAATCAGCATAAAAAACGCCCAGCTTACTTAACTGAGCGAAATTTTTATTTTTTAAACATTAGTGCCTGAGGCAGGCGATTTTCTTTCTTGAGTGACCAGTAAAGATAGGCAATGCAGCCAATCAAGACGATACTGGCAAAAATAGATCCTTCAGCACCAAAGGCTCCGCCGGACAGTAAATCGACAGAAGATTGTGAGCTATAACTCAAGATAGAGGCAGTAGCTCCTTGACCACTGACCTGGATGCCATAGATATTTCCTTGGACAAAGTTCCAAGCCCCATGCATGCCAGCCAATACCCACATGTTGTCATACTTGAGCATAAGGAAACAAGCAAAGATACCGTCTAGCACGATATTGACAATGGAAAGAACTGTCACACCAGGATTAAAAAGGTGCAATGCCCCGAATAGAGCACTGGAAACCAAGATACCAATGGCGATATTTGACTTAGCACTAACCGCTGGGAAAAGCCAGCCACGAGTAACCAACTCCTCCGCTCCCCCTTGAAGGATCCAAAAAGGAATCAAAGCAAGGATAAAGAGAAATGGTTCTAAGCTAAGCTGTGACCATTCTAGGCTTCCCGTACCCGTTAGCAAGAACAAAGCGACGACGAGCGAAAACTGTGCTGCCCCAATCAGGAAGCCTCTGCCCAGCTCTTTCAGCCATCCTCTCTTAAAGAAGCCCAGACTGGAAAAAGGTCTCTTTTCTCCAAACTTGACCCAGAAAAAAACAACTAGACCAATAAAGAAAAAACTACCCAGCTGAAAAAAGATACCATAATGTCCGACCACTTCCATAACTGCCGTCCGATCAGCTGCTGGATTTGCAAGACCAAGCAAGATCCCGATGATCAGCCCCACCGGAATCATTCCAGCAAATGCAATTATTTCTCCTAAATAGACAAAACCGATCGCAAGTAAAACTGCCAACCAAATGGCCGGTATGTAGCGAGACAGTTTAACATTTTCCAACATACGTGATTTAAACATAAACATGTTCCTTCCTTTTTTTAATTACCATAAAATATTACTACAGTATGCGTAAAAAGCGAAGTATCTTTTATAGCTGCCTGATTAGGATTTGAAAATTTTTATCCTATAAATCAAAGCCCTTGCCACAATCCTCACCTCTGTTCTTTATAAACTTGGTTTTTTGAACAAACACAATCAGACATGATCTTGTTTTTCTTGCCAAGTTTCAATTATCTAATCCTCTTCGCCTTATTCTTCATTGATTCTATAGTATGAAAACAAGTTAGAAAGAGCTATCAGTCCCCTTCGTTTTCTCTAGCAATCTCTTCAATGTTGGCTATTTCTTCGTCTAACCGTTTATCAAATTCCGCCTTATTCTTGAAGGGATAAGAATAAGTCCGCCAAGTGTACCATTTAAGCCCTTCTTCGCCTTTGTAATACCATTCTATCTTGGTTGGCAGAAAATCTTTGTTGTATGTGATGCGCACCTTTGAAAACTGATCTTCTTCCCTGTAGAAGTATTGTAACTCAAATTCGGGTGGATATTTTTCTTTTAATAAGGATTTATTCACCAGCGATTCAGGTGAGCGAGTAATTTGATAGTTTGATTTTTTTATTTCATCAGTTGTAACATTTAAATTAAGAAGAATTGAGGATATTTCATTATTTAGTGCTCTTTCATAATATTCCTTAGCTTCATATTTACTACTGCCCCCAAACAGTTTGTTGTCTTTAATCGCAGCTCCATGAGCATAGTAAAACTCTTTATCTTTTAAATCAAATCCTGTTCCAAAATCATTGTTTGCCTCAATATCTGACATGCTTTTAACAAAAACAAATCTCTTATTTGATAAAATTGAATATGCGTCACTCGTGGTCTTTTTGATATTGTTTGCTATGAGTATAACCAGAATAACTATGATTACTAGGCTTGATCCCACTAGCATACTCTTTATATTTATTATACTCTGCCACTTTTTCATCTTCGGACATGCCCTTTGTTCTTTCTTGCCAAGCTTCATAATCTTTGTGTCCTCCTCCTTTTACAATATCTGCATACTGGCCGCCCTTTTTACCCAAATCGCCTTCAGATTTGAAGATACTCTTGGCTTTTTGCCTGAGTGCAGAGTCTGCCGGCTGTGTAACATCCAATCTATTATGTTGACCGGCATAAATTCCTGTGACTACGTCATTATTCCCTTTTGATGGACCGTAGTTAAAGGATTCCGTGTTAGCAATTTCATGCAATTCATCATGAGTATAATGTTCTGGATTGGAATCGTATCTACCATCAGGCAGTTTATGCTGATCATAGGCATCCCACTGAGTCTCAAATTCTCCTGTTTCGAGATTCACAATAAATTCAACCATCCGAGCATTATTTAAATCTTTTTTTGAACGAACTGTGTTTTCTTTAGGAACTTGCACCTTCATATTGTAAGGACGTGTAAAAAACTCTGTTGCTTTATCATAACGATTGTGATAGTTAGCTCCCGTTGTATAATCAAAGGTAAGTCCTTGCTCCTTGCCGTAAGCCAAGAGTTTTTCATAGTCATTAGCGCCGTCGTAATTATTTCGAATATAGTAAATTGCTTGACGATCCAGATAATAGCGGAAAAGGTGAATCTGCTGACCTAACCCAGATTTATCGTCCTTCAGCGATTTATCCTTGAAAGTCATAACAACATCTTTTCTAAAGTGCATCAGAAAATCTCCATGAGGCGCCATTTTATCAGAAAATTTATGAGTTGTACTGGTTAAATGCATAAAATTATATCCATCCACCTCAGCCCCTAAATGTTTGAGAACTAATTCTAATTTGTCTCTGGAACTCATCTTACTTGCTGCATACATGCCTGTGTAGACGTCAGATCCTACTTCCTTTGTTTGAGCATAGAGTTCGTCACGTTTATTGTAGAACTCTTGGCCCGTCTGAAGTTTTGCTGTGCTTGATTTAACCTGATTGATATAATTCTTTACAGCCTCATCATCCCAGCCATCAACTTTCTTCAACTCTTCGGCCTGTTGGCGCAGACCTGTGATATAAGAGTTGTATTCCTTCCATGACAGATTGTGCGGTCGCTCAATCTGATATTTCTTAGCAAAATCACGATTTGCTTTTAGTTCTCCCGCTACTGTCGTCCACGATAAATCCGCAGGAATACTATAGGTCCCTGTATTAGCATCCCAAGAGCTAGCTAGCTGCCCCACACCTGTATCAATCGCTTGCACCAAAGCAGCAATATCTCCGAATATTTCAGACGAACTGGCATCAAAAGCTCGGAGTTTATCCAACTTTTCCTGAAGCTCTTTTCGAGCTGCAGTATAGGTGTCGTTCAGTTTCTGCAGTCCCTGTAGCCGTTGAAAACTACCCGGACTAGTGGACTTACTTGTCACAATGGCATCTAGTAAATCTAGATTAGCTGCAAGAAGCTGGTCATAACGCTGAATATCCTCTACCAGCTTATCCTCCTGTAAATCCTCATCCGCAACTTGTGTACGATACTCCTTTGGAAGAGACTGCACATCTATCTGAGTCGCTTCAGATAAGGCTATTCCTGCTTCCTTTAAAGGGACAATGACATCGCTGATAAAAGCTCTAAAAGAATCATAAGCTTTACCAGATAAGGAGGATGCAGAATTCTCCGTTTGTTCCAGAGCCTTCCCCAATTCTTTATAGCACTCCAGCTGGCTTTTAGTCATAATTGTTGTACTCTCGGCCTGGGCATCTAAACTTCCGCAATAAACTTCAATCCCCATCTTCTTCATCCTCCAGTTGGTTAATTCTGATACGCTCGTGATAGACGTCATTTAAATCATCTTCTAACTTCCACTTTTGAAGATTCACTTTATCCAAATCATCTAAGAAGCTTTCAGAAATCATACGCGACTCATAGAATGCCTCTGACTGCAACTGCTCAAAAAAGGCTCTGGAAGAAGGATAAGTTTCAAAAGAATCCCAAAGCTGAGTTTGCGCATCTGAACAATACCTTTCAAAATCTTCTATTTGATTCTCCAGCAACCTTTTTTCCTTCAGCAGTCTTTCCTCCTGTCGAAACAGCGTGCTTCCTCTTCTCTCAGTTCATAGAGCTTCTGCTCTTTATTCACGGTTTCGACCCTCCATCAGCTGAAATCTACTGGCACTAGCCTCATCAATAGCTTGAAATTCCTCTGCAACGCTTTGGATATTGGCGCAAACTGATTGAATAGCAGCTGAAATATCCTTAGCTTTGCTTTGAGAAAGCTCTATTGCATGATGTGCGGAATCATTTCCCAAAAGCTTAGTTTGCTCATCTTTATAGGCACCTGCAATACTGATGAGTGCCTCTGCCCCAGTTTTCAAAGCAGCCCCTAATTGTTGGGCAATCAAAATATCACTTTTAATTTCTTTCATATAAATTTCCTTCAAACCCATATGTGTGTCTCAATTCTAGCATATTATCCAAGCAAAGTAAAACAGCGCTTAATATTGGCATCGCTTATGCTTTGTGTTAGAAAATATGACATGGAATTCAAAAAATATTTGCCTTTCTCAAATTTTTCTGATATAATCAGACAATATTCTACCAAAGGAGAGAAAGTATGAAGAAAAAAATCATAGCTTTTCTGCTAACATTATTCCCTATCTTTGCAATAGGAACAACGATTCATGCAGATACAATCAAAATCGTATCTGACACGGCTTATGCGCCTTTTGAATTTAAAGATTCCGACCAAACATACAAAGGAATTGATGTAGACATTATCAATAAGGTCGCTGAAATCAAAGGATGGGATATCAATATGTCCTTCCCTGGATTTGACGCTGCTGTCAATGCAGTCCAAGCGGGACAAGCCGATGCCATTATGGCAGGTATGACTAAGACTGCTGAACGCGAAAAAGTCTTTACCATGTCTGATACATATTATGACACAAAAGTTGTCATTGCAACGACTAAGGCTAATACAATAAAGTCTTACGATCAACTTAAAGGAAAAACAGTTGGTGTCAAAAACGGTACAGCTGCTCAGCGTTTCCTTGAAAAAATCAAAGATAAGTATGGCTTCACCATCAAAACGTTTGATACGGGTGATCTCATGTATAATAGTCTGTCAGCTGGAGCGGTTGACGCAGTCATGGATGACCAACCCGTTATTGAATACGCAATCAGCCAAGGTCAAGATTTGAAAATTTCAATGAAGGGTGAGGCTGTTGGTAGCTTTGCATTTGGTGTCAAAAAAGGCAGCAAATACGAATACCTAGTGACTGAGTTCAACGAAGCATTGGCTCAAATGAAAAAAGATGGGACATTGAAAGACATCATCAGCAAATGGACTTCTGCCTCAAACAGTTCGTCAAACTCTGCAGTGCCAGAAACAACAACCAAATCTGGACAAAAAGCCACTCCAGTCAAAGCTAAATATACGATTGCCAGCGACTCATCCTTTGCTCCTTTCGTTTTTCAAAATGATAGCAACCAATACACTGGTATTGACATGGACTTGATCAAAGCCATTGCCGAAGACCAAGGTTTTACACTTGAAATTTCTAACCCTGGCTTTGATGCTGCCATCAATGCTGTTCAATCTGGCCAAGCTGACGGAATGATTGCAGGGATGTCTGTGACAGATGCTCGTAAAGAGACCTTTGATTTCTCTGAACCTTACTACACAGCTAACTCTATCCTTGCGGTGACAGAATCAAGCACTATTAGCTCTTATGACGACTTGAAAGGAAAGACCGTTGGAGTCAAAAATGGTACAGCCTCTCAAACCTTCCTCGTCGAAAATCAAAGCAAATACGGCTATAAAATCAAAACTTTTTCAGACGGTTCTTCAATGTATGACAGCCTAAACTCTGGCTCTGTTGCTGCCATTATGGACGACGAGCCCGTTGTTAAATATGCCATCAACCAAGGCAAGAAAATGAAAACGCCAATTAAAGGAACTCCTAGTGGTGAAGTTGCTTTTGCAGTGAAAAAAGGAACCAATTCTGAGCTTATCGAAATGTTCAATAACGGTCTGGCCAATCTGAAAGCGAATGGTAAATACCAAGAAATCCTTGATAAATATCTATCAGCTGACAAAGATGATTCTACGACCGTTGACGAAACAACCATCTGGGGACTCCTGCAAAACAATTACAAACAACTTTTGAGCGGTCTGGGTGTCACTATCGCTCTGGCACTTCTTTCTTTTGCAATTGCCATGGTAATTGGGATCATCTTTGGAATGTTTAGCGTCAGCCCAATCAAAGCTCTTCGCTTTATTTCAGAAATTTTTGTCGATGTTATTCGTGGTATCCCACTCATGATTCTGGCAGCCTTCATTTTCTGGGGAATTCCAAACTTCCTTGAGTCTATGACTGGTCAGCAAAGTCCGATTAACGACTTTGTCGCAGGGACGATTGCCCTGTCACTCAATGCCGGTGCCTATATCGCTGAGATTGTTCGCGGAGGGATTCAAGCTGTTCCAGCTGGACAGATGGAAGCTAGCCGAAGTCTAGGGATTTCGTATGGAAAGACCATGCGCAAGATTATCCTGCCTCAAGCAACCAAAATTATGCTGCCAAACTTTGTCAACCAGTTCGTCATTGCCCTTAAAGATACGACTATCGTATCAGCTATCGGACTTGTCGAGCTCTTCCAAACAGGTAAGATCATCATTGCCCGTAACTATCAGAGCTTCAAGATGTATGCCATCCTAGCAGTGCTCTACTTGGTCATCATCACACTCTTGACTCGCTTGGCAAAACGCTTAGAAAAGAGGATTAAGTAATGGCAAAATTAAAAATTGATGTCAACGATTTGCATAAATACTATGGAGAAAACGAAGTTCTGAAAGGTATTACTGCTAAGTTTTACGAGGGGGATGTCGTCTGTATCATCGGCCCTTCTGGCTCTGGGAAATCAACTTTCCTACGTAGCTTAAACCTGCTCGAAGAAGTGACCAGTGGAACGATTACCGTCAATGGTTATGATCTGACAGATAAGACTACGAATGTGGATCATGTGCGTGAAGATATCGGAATGGTCTTCCAGCACTTCAACCTCTTCCCACACATGACTGTCTTACAAAATATCACCTTTGCTCCTGTTGAGCACAAGCGACTGACCCAAGCTGAAGCTGATAAACTAGGTATGGAGCTACTGGAGAAGGTTGGTTTAGCGGATAAGGCCAATGCCAATCCTGATAGCCTGTCCGGGGGACAAAAACAGCGGGTGGCCATCGCCCGAGGATTGGCTATGAACCCAGACATTATGCTCTTTGATGAGCCGACTTCGGCCCTTGACCCTGAAATGGTTGGCGACGTTCTCAACGTTATGAAGGATCTGGCTCAGCAGGGCATGACCATGCTGATTGTGACTCACGAGATGGGCTTTGCTCGTCAGGTCGCTAATCGCGTCATCTTTACCGCTGACGGTGAATTCCTAGAAGACGGAAAACCAGATCAAATCTTCGATAACCCTCAGCATCCACGTCTCAAGGATTTCTTGGACAAGGTGCTCAATGTATAGATATGATTAATCCTGAAAGTAATCTTTCAGGATTTTTGTTGACTTATTTTGCCCTTTTTGCTAGACTAAAGATAGAATGATTTCGGAGGTACACGGAGACATGAAAAATTAAGTCTATTTTTTAAAGGAAACTTTATTTAGTAGATTTTGTCATGTTTCTGCATATCCGCGGGATGTTCGTTTTCGGTACTTTCTAGCTTCCGTTGGTTTTTAGACCAATCCTGTCCTTCCTATGGCAGTATAGGCTGGGAGACCATATACGAAAGACCTGACTTTGACACTCCTGTGTCTTCTTTGTGCAATTAAAAACAGCTCTGCTAAATAAAGCAGGGCTGTATTTTGTATTATAAAACGAAGGAGACATCTATGCTGCAAATAAGAAATCTAACCATTACCCACTTAAAAGACCTGAAGGAGCTGGTCAAAGATCTGACACTGACCGTCAATCAAGGAGACAAGGTTGCTATTATCGGTGAGGAGGGCAATGGCAAGTCCACTCTGCTTAAGCTCTTGTTAGACGAGCAACTTGTCAGCTCCTATGTCAGCTACAGCGGACAGATTGATAAGTCCTATACTGCTGCTGTCTACCTGCCCCAGCAGCTGCCTTCAGAGGATGCCCAACTAACCCTCAATGACTATTTCTTTGCTGATTTTGAGACTGAGCTGGACTATGCCAAGCTCTATCGCTACGCTGGAGAGCTCAACTTTGACAGCCAGCGTTTTGCCAGTCAGCAGCAGCTCTCTAGCCTATCTGGAGGAGAAAAGCTTAAAGTTCAGCTTATCAAGAAACTAGCCAGTGATTGGGACATTCTCTTTCTTGATGAGCCCTCTAATGACCTTGATCTCGAAACTCTGACTTGGCTGGAAAACTTTATCAGCCACAGCCAGCAAACTGTCCTTTTCGTCTCTCACGACGAGCATTTCCTCGCTCAGGCTGCAAGCAAGATTGTTCATCTGGAGCGGATAAAAAAGAAACAGGAGGCTAGAACCAGCGTCAAGAGTCTGGACTATGAAAACTACCGCACTCAACGTCAGGAGGCCTTTGAAAAACAAGGTCAATTGGCACGGAAAGAGCGGGAAGAACACGCTAAGACCATGGAAAAACACCGACGGGTTAAGCAGAGTGTGGAGCATACTTTACGAAACACCCATGATGCTACTGCAGGTCGACTGGTTGCCAAGAAGATGAAAAACGTTCTTTCGCAGGGCAAGCGATTCGAAAAGGCAGGTGCTGAAATGACCGAAATCCCGACACAGGAAGATGCCATCAGCCTTCACTTCTCAGATATAGAAGCTCTGCCATTGACCAAAAGAATCCTAAAATTAGAAGGAATGAAACTGGAAGCAGACGAACGACAACTGGCGGAGAACCTGACTCTGGAAGTCTGCGGTCAGGAGAAAATCGGACTGATTGGCGCCAATGGTGCAGGCAAATCCACTCTACTTAAGGAACTATGGAAGATTCTGCGTGAGCGGACAGATCTGCGAGTAGGCTATATGCCCCAGCACTATGGCGACTTGTTGGATGACGAAAGCTCTCCTTTGGACTTTCTGGCTCCCTCTGGCGACAAGGCTCAGGAGGAGAAAATCCTGACTCATCTAGCCAGTCTCCAGTTCACGCGCGACGAGGCCCGCCACCCGATTGGACAGCTTTCCGGAGGTCAAAAAGCCAAGCTCCTCCTACTCAAACTAGTCCTAGACCGCCCTCATGTTCTCCTTCTGGACGAGCCAACCCGCAACTTCTCTCCCACCTCTCAGCCTCAGGTTCGCCAGCTATTGGCCACCTATCCCGGCGCTATCATCGCTGTCTCCCACGACCGAATCTTTCTCAAAGAAGTTTGCCAGAAGATTTATAAACTGACAGAGACAGGGTTGGAAGAGGTGGAACTAAACCGATCCTTGAACTAAAATCTATGATTAAATGACTCTTATATTATTTTTAAAGTTACTTTTTTATTTAAGTTTCTTTCCTTGCATTTCAAAAAAAGTACAATATTAATGGAAGGCCTATCACTTAACTAGAGATAGAAAGGAAAAAATTAGGAAACTATGTTTCTCTGGCTTAATGCGTCAGAACTAACCGATATATCTTTTCGCATTTTACACTATACTAATAACTACGACTCGATATATCATAGAAAATAGATAAGGAGACTCAGCATGCTCAAGAAAGTCACTACATGTGCTTTTATCCTTACTCTAATTTCTTCTGTCCTTATCGGAAGTAATATTATATTTGCAAATGATAAAGGCGAGGATATCCAAGCGAAACCACCAACTCTAGAGATAATGGTAAAACAAGCTTCTAAAGAGCCTACTCTCTTGGAAACTTTAAATCAATTTTCAGACCAGGATACTATCATTGCCTATCCTGAAAACATGGGTGGTGGGTTTTCTGTTAAATCTGCAGATAGTAGCGAACCTCTAGTCGGAGAAATTCTTGATACTAAAGGCAACAAAGTCGTTTATAGAGACTCTCAACCTGTCACCATTGCCCAAGTAAAAGAAGCGATTCAAAACAAGTAGTACACTAAATCTATCTTTTATAAATATGAGAGTGGGACAGACAGCCATGACGACATAGCCGTCACCCACAGAAACACGAAAATAAAGA
>NZ_JPEN01000099.1 GCF_000767835.1 Streptococcus sinensis | reverse complement strand
CTGTAAAAAATAATTGATATTTTAAAAAATTATTCTTGACTTTTTACATAGAATGCCTCCTTTTTACTTATATTTTATCATAAAATGAGCTCTTCGTGGGAATAAAAAAGAGTAACGGTTCTATTTTCCATTACTCTTTTAATTCAAAAATTATCTATGCAAATCCAGCAATTGAGTGCCAACCTCAATCTGGCCTTCAGCCACCACATCAACTTTAGCATAGTCAGCTGTATTGGTCACAATAATCGGAGTTGTCACTGGATAGCCAGCTTCTTTGATCGCTTCGATATCAAAGCTGAGCAGCAGCTGGCCTTTTTTGACCTTAGAACCTTGGGTAACATGAGCTGTGAAACCTTGACCTTCCAAGGCGACGGTATCCATACCCACGTGAATGAGCAACTCAGCTCCATCATCTGTCGCGAGACCAATAGCATGGTTGGTTGGGAAAAGCAGACGAATGACCCCATCAGCTGGTGCTACCACCTCGCCGACACTTGGCTCAACAGCTACACCCTGACCCATAGCTCCACTAGCAAAGACAGCATCTGGAGTGTCTTCCAGAGCTACAATAGTTCCCGCAAGAGGGCTGCTAATAGCTTGTTCACTTACTTCACTCGCAAATTCTTTTTTTTCAACATCCTGAGGTTCTGAAGCAGCTTCTCCAAAAAGATTTGGAATCTTGACTAGCTGAGTCAAGCCAAAGCCAAGAACAAAGTTAGCTACAATTGCAATCAGAAAGTGAACGAGAGTCATGCCATTTCCAGCTTCAATAAAGGATGGAATGGCAAAAAGTCCCATACCGCCCATAACCTGCATTTTCACATCAAAGAAAGCCAGATAAGCACCAGTCAACGCTCCTGAAATACAAGTCATGATGAATGGTAAGCGCATAGGAAGCGTGATACCGTAAATAGCTGGCTCCGTTACACCAAAGAGAGCTGAGATGAAAGCTGGAATAGAGAGTTGACGGACCTTATCTTCCTTAGTACGCATCATGATATTGAGCAGGGCACCTGCCTGAGCAAAACAGATTGCAATAGTGGCAACAAGGATGACGCCTGGGCCTTTTTGCAGTTCCAAGATTGCCAGCGGCACCAAGCCCCAGTGGAGACCAAACATCACCAGAACCTGCCAAGCAGCCCCTAGGACGATACCGTATACCACTGGGCTAAAGTCATAGATACCAGTAAAGAGAGCACCGACCAAATCAGAAGCCCAAGTCATGACCGGACCGATGACAAGGAAGGCCAATGGAACTGTAATCAAAAGAGTAAAGAACGGCACAATAAAGACTTTTACAACATCTGGGATGATTTTTTTGAAGCCTTTTTCAATCTTAGCGCCTGCCCAAACAGCTGCAATCACTGGCAGTACCGTTGACAGATAGCTAGATGCCGGGAAGATAATCGGAAGACCGAAGAAAGTTGAGAAAATCGGAGACTCAATCGGTGTGCCTGCAAAAAGCGTATAAAGCGGCTGTTCTCCTGCAAAACTTGCTGCGATATTTGGATAAACCAAAGCAAAACCAATAGCTAAAGCTGTAAAGGGATTCATCTTGAAACGTTTAGCAGCTGTAATCGCCAAAATTAAAGGCAAGAATTGGAAAAGTCCATCTCCAGCTGCATTGAGCACAACATAAGCGCCATCTGTAGCAGGCACACCAAGAGCTGCCATAATGGCTACTACACCTTTAATCATACCGGCCGCTGACAAGGTACCCAACATTGGTTGGAAGAGCCCAGATACGAGGGCAATGAAGCGGTCAAAAAGATTCCCTTCTACTACATCGTCATCTGCATCAACACTGCCTTCGCCAGCAATTCCAGCGACTTTGAGCACAGTGTCGTAGACATCTGGTACATGATTACCGATAACGACTTGGTATTGACCTCCGGCCTTCACAACCGTTACAACTCCGTCCCGCTTTATCAGATAATCTGTGTCAGCCTTGGATTCG
Organism: Streptococcus sinensis; assembly: GCF_000767835.1. Lineage (GTDB taxonomy): Bacteria > Bacillota > Bacilli > Lactobacillales > Streptococcaceae > Streptococcus > Streptococcus sinensis. The sequence continues at coordinate 40,126 of NZ_JPEN01000099.1, read as the reverse complement.
TCTTTTAAAGAAAAACGCAAGCGCGTCACACAGTGTACCAATTTGGTAATGTTGTCTTTGCCGCCCACATGAGCAACAATATCCTGAGCTAATTCTGTATAATCTTTAGCCATAATGGACCTCCTTGTATTTTTTAGGTCGTCAGTTTGCATCCTATTCCCGGAAAATAGGTAACAAAAAAACCTAAACACACACCAAATAAAAAGCAAGAACTGCTTCATATCTCGTATTTGTTTAGGTTTTGCCTGCTTGACCAGTAACAATCCATAGACTAAGTATAGCATAATTTTTTGAAATTGCAAGCGATTTCTAATTGTTTTGTTGAATTTTAAACTTTCACACTTAAACAAAACTTTCTAGATCAACCGTCAGCACTTGTCCATCCTGAACGACCTGCTGCCCAGCAATGTAGACATCCTGAACATCACTACCCTTAACGGCGTATACTAGGTGCGATAACATATTTTCCAAAGGATAGAGGTGAAGTCGTCCCTTGGGTTGAATGGCAATGAAATCGGCTTGCTTGCCCGCTTCCAGACTGCCGATTTTGTTCTCCAAACCCAGCGCCTTAGCTCCTTCGATGGTCAAAGCCTTCAAGGCCTGCTCAATCGTAAACTGGGTCGCATCACCTGCACACATCTTCTGAAGAAGGGCAGCTGTCCGACCTTCCTCAAACATGTCCAGATTATTATTAGAAGCGACAGAGTCTGTCGCGAGGCCAACGGTCACACCAGCAGTTAGTAAGTCTGTCACTGGAGCTACACCGGAAGCCAGCTTGAGGTTGCTGATAGGATTGTGGGCGATGCTGACTGGAGAAGCTGCTAAATCTGCAATTTCTGACGGATTCAGCTCAACTCCGTGAGCAAAAATTGCTGGCTGCTCCAAGTAGCCTAGCCCTTTCAAGAAAGCCAGAGGCCTTTTACCGTAGCGTTCTAAGATGATTTTATTTTCTTCCTGAGTCTCAGCCACATGGATATGAAGCTTCAAGTCCAGCTCACGCGCTAACTCAAGGCTGCCCCTGAGCAGTTCTTCATTACAGGCATAGGGCGAATGTGGCGCCACCATAACCTGAAAATCTGCATCTTCATAGGAGAGAATTTCCTCAATAATGGTCCGAGTACGTGCCAGAGTCTCTTCTGCCGTTTCTGTTGCTGAGCTAAAGAGCGTTGGGGAGAAATAGCAGCGCATACCAGACTGCCGCACGATCTGGTAAATTCGGTCAATATCCACTCCCTGAGGATTATACATGTCGTTAAAAGTCGTTGTTCCTGACAGCAGCATTTCAGCCAGAGCCAGCTGGACAGCCTCAGTCGTTAGATCCTCCGTGAATTGACTTTCTGCTGGCCAGATATAGTCCTCCAGCCATTCGTGCAGATTGCTGTCGTCACGAATCCCACGTAGCAAGGTCATGGCCGAGTGTGTATGGCAGTTGACCAGCCCTGGCATGAGCCAAGCTCCCTCGTAATCTACTAGCTCACTGCATTGTTCTAGCCAAGCCTCATCATAGGCACCACAGTAGGCAATGCGTTCATCCTCCACAACCAGCAGACCTTCTCGATAAATATGAAAATCGCTATCGCAGGTCACCAAATTGACATTTGTGTATGCCTTCATCCGCATATCCTCACTTTCCCAACACTTGGTTTCAAGAGATTTTAGCTATTATAACAAGCCTAGGAAAATAGTGCAAGGGATTTTGATACTTTATTTAAAATAAAGATAGTCCGGGTGAGGAGTGATATATTTTAACTCTCCTTCAAAGAAAATCAGATAAACTTTATTTTGCTTGTAACTATATAAAATATAATCGCTGTCCAACTGATAGTCTTGTCCCAAGCCGACAGCTTGTGCAATATCTGCTGCTACCACATAGAAAGCCCTTGCCTGCTCTTCCGTCACATATTGGCTTTGGTAGAGCGCTTTTAAATTTTCTAACTCTTGGCGCTTAAAGGTCTCTTTAATATAGTTCGAATCCCTTATCACGGCCTCTGGTGCACCAAGAATTTCTCTAACTTTCTCCTCAGTATAACCTTTGAAATCAGGCGTTTGAGCGCTAGATCCTTCTCCAAAGGAACGATAATAAACCTTGGCATTGCCTGTTGCATAAATTTTATCTGTCTTGGCAGACTGGGCATCTTGAGGCAAGCTATTCATCACTTCATCTAGCGCTGTTGCTGCGTTACTCTCGGGAATGGTAGTACTAGAAGCTGAAGTCTGGCTGTTCTTTGAATCTTTCTGACTATTCGAACCGGTCTCCTTGTCTGATTTTGGATTCTTTGTAATCTTACCTTTTTGAATAGAAGAAGATGTGGAGCTGGTAGTCCTTTTCGCCGTAGATTGACAAGCTATTAAAGTAAGCACCGCCATAAATATAGCTAAAATAATAAAGAATTTTTTTACACGCATCTTTCTCTCCCTTTTTTCGTATGTACATGATCCCTTATCTAAAAAATTTTGTCAATTTTCACAAAAAAGGCCTTAAAAGCCTTTTATTTCATATATGTGAGCAGATAGCCATAGCCCTCTTTTTCCATTTGCTCTTTTGGGATAAATCGCAGAGCTGCTGAGTTGATGCAGTAACGCAGGCCACCCAATTCCTGAGGCCCATCGGCAAAGACATGGCCTAGATGGGCATTACCAGAACGGCTACGCACCTCAATCCGCTCCATACCGTGGCTCTTATCTTCATAGTACCTGACGACATCCTTGGCAAGAGGACGAGCGAAGCTAGGCCAGCCGCATCCTGACTCAAACTTGTCAGCCGCAAAAAAGAGTGGCTCCCCAGTTGTCACATCAACATAGATTCCTGCGTCAAAAGTAGCATTGTAGGCATTCTGGAAGGGGCGCTCCGTCGCACTCTGCTGGGTCACCTGATACTGCTCTTCGGTCAGCTTGTCTTTCAGCTGCTGCCGGCTAGGCTTGGGATAATACCCAGCATCCACCAAAGGCTGTGCAGCATCATTGACATTGATGTGGCAATAGCCAGTCGGATTTTTCTTGAGATAGTTCTGATGGTAGTCCTCAGCTAAGATATAATGCTTCAGAGGTTCTAACTCTACAGCTAACTTTTGTCCAAGCTGCTCCTCCTGCTCCGCAAAAACCTGCTCGATAATGGATCGATCCGCTTCACGGACGTAGTAAACGCCAGTCCGATACTGACGTCCCACATCATTTCCCTGCTTGTTGACTGACAGAGGATCAATAACCCGGAAATAATAGAGCAGGAGCTCCCGCAGACTAAGCCGCTTTTCATCATAGGCTACCTGCACTGTTTCCGCATGGTCGGTCTGGTGTATCAGTTGATAATTAGTGGATTCCACTTGACCATTGGCATAGCCTACTGTCGTCTCCTCAACACCCTCAATCCGAGAAAAATATTCTTCTAAGCCCCAGAAACAACCGCCTGCTAGATAAATTTCTGCCATAAAAACACCTCATTTCTTTGTGTCTATTTTCTCATAAAATAGTGAACTTTTATAGAATTTTGATTAGGAGATTCCTAGAAATCAAAAGAAGAGGGCAGGAAAATAAACTCATCCTACCCAATAACATACTTACTTTGATAATTTAATCTTCAATATACTTCAATTTCCCTCGGAAATCGTCCAGACTTTCATAGCCTTTTTCTTCCATAATCGCCTTGAGTTCTGCAGTGATGCGCTCAAAGGCTGCCACACCTTCCTTATGAAGGGTCGTTCCTACCTGCACCATGCTGGCTCCGCAAAGGATATGCTCGAAGGCATCTCGGCCGGTCAAGACACCACCGGTTCCAATGATTTGGATTTCTGGTTTGAGGCGTTGGTAAAAGGCATGGACATTGGCTAGAGCCGTCGGCTTGATATACTGGCCGCCAATACCACCAAAACCATTTTTCGGACGGATAACGACAGACTCATCCTCAATGTAAAGACCATTTCCAATCGAATTGACACAGTTGACAAAAGCCAACGGGTATTGATTGAAGATCGCGGCAGCTTGGTCAAAATGCACGATGTCAAAGTAAGGAGGCAGCTTGATACCTAGCGGTTTGGTGAAATAAGCAAAAACCTCTGACAAAATCTTTGCCGTTGTTTCAAAATCATAAGCAATCTGAGGCTTGCCAGGTACATTCGGGCAGGAGAGATTGAGCTCGGTAATCCCTTTAAAATCACTTGCCCGAACTTTTTTGAGAATAGTATGAGTCTCATCTGGCGACATGCCAACCAGTGAGAGGAAAAAGGTCCGATCTGGTTCGCTTTTCTGCAGCTCCAGCAGGTAGTCCAGATAGTAGTCTAAACCATTGTTGGGCAGGCCCATAGAGTTGATAGAGCCCAGCGGAACATCCTGATAGCGAGGCTCTGGGTTGCCCTGACGGAAGTCCAATGTCGCCGTCTTGGTCACAAAAGTTCCTGCAGCAGAGTTTTTAACTTCTTCTAACTCTTCGACTGTCATACAGGCCACTCCTGCTGCATTCATCAGACAGTTATCAAATTCAAAACCCGCAATTTGTGTCTTGGTTGTCGTCATCATTTTGACCTCATATTCCTTAGTTTTCTTCTATTATATCATTAAAGTTCCTCCTATAAAGAGTTTATCCCATTTTTCTACTAAAATGTTCGGTATTTACCTCCCTAATTTTTAAGAATATTTCAGAAAAAATATCGTGGGAATTTTCAGAAAATTCAACTTTTTTCTTTACAAGCGGAAAAATCTCTGCTATAATTGACCCCGTAAGAATACAATCTTTCAAAGGAGAATCACCATGACAACTGCTAAAGAATATATACAAAGCACTTTTGAAACTGTAAAAGCCCGCAACGGACACGAGGCAGAATTCCTCCAAGCCGTTGAAGAGTTTCTCAGTACGCTTGAGCCAGTCTTTGAAAAGCATCCTGAATACATCGAAGAAAATATCTTGGCCCGTATCACTGAGCCTGAACGTGTGATTAGCTTCCGTGTTCCTTGGGTGGACCGCGAAGGTAAAGTACAAGTTAACCGTGGTTATCGCGTGCAATTCAACTCAGCAGTTGGTCCTTATAAAGGCGGTCTGCGTTTCCACCCAACTGTAAACCAAGGGATCTTGAAATTCCTCGGATTCGAACAAATCTTTAAAAATGTTTTGACTGGACTTCCAATCGGTGGAGGTAAAGGTGGATCAGACTTCGATCCTAAAGGAAAGACTGATGCCGAAGTCATGCGCTTCTGCCAAAGCTTCATGACTGAATTGCAAAAATACATCGGACCATCACTTGACGTCCCAGCCGGCGATATCGGTGTTGGTGGACGTGAGATTGGTTACCTTTACGGGCAATACAAACGTCTTAACCAATTTGATGCGGGTGTCCTGACTGGTAAACCTCTTGGATTTGGTGGTAGCTTGATTCGCCCAGAAGCTACTGGCTATGGTTTGGTTTACTACACTGAAGAAATGCTCAAAGCTAACGGTAACAGCTTTGCTGGTAAAAAAGTGGTTATTTCTGGCTCAGGTAACGTTGCTCAATACGCTCTGCAAAAAGCAACTGAACTTGGTGCTACCGTTATCTCTGTGTCTGACTCAAATGGTTATGTTATTGATGAAAATGGTATCGACTTCGACCTCCTAGCAGATGTGAAGAATAACCGCCGTGCTCGCTTGACAGAATACGCTGCTGAAAAAGCTACTGCTACTTACTATGAAGGTTCTGTCTGGACTTACGCTGGTAACTACGACATCGCTCTTCCATGTGCCACTCAAAATGAAATCAATGGGGAAGCGGCCAAACGTTTGGTTGCCCAAGGAGTTAAAGTCGTTTCTGAAGGTGCTAACATGCCGAGCGACCTTGATGCTATCAAAGTTTACAAAGAAAACGGAATCCTTTATGGTCCTGCTAAAGCTGCCAATGCTGGTGGTGTAGCTGTATCCGCTCTAGAAATGAGCCAAAATAGCCTGCGCCTATCTTGGACTCGCGAAGAAGTTGACGGCCGTCTCAAAGACATCATGACCAACATCTTCAATACAGCTAAAACTACTGCTGAAACTTATGGACTTGGCAAGGACTATCTTGCTGGTGCCAATATTGCAGCCTTTGAAAATGTAGCCAACGCCATGATCGCCCAAGGTCTGGTTTAAAATAAAAAAGTTAAAAATCAGCTGCTCAAACGAGCAAGCTGATTTTTTATCTATAAATTAGTTCAGAAAAAACTCACTTATCTGCGGCTTCTAAAAGAGCTAGGTATTCTTCTAAGACTAAATGATGCTTTTGCATGTATTGAGCAGATTTTACGCCGACATAGCGATAGTGCCAATTCTCAAAATCCACTCCAGTAATATCGCTTTTTCCCTCAGGATAGCGTAGAATAAAGCCATATCTGGGAGCAATTTCCGCAATCTTATCGGCCACTTCATCTTCCTGACCTTCTGGCTCACTCATATCAATAGCCAAGCCTGTCTGATGTTCGCTGGCGCCAGGAATCTGAATTCGTTTTTGCACCTCTTGTTCCGCTTCTTGTCGAGAAAGCCCCTCTTCCTCTGCCAAGGCTAGGGCTTCTTCATAAATTTCTGCCTGCTCCGCTCGACTTCGATAGCCCGAAATCAAAGTTTCTCCCGGTGCAATTTTCTGTGCCGCGGCCAAGAATTTTCTGGTATTTTCAGCAATACGGCTGTCTACCTGAATATCATCAATTTGAGTCAATTGAGGGGGCGCATCTTCCTGAAGATGGCTGCGATTGACCAGTATCAATTCCCAGTCATCAACTGAAACATTGGGTAAATTCGACTCCAAGACCTCAAGATTTTCATCAGCAGGTTTTTGGACATGTTGATCCTTCCCTTGAAATAGCCATAAAGCAACTAGCAATCCAAGCCCAAGCCCTAAAAACAAGACCCAGTTTATCAGTCGATACAAAGAAAAGTTTTTCTTAGCATGGTGACCTCTTTTCAAGCTTCTGCCTCCAGCTCCTCTTTTCCAACTTCACGGTAGGACATATCTCCAACACAAGCAACACTGAATTTCCCGTCTTCATAATCCACTATGGTCACAGAACCATTGTCAAGTCCATGAGGGCGGCTTCTGTTTATCAAATAGACGAAGGTTCCGATGGTCATTCCATGGCTAACAACCAAAGCATTGCCACCACCAGAAGCCTCCAGCTCTTCAGCAATAGCTGAGAAGCCTTCCCAAATGCGGCTGCTGAGTTTTTCCCAGTTTTCTGCCCAACCAGCTGTATCCACCTCAACCAAACCTTCAGCCAATTCGGCATAGCTGAGCTGGTGAACATGCTCGACATTAAAGACCCGAGGCATGACTCCCATAAAGAGCTCACCGTCATATCCCCCGTCAAAGCTGCCAAAGCACCACTCGCGGATGCGCTTGTCAAACCTATAAGGAATCTTCCCAGTCAAGCCCAGCTCTTCCAGGATAATCCCCATTGTTTGAATCGTCCGACCTGAATCACTGGATCTAGCTAGTTTAAAATCAATACCCGCTTTACGCAAACCAATCCCCAATTCACGGATACCGCGTTCGCCTTCTGCTGTCAACGGAGTATCGCTCCAGCCCTGAGCTCGCCCGATTGTATTAAACATCGTTTTGCCGTGACGGATTAGGTATAATCTTGTTTTTGCCATACACTTACCCCCTTATTCTCCTCTCATTATATCACTTTTCTGAGAAAAAGCGTTTTCTTACATCATACTCCAGAAAAATCAATCGAAAGAAGATATAAGTGAAATTGGACAAATCAAAAGCTACACCACGCAACTTTGATGTAGCAAAATAGGAAAAATGACATCTTCAAAAAAGATATAGAAGGCTGCCAACTAAAAGCCCGCAGGCATAGCCGACCAGGACATCCTTAGGATAGTGAACTCCACCAAGCACTCGAACCAGTGCTAAAAGCGCCGTCAAAAACAGCAATATGAAACCAAACCAAGGAGATAGTGACAAGGCTGACATGGCAATAATCGTAGAGGAAAAAACATGACGGCTGGGCATAGATTCTCCGGACACATCCTTAGCCAGTAAGGGGCTGAAGTCCCAGCTCTCATAAGGCCGAGGCTGGTTGATGCGCCGACGAACCAGCGACAAAACAATAAACCCCGCCGCCGGTAACAAGAGATAAAGCAGCAACCCTCGCCAGGTTCCAACCAGATAGGCATTGAATAGCACTCCAGCATAAACCAAGGGCATGAGCAGGGTCATCAATCGGTTAAAACAAATCAAAACTTTGAGTAAGCTGGGACGTCGCCGCAAGGGAGCTGTCAGCTTTTGATAGAAAACACGATAATCTTTCATCTTATCCTTCATACTTTTCAAACATTTGCTCTGGAATCTTGCTCTAGACCAGCAGGGGTATACGACTCTTGTCAAAAGCCATCATTAAAACCTCTATTTCCATGAGCTTCTCCATTTCTACTATCTACTATACCATACTAAAAACAGAGTTCCAACCATTCAAATTGCTAGAGTTCAATTTTTCTATTTTAGCTTGCTTCTTGCTTTTCCTTAAACTAACTCTTGTAAAGGTCAGCATAGAAGCTATAAACCGCCATGTGCTAGTCATGGTTGCCCTACTCAATGATATGCCCATCGCGCACGACCAAGATCAGGTCCGCATTGCGAATAGTGGTCAGCGGTGAGCAGCGACAAAGAAAGTCTGGCCTTCCATGAGTTTGTCCATAGCTTTTTGAATCAACTCCTCTGTCCGCGTATCCACCGAAGAAGTCACCTCGTCCAAAATCAAGAGCAGCACTGCACGAAGAATGATCATGCACTACTCAGCTATTTTAGAAAATTCAAGAAGGGCTAGCAACTGTACCAACTCCTGCTCACCCATTTTTAAGAGAAGCAGGATGAAAAATTCTTTGGCGTACTTCCCGACAAGCTTCAATCGTAAAATCCTATTTTTAAAACTTCATCAAAGCCCAAAAGAAGAAGAACAACACTCCAGATTTCCCCATTTTAACGCTAACCAACATTCTCATGAAAGTCCTCAAGCCGAATGCTTTTGGATTTCGCAATGTCGACAAATTTAAAACAGACATTTGCTGAACTTTAAACATCTAAAAAGAGAAGACCCAGCAGGTCCTCTCTAGATCTTAGCTTATCACCAACCACTGTGGCTGATAATAAGACAAATTTACTTTCCTTTAAGCATTAATACAGACTTCCACTGAAGGAGCGGACAAGGTATTTATACCCATAATCATCTGAGCTATCGACAACCCATTTGCCATCTTTTTTCGTGAATTTCAGCTCATAACCTTCAGATTCCATATACTTAGGTGTAACCAAAGGAATACTGTCAAACTGACTAGGCGCTTGCTCTAAAATATATTTCTCTGCTGCCTTATATGCATCGTTGTAATCAGAATATTCTGCTCGATGCTCATTAACAAATTTAGAGACCAAGTCGTAAGTCCGAATGTTTTCTAGGCCAATCGTTTCTGGTCTAACGTAAACTGTCGCACTTTCTGGCAAGAAAGAAGCCACTTGGTAAGTTACTTTTGCACGTTTCGCATTCATTTTAGTGTATGCTTCAGCAAATGTCCGCAATTCAGCTTCTGATGGCGTGTAGTAAGAGAATTCTTCCCCAAACTCTTTGGTAAAGCTTGTCATGAAATTAGCTCGATCTTTCTCCAAGTCTCCTCCTAGAACAAATTGATCAGCTTTGCCTTCTTTTTTCTTGTCATCATTTTTTGTTGTCAAGGTTGTCACAACCGCTTGATCGGACTGCTTCGAACTCACATTTTCTGCTTTTCCTGAAGCGTCTCCACTCAAGAAGACTTTTTCTACATATTCTTTAGCCAAGTCTTCCATTTTATCCACATTATCCGCATACTTTTTAGCATCAACTTTGATGGTGACTTCTTCTGGCTCTTTCTTGCCAATATCTGTGTACAGAGGAGAATAATGAAGTTCGTAAGTATCCTTTGGATTTACTTCAAATACTACATAACCACTAACGCTCTTATCCTTAGCAACCTTTTCATAAGACATTGTTTTGAACTTGTCACTAGAATCATAGACATTGATCGAACTAATTTTTTCATCATCAGAATTATAAAGAGTGATGTCATTATCACTGATATATAATTGTTTATTACTCTTATTTTTAATTTCAACATTCAAAGCTAGATACTTAGAATCCGAAGACTCATCTTTGGGCAATACATAAGTACCATCCTTAATTTTCACTTCAACATGATTATTACCGGAAACACCGTTCCCACCCGTTTTTTTAGGAGCACATGCCACCAGCAGAACTACAGCTAAAGAGATGACAAGATAGTTAAAAAATTTTTTCATGATTTCCTCCCTAAGATATACTAAAATTTATAACTATTTTATCATATTTTTATAAAACTGTAAATGTTGCTTAAATAAAATACCACAAAATCTAACTGTTAAATTTCCAATGAAGCGACCGATGCACTAGTTACAGAAAAAGCACAGCCTAAGCCGTGCCATTCTATAGTAGACTATTTCATTGCTAAATTTAAGCTACTTCGCCTTCCTCAAACTGACTGTTGTAAAGGTCTGCATAGAAGCCATGCTGCTCCATGAGTTCATCATGATTGCCCTGCTCGATGATATTTCCATCGCGCATAACCAAGATGAGGTCTGCATTGCGGATAGTGGATAGGCGGTGGGCGATGACAAAGGAAGTCCGTCCTTCCATGAGTTTGTCCATAGCCTTTTGGATCAGCTCCTCCGTCCGCGTATCCACAGATGAAGTTGCCTCATCCAATATCAAGAGCGGTGCGTCTTTCAGTAGAGCACGAGCGATTGTCAGCAACTGCTTCTGACCGACAGACAGACTGACCGTATCATCCAGCACCGTGTCATAACCCTTTGGCAAGGTTTGAATAAAGTGATGAACTCCGACTGCTTTGGCTGCTGCAATGACCGCTTCATCCGTGACATGCTCCTGATTATAAATCAAGTTCTCTCGGATAGTCCCCTCAAAGAGCCAGGTATCCTGCAAGACCATTGAAAAGGCATCGTGAACCTCGGAACGTTTCATATTCTTAATATCTATTCCATCAATGGTGATGCGTCCTTTGTCAATTTCATAGAACTTCATGAGCAGATTAACGATGGTCGTCTTACCAGCACCAGTCGGTCCGACAATAGCAATCTTCTGTCCAGCCTTGGCCTGAGCTGAGAAATCATGAATAATGGTCTGGTCTGGCTTGTAGCCAAAGAAGACCTCTTCAAAAGCCACGTCTCCCTTAACCGTCTCCAGCTGGCGCTCCTTATGGTCATCAGCTTCCATTTCTGCCTCATCCAGGAACTCAAAGACCCGTCCCATAGCTGCACCAGCCTGTTGCAAGACAGTGATTCCTTGGGCAATCTGTGACAGAGGCTGAGAGAAAGTCCGCACATAGACCATGAAGGCTACGATAACCCCGATACTGATGGAACCATCAATTGCCAGAGCCGCACCGACCAAAATAACCAGCACATAGGCAAAGTTTCCTGTGAAAATCATGAGCGGCATCATGATTCCTGAGATAAATTGAGATTTCCAAATACTATTATAGAGATTGTGATTAAGGACCGCAAAGCGCTCCTTTGACTGCTCGATAGCATTGTAGCTAATAACGACATTATGACCGGAGTACATCTCTTCTACATAGCCGTTAACAGCGGCTAGATTGTTTTGCTGGGCAGTGAAATACCCTTGAGACTTGCCCATAATCAGACCAACAAAGACAAAGCCCAACAGACTAGCAATGATCGTTACCAAGGCCAAGATCCAGTTCATGAAGAACATGGTCAAGACCACAGCCACTAAGAGCAGGCTAGAAGAAATAACACTTCCTAAACTCTGGTTAAGAGACTGGCCGACCGTATCCACATCATTGGTCACGCGCGACAGAGTATCCCCCTGCGAATGACCGTCAAAATAGCCCAGCGGCAGTTTATTAATCTTCTCCGCAATGGCCGTCCGCAGTCGCTTGGAGAAATGCTGAATCACCGAACTAATGATAAAGGACTGCCCATAGTTTAGCAAAGCTCCAGCTGCATAGAGTACCGTCAGCAGAAGGGCAATCTCTGACACAGCTTTTAAATCAATGCTGCTGCCCAGACCCTCTGAGATAAGATTGGTAATTTCCTTTAGTTTATTTGGTCCATAAACCGTAATAATGTTTGACAAGACAGCTCCCACAAATGCCAAAGCAAGAGGAAGCTGGAAGCCTTTGAGATAAGGCTGCATCTGGCTAAATAATGAAGACTTCTTATTTTCCATTTTCTAATTCCTCCTTGGATAGTTGTGAGTAGGCAATTTCTTGATAGACCGCGTTATTTGCCAAAAGCTCTCGGTGGGTACCTTGACCAACCACCTTACCAGCATCCAAGACCAAGATTTGATCCGCATCCATGATGGTAGAGATTCGCTGTGCCACGATTAGCTTGGTCATATCCTGCGTCCGCTCGGCCAGTTCCTTGCGCAAAATGCGGTCTGTCTTATAGTCTAGGGCTGAGAAGGAATCGTCAAAGATAAGGATTTCTGGCTTACGAGCCAAAGCTCTGGCAATGGCCAACCGCTGACGCTGACCACCAGAGAAGTTAGTTCCGCTTTGAGCCACCTCTGACTTCAGCCCTTTTTCCTTCTCTTGGACAAATGGCTTGGCCTGAGCTAGGTCAAGAGCCTCCCACATGGCCTGAGCATCCAGTGGACTTTCCTGGCTTTGACCGAAGTCTAGATTGCTCTCAATATCGCCAGAGAAAAGCACCGCCTTCTGCGGGATATAGCCGACCTTATTGTGCAGATCTTCCAGCTGGTGATCCTGAACATTGACACCATCTACCAGAATCTCTCCTTCTGTCACATCATAGAAACGAGGAATGAGATTGACCAGCGTAGATTTTCCTGAACCAGTCGAGCCGATAAAGGCTACGGTGTCACCAGCCTGCGCTGTAAAGCTAACATGCTCAATGACCGCTTCTGAATTCTTGGAATAGCGGAAGGACACATCTCGAAAGACCACTTCTCCCTTGCTATCCGCTGCTGCCTTAGGCTGTTCCGGACTTACGATAGATGACTGCAGACCCAGCACTTCATTAATCCGGCCAGCGGATACAATGGTCCGAGGCAAGACGATGAAGAGGGCCCCCATGAGCAAGAATCCAATCACAATCTGCATAGCATAGGACATAAAGACGACCATATCACTGAAGAGTGGGAGACGCTCCTGCAGCCCAGCCTCCTGAATCAAATAAGCACCAATCCAGTAAATCGCCAGAGTCAAACCACTGGAAATCCCCATCATGACTGGATTCATAATAGCCATCAACCGACTGATAAAGAGATTCAGTCGGGTTACTTGATCGTTAGCTGCCGCAAACTTCTCATCTTGATAATCTTCAGCATTGTAGGCCCGGACTACGCGAATTCCCGTCAAACTCTCTCTAGTGATACTGTTTAGCTTATCGACTAAACGCTGTGCAACCGACTGCTTGGGAAAGGCAAGTGTCATCAAGACTGCTGTCATCAGGATATTGACTATAACGGCAATGAGAACCGCCATCAGCCAACTCTCTGACTTGCCGATAATCTTAGTCATAGCCCAAATCGCCATAATCGGTCCCCTGGTCACCACCTGCAGCCCCATGGTAATTAAGGTCTGTATCTGGGTAATGTCATTCGTCGTCCGAGTCAGCAGACTAGGGATTGAAAATTTCTTAATCTCCGTCTGTGAATAATCCAGCACACGGTTGAAAATATCGCTCCGCAGACTCTGCGTAAAACTGGCAGCTAGACGAGCTGCAAAAAATCCAACTACAGTAGCAGACAAAAAGCTGGCAAAGGACAAGCCAACCATTTTCAGCCCAGGTTCCCACAAATCCGCTAAAGCCGTTCCCTGCGTCTGCAGCAGCTCCGTAATCGCCGAAATATAGGTCGGAACCTCTAATTCTAGATATACTGTCAGGCAAGTGAAGAGTACACTGAGTAGAATCATGCCCACTTCCCTTGCCGTCAGCCGTTTAAATAACTTAAACATCTTTTCCTCCATTTTCTAGACTTTCGATATTTTGATAAAATTTAGTCAGCACTTGAGAAAAAATCAGTAATTCCTGCTCAGAAATCCCCTCCAAAAGACGACGGTCCATTTCATCAAAAAAGTCACGAATTTTCCTCATGTTCTCCTGAGACTGCGGAGTGAGACGGATATATTTAGCCCGCTTGTCTGTCTTGCTCATTTCCAACTGGATAAAGCCATTCTTCTCCATCCTTTTCATTAGGTTGCTGGCCACCGACTTGGAAATATCCAACTCCTGCTCAATATCCTTGATAAGAGTGTCCTTCCCCTCTTCCGTACGACAGGCAACAATACGCAAAACTTGCCCCTGTGGCCCAGCCATGAACTCAATACCTTGGTCTTTGGCAAGCTTTTCCACCATCAGCTGCATTCGCCGGCCAAAGTGTTTCATTTCTAATAACGGCTTTTCCATTCAAACTTCCTTTCTATATTAGTTCTCGAGAGAACTAATTGGTTTTCATGAGAACTATTTTATCACAAAAAAGATAGATGTCAAGAAAAAAAGTTTCTATGAGAACTATTTTTTGACGAAAAATAAACTGGAACCAAGAGTCCCAGTTCTACCAATCGAAAGTTTTTTAATCTTAATATTTTTAACCTAAAATAAGAGGGGCAAATCCTTACTCTAGAATAATCTCCCTCGTCATTCATTTCTATGGAAAGAGCCACTTGATATGAGGAGCAAGTTGAGAAATTTCTTGATGAAGTTCATTGAAGCTAGTATTTTTCACATCATCCAAGTCTAAAGAGACAGCGCTCTCCTCTTGATTTTTAGGATAGAAATATAAAATTCGACTGGTCGGTTCTGAAGATGTCATGCTAGATCGATAGATATCGTATTCAATTTGCTCAATCTCCTGCCACAAAAAGTACTTCTCTCTTTTAGCAGATAAGCCTCTCAGCCTTATTCCCACCTCATCCATCTCTAAAATCGGTGGTTTATGATTCGAAATATAGCCTAGAACTATCATAAAAATAGCGGCTGTTCCCATCCCCCAATAGAGCGGATTGAAGATATTGTTACTTTCTTCAGTAGTCTACCTGCTTCTTTGGTCTTCCTTGCTGATAGAAGTCCTATGAACCAGTTGATTGCTACTATTTTGACTTGTTGACTCAAGGGAGGCCTTATCCATAGATTCAAAAGCCATGATAAAAAAGATAGCAAAGAGTAAGAAAAAGCCTATGGCATAAAATTTTGCTCCATCGCGCTTGTATACTTTCATTCTATTCCCATCCTTTCCAGATACATTTCCTATATGAGGATACCTTCCAAATGGTCCAATTCATGCTGGCAGATTTGCGCTGAAAAATCCTCTAAAGTGATGATCTTCTTTAGCCAATTCTGATCCAGATATTCAATCGTTATTTTTTGGTAACGAGTCGTTTGCCGACTTCCAGGCAGTGACAGACAGCCTTCTTCCACCTGATAAGGCCCTGATTTCTGGATGAGAATAGGATTAAACATGACCATGGACAGCATGCCATACATAAAAATAATCACTCGCTTTTGAACACCGATCATGTTGGCCGCAAGTCCGACGCAAGACTCTCTATGAGCCAGCAAGGTGTCCTGCAAATCCTGAGCTAAAAAGAGGTCGTCTTTCGTTGCAGGAGCTGATTTTTGCTGTAAAAAGAAAATATCCTTGACAATCGCTTTTTGCATATTTCACCTCAGATAGAAGAGGCCTGACATTTCAGACCTCTTGTTTTACCTATTTTGCGTGGCGTTCGCTGACTTCTTTTGCTAGGACAAAATTCCCCAATGTAGCAGAGCCATTTCCCGCTACAGCCGGTGTGACAAGGTAATCCCGCACATCTGGAACAGGGAGATAGTCATTCAGGAGAACTGTAAATTTCTCACGAACGCGGTCTAGCATATGTTGCTGCGCCATAACACCACCACCAAAGACAATGACATCTGGACGGAACGTCACCGTCGCTTGAATAGCTGCCTGCGCAATATAATAGGCTTGAATATCCCAGACAGAGTTATTGAGCTCAATATTTTCACCCCGTACACCTGTCCGCGCCTCTAAGCTAGGGCCAGCCGCCAAACCTTCTAAACAGCCATTGTGGAAAGGACAAACGCCATTAAAGCCTTTTTCTTCATCCATCGGGTGCTTGGCTACATAATAGTGTCCCATCTCAGGGTGACCCGTTCCGCCGACAAATTCACCACGCTGAATGGCGCCAGCGCCAATTCCTGTTCCGATCGTATAATAAACCAGATTTTCAATGCGGCCGCCAGCATTGTTGCGGGCTACAACTTCACCATAAGCAGAACTATTGACATCAGTCGTAAAGTAAATTGGTACATTCAAAGCACGACGAAGTGCTCCCACGATATCCACATTAGCCCAATGTGGCTTTGGAGTAGTCGTGATATAGCCATAGGTTCCAGAATTAGGGTCAATATCAATAGGACCAAAAGAACCGACTGCCAGACCCACTAGATTGTCAAAACGAGAGAAAAAGGCAATCGTTTTATCCAGTGTCTCAATCGGCGTGGTTGTAGGAAACTGTGTTTTTTCTACAACATTGAAATTTTCATCGCCCACAGCACAAACAAATTTCGTCCCGCCAGCTTCTAAACTTCCGTACAATTTTGTCATTTCAACACCTCTTGTATTGTTTATACTTTATTATAGCATATTTCCAGATTGAAAATTGCTCTATATTTTAGATTTTCCTCTGTAAATCTTAGCACTCAAGAAAAAACGAACAAACATGACATTTGTTCGTTTTCTTTTACTGATTTTCGATGAGTAATACTAGGCTTTCACTTCAATAATTGCATCGCCTTTAGCCACTGCTCCTGCCGCAACTGGGGTCACAGAAGCGTAATCAGCTGTATTGGTCACGATGACCATAGTTGTGTCATCCAGACCAGCTGCTGCGATTTTAGCTGAATCAAAAGTTCCAAGAACATCGCCAGCTTTAACTGTAGAACCTTGAGACACTTTTTGATCAAAGCCTTCGCCATTCATAGACACTGTGTCAATTCCGACGTGGATAAGGATTTCAGCGCCATTAGCAGTCTTCAAACCATAGGCATGACCGGTGGCAAAAGCGATCGTCACTTCTGCATCAGCTGGGGCATAAACAACACCTTCAGTTGGCTTGATCGCAATCCCTTGTCCCATCGCACCACTTGCAAAGACAGGGTCATTGACATCAGCCAAAGCCACAGCCTGACCAACAACTGGAGAAATGATTGTTTCATCTTGAAGAGCTGCTGGGACATTGCCAGTTGTTTCTTCTTCAACTAATTTTTCAGTTTCAGCTTTTTCAGTTACAGTTTCTTCATCTTCGTAACCAAACATATAAGTAAGAGCAAAACCAAGGGCAAATGATACAGCGACCATCAGGATGTATTGAACAAGTTGTCCATTACCGATGTAAAGCATTGTACCTGGGATAATGGTGATACCATTACCAGTACCAGCAAGTCCAAGGATCGAAGCCAATCCACCACCGATGGCACCAGCAATCAATGAAAGGAAGAATGGTTTGCGGTAACGCAAGTTAACCCCGAAGATAGCAGGCTCAGTAATACCAAGGAAGGCAGAAAGAGCAGCTGGGAAAGCAAGAGTTTTCAATTTAGGATTTTTAGTTTTGACACCAACGGCTACAGTCGCAGCACCTTGAGCTGTCATAGCTGCTGTGATGATAGCGTTGAATGGGTTGGCATGGTCAGCAGCAAGCAATTGCACTTCAAGCAAGTTGAAGATGTGGTGAACACCTGATACGACGATCAATTGGTGAACTCCCCCGATAAGTAAACCACCTAGACCGAATGGCAAGCCAAGGATAGCTTTTGTACCAATAAGGATATAGTTTTCAACGACGTGGAAGACTGGTCCGATGACAAAAAGTCCAAGAATAGACATCACTAAAAGGGTTACAAATGGTGTGACCAAAAGATCCAAGACATCTGGAACAACCTTACGGACAGCTTTTTCAAACTTAGCTCCGACAACCCCGATAATGAAGGCCGGCAGAACAGAACCTTGCAATCCGACAACTGGAATGAAACCGAAGAACTGCATTGCAGTCACTTCACCACCAGAAGCAACAGCCCAAGCATTTGGAAGTGAACCTGAAACGAGCATCATACCAAGAACGATACCAACTGCTGGATTTCCACCGAATACGCGGAAAGTTGACCAAACTACCAGACCTGGTAGAATAATGAAGGCTGTATCAGTCAAGATTTGAGTATAGGTGGTTACATCTTCTGGAAGTGTCATACCAAGCGCAGTTAACAGTCCACGAACCCCCATGAAGAGACCAGTCGCTACGATAACTGGAATGATGGGTACGAAGACATCACCAAAGGTACGGATAGCGCGTTGGAACCAATTCCCTTGCTTGGCAGCTTCAGCTTTCATTTCAGCTTTTGATGACGTTGGCAAGCCAAGCGCTACAACTTCTTCATAAATTTTGTTAACCGTACCAGTACCAAAAATGATTTGGTATTGACCTGAGTTAAAGAAGGCTCCCTGAACTTTTTCCAGATTCTCGACTGTATCCTTGTCGATCTTCTCTTCATCTTTTACCATGACACGCAAACGAGTCGCACAGTGGGCTACACTGTTGACATTCTCACGTCCGCCCAAGGCTTCGATGACTTTTTTTGCAATTTCAGTATTATTCATTTGCAAACATCTCCTTATAAAATATTGTAAAACTTTTTGAAAGCGATTTTACCGCCTTTACAAATATTATTTTATCACAACTCTAAAATATGTCAAGCGTTTTACAGAAATTTATTTTTTTTAATGTTAAAGGTTGATTTTTGAGCGGAAAACGTTTACTATAGAAGTAAGAAAAATAATTGGAGGACAAAAGATTGGCTTGGACTACTGAAAAACGCTACAGACGTTACGAAGATTGGACTGCAGAAGAACTGCAACAGATTAATGACAATATCGCTAAATCTCCTTGGCGGGCCACCTATCATGTGGAACCCAAAACTGGGCTTCTAAATGATCCAAATGGCTTTTCATATTTTGACGGCAAGTGGATTGTCTTCTACCAAAACTTTCCCTTTGGAGCAGCCCACGGTCTAAAATGCTGGGTACAGCTTGAAAGTGATGATTTAGTGCATTTCACAGAAACTGGTGTGCGAGTGCTGCCAGATACGAAACTGGATAGCCACGGTGCCTACTCTGGCTCTGCTATGCAGTTTGATGACAAGCTTTTCCTTTTTTATACTGGAAATGTCCGCGACGAAAACTGGGTGCGCCACCCTTACCAAATCGGAGCATTGCTGGATAAAGAAGGGAAAATTGAGAAGATCGATAAGGTCTTGATTGAGCAACCGGCAGAAGCAACCGACCACTTCCGCGATCCACAGATTTTTAATTATAAGGGACAATTCTATGCCATTGTCGGCGGACAAAATCTGGATAAGCAAGGCTATGTCAAGCTCTACAAGGCTGTGGACAATGACTACACCAACTGGGAAACCCTTGGTGACTTGGACTTTGATAATGACAAGACAGCCTACATGATGGAGTGCCCTAATCTGATCTTCATTAATGATCAGCCTGTCCTGCTCTATTGCCCGCAAGGCCTGTCCAAGGACGTTCTGGACTATGATAACATTTATCCAAACATGTATAAAATAGGTCAATCGTTTGACACAAAACAAGCAAAAATGCTCAATCCAAGCCCGATTCAGAATCTGGATTATGGCTTTGAGTGCTACGCGACTCAGGCTTTCAATGCTCCTGACGGCCGAGCTTTTGCTGTCAGCTGGCTAGGTCTGCCAGATGTGGAATACCCGTCTGACCGCTTTGACCATCAGGGAACCTTTTCACTAGTGAAAGAATTAACTCTGAAAGATGGCAAGCTCTATCAATACCCAGTCGCAGCCATCAAGGATTTACGAGCGGATGCTCAGCCTTTCACTGCGCTGGATAAGAGCAAGAATAGCTACGAGCTAGAGCTGAATCTCGCAGCAGACACCGAACATGAAATCGTCCTTTTTGCAGATAAGGACGGCAAGGGGTTAACCATCAACTTCGATCTTAAGGCTGGGCAAGTGACCGTCGACCGCAGTCAGGCAGGGGAACAATATGCCCTAGACTTTGGAAGCAGCCGCAGCACCAGCCTTGACACCAAAGATACAACTGTCAATATCTTTATCGACAAATCCATCTTTGAAATTTTTATCAATAAAGGAGAGAAAGTATTTTCCGGTCGCGTCTTCCCAGGTGAAGACCAGACAGGCATTGCCATCACCAAGGGCAATCCAACCGGTACTTACTATGAATTAGATTATGGTCGCAAAACTAACTGATGTAGCAAAACTGGCAGGGGTCAGTCCCACAACCGTTTCCCGCGTTATCAATAGAAAAGGTTACTTATCCAGCAAAACCATCTCTCGGGTCGAGGAGGCCATGCGGGAGTTGGCCTACAAGCCTAACAATCTGGCGCGCAGTCTTCAGGGCAAGTCCGCCAAGTTAATCGGACTTATTTTCCCGAATATTAGTCACATTTTCTATGCTGAGCTGATTGACAAGCTGGAACACGAGCTTTTTAAGCAGGGGTATAAAACCATTATCTGCAACAGTGAGCACGATTCTGACAAGGAGCGCGAGTACATTGAGATGTTAGAGGCCAATCAGGTGGACGGCATTATTTCCGGCAGCCACAACCTAGGAATCGAAGATTACAATCGCGTAACAGCCCCCATCATCTCCTTTGACCGCAACCTTTCACCCGATATTCCAGTGGTGTCCTCGGACAATTACGCTGGTGGGGTACTAGCTGCTCAGACTCTGGTCAAAGCAGGCGCTCAGAATATTATCATGATTACTGGCAATGATAACTCCAACTCACCAACAGGCCTGCGCCATGCTGGCTTTGCCTCTGTCCTGCCAGATGCTGCTATCATCAATGTTTCCAGTGACTTCTCACCCGTCCGCAAAGAAATGGAAATCAAGCACATTCTGACCCACAACAAGCCGGATGCAATCTTTGCTTCAGATGATTTGACAGCCATTTTGGTGATGAAAGTCGCTCAGGAACTGAACATACAGATTCCTGAAGATTTAAAAATCATCGGCTACGACGGAACCTATTTTGTCGAAAATTATTATCCTCAACTGGCTACGATTAAACAGCCCTTGAAGGATATTGCCAAACTCTCGGTAGATTTACTGCTGAAAAAAATTAACAATCAGGAAGTACCCTCAACTGGCTACTTCCTGCCAATCAGCCTGCTTCCGGGCAAAAGCGTGTAAACTTTATATAGCGACGCAAGCCCGTATTACTGAAAAAAGACGACTTCCAAAATAGAAGTCGTCTTTCTTTATCTATCGTTCCTTCGAAACAGTGATTTCTCACAAAGCTACACAAGGAAGCATTGTACTGCAGAGTCGAATGGTTACTGTCTCTTTCTAAAAGTTAGTAGGCCGGCTAAGAATATCAGGAAGCCACCTAGAACTGCCAATAGAGAAGCTCTTGTACCAGTTTTTGGCAAAGTATCTTCGGCCTGACCGGTCGCTTCTTTTACCTCTGAGACCCCTGAAGCAAGAGGTTTTTGTGCGTTTGCTGATAAAGCTTGCGTGCTATTTTTAGCTGAAGCAGCAGACTGTTCTTGTTGAATGTCTTTAGCGGTGTCTTGAGGTTTTTCTTCTTGAGCTGGATTCGCCTTTTTAATCCGCAAAATTGTCGCTGTCAGCGGAGCTAGAGTCAAACCATTACTGTTTCTAGTGACACCAGCTGGATTCGAAATAGCTGTGACTCCTGCGGTATTGCCATCAGCCACAACCTCTGCGCCTGCTAGATGTTTGTAGGCTTCACCAAAGTTGAAGTTTCGCTCCTTTTTATCCGCATTGACAAAGACTGCATAAATATCTCCATTCGAAGCAACTACTTGGTAGCCAAGGACAAGATCTTCTTTCTCAATGCCATCCTTGCCAGGCTGGGTAATGAGAGTCACATTTTGATCCACTTCTGCTTTGGAGCCGCGGGTAAAGGCATCCGTTGATTTGCGCAGGGCAATCAAGCCTTTCATATAGGCACGGCTCTTGGCATTTTCAGGGAACTTCTCCGCATCAGTCGCCTTGATCCAGTCAAAATGATTGACCGCATCGCTCGAATCATAAGAATCATGAATGAAATACGGGTATTCAAACGGCGTGCCGTCCTCATTGGTCAACAAATGCGCTTTGTTTGGAACCTTGTCTTCGGAGACAGGATATTTATAGGCAGGATCGCGGAATTGCTTGGTCCGGCCGTACTCTTGACCAGAGTGGATAAATGGTGTCCCTTGCGAAGTCAGCATCATCAGATTTCCTAGGCGCAGACGGCGATGAATCTCTTGATTATTAGCAGCGACTGCCGGATCTTTCTTGATTGACTGGGCAATGATATCAAAGAGGGTCAGATTATCATGGGCCGCAATGTATTGGATCACATCCCCTGGGCTATCTGCCTCGAAATTGGTTGGCTGCGCCTTGATGTTTTTGAAGACATTTTCCACATTGCGTTTGCCGCCAGTGATAAAGGCTGGCGTTCCTTCATTAGGGTAACCAGATTTCAAGGTGTTGCGAATATCATCTGAGAAGACAGCCACCGTGTCTGTTGACTTCATCCAAGATTGGTCAGCAGGCTGGACAGCTTTATTTTCATCACCTGCATAAGTCTTCCACCCCTCACCCAGCATAATGAGATTTGGATTGAGCTTTTTAGCTTCTTCAAAGGCCTTTTGGATGGACTCTGCATCATGGTCTCCCATCATATCAAAGCGGAAACCATCTACCTTATACTGCTCTGTCAGATACTTGATCGAATCCACCAAGATCCGTCTGCTCATATAGTGAGTAGTCCCCAAGCGGCCGCCACCAAAGCTAGTTCTCGGCGTCCCATCCGCATCCATAAAGTGGTAGTAATTTGGCTCTAAATCTTCAAAGATAGATGTCTTAGCCGTATGATTATAGACCACGTCCATGATAACGCCCATGCCACGCTTATGAATTTCGTTGACAAGATTTTTGAATTCCTCAATGCGCTTGGCTGGATCTGTCGGCGCGCTGGAGTACATGCCCGTCAGTGAGAAGTAGTTTTGCGGGTCATAACCCCAGTTGTAGTTGCTGTTGCTGGAAGCGTACTTGTCCATGCGCTCAGCATTTTTCAGCTCATTTACAAAGTAGTAACTCAGAACTGGCAAGAGCTGAACGTGGGTCACTCCCAAGTCTTTCAAATAATCCAATTTCTCAATGAAAGCTGAGAAGGTTCCAAATTGAGATTTCAAATCCTTTGAAATAGCTGGATCTGAAGTGAAATCACGAACATGGGCCTCATAAATCAAGGCATCTTCCCGCTTCTTAAAGTTCGGAATATTGGCATAGGTCAGGTCTTTTGGTCCATATTCACTTGGATCTACAAAGGCCGCCTTGGCAATCTTGTAGGCATCTCCCTTGTCCGCATCTTCACTGTTCCAAGCGGCTAAAGACTTGGCATAGGGATCCAGCACAAGAACTTTTTTGCCGCCGCGAGTAATTTCATAATGATAGAAGTACCCACGATAGTCAGAAATTCCTAGACCGCTCTCAGGCGTCAGGCTGCTGGTCCATGTGCCAGATTCTCCTTTCTGCATAGCCAGGCGACCAAGGACCTTATTCTGATTTTCTTTGTCATAGACTACCAAATCAACTTGGTCCGCACTTGGTGACCAGAAGGTTAGGTCCACTTGTTTGCCCGCTTGAGAAACACGCGCTCCCAATTCGCCATCATACTTGTAAATACTGTCCTTCAGTTGCCAATTCATGCTGGTTTTGAATTGGTCGTTGCCATATTTGATGAGATAAGGTGACTGAGCTTGGTTAAAATCACCAATCAATTTGGCACTTTTATTCTTAGGATTCAGAGCCACATCTTTAACAGCGACTTCGCCGCCATCCTTGTTGGTAATTTTCAGGTTTTTCAGAATATCTTCTTTTTTAGCATTTTCTAAGGTAGAGAAGGTCGCCTCAATCTCTGTCAAGCTAACATGCTGGGCTCCTGTCATGCGGATATCATTGACAAAGTAAGGGTTGGTATAAACCGTTGGATCCGCATCACGCAAGAAAATCTGGCTGGTCTTACCCAAATTTGCAAAATTATAATCCTGATTTTGAATCTTTACATCGTCGCCGGACTTGCTTTCATCTAAGAGCAGGAAACCAATCATCTTTGCAGCTTCTTTCAGGGGAACATCTACATAGCGACCGTATTTCCCAGTCTTTTCAAAGTCTACGCCATCTGGCCAATTTTGACCTGGATGTTGCACATCTCCCCAGAGCCAGAGGGATTTCTTATCATACTGACCATCTGTACGATAGTAGTTGATCCGAAGCATTCCTTCTTTCAAAGGCTCGGAGGTATGAGGATTATAATCTTTGTCAAACCAAACCTCATTCATCTGAGGGCTCAGCAGCTCAACTGTCTTATCACCTGTAATATTTTGGCCTGCCGTATTATTGATTAAAAGACTAATCTTGCTTCGTTTCTCAGCCATCTTGACATCAAGGTAATAACCGTAATCATCTTTTTTGGCTGTTGCAAAGCTGGTCGCTCCAGTCGGCCAACCTCCCTTTTGACTAGAAGGTGTTTCGACATCATCCCAGGTCCATAAGCCTAAACTATCTAGATTCTGCGATGGTAAGGTTTTGAAATGGAAACGAATATGACCTTCTTCAATAGCAGCTTTTGCAGAAGCTTCCGAAGCAAGTGGCTGACTAACAGCCTCTTGTTTGTCTTTTTCACTAGACACTGCAGCTTCCGTTGCTTCCTGCCCAGCTGCTTCTGGAGCTGCACTAGCTCCTTTCGACTCCTGTACCTCTGTATTTTCAGGAGATTGACTTGGCACCGCCTCTGCTAAAGCAGCTTGCCCTAAGCTTCCCTGTTCTGAACTTTCTTTTTTAGCTGAACTATCCACTTCCTCGGCTTTTGCTTCACCTGCTGGCTTAGGCAAAACTTCCGAATTAGCAGCTGATACTGCTTCCGTTGCAGGGCTAGTCGTAGCCTTTGTTTCATCCGCTTTGGCTAACTGGGCACCTCCAAAAAGGAAGCTAGATGCAATTACGACAGATGCTACTCCGACTTTTAAGCGACGAATCCCAAAATAATGACGCTTTTCACTCGTCCGAGACTGTAGACGATAGTTTCTTTTCATAAATAAAAAAACTCCTTTATTTTTTCCTATAGAAAATACGTATGCAAACGTTTTCTGTATTTATTATACAGATTATCTATTAAAATGTAAAGGTTTTCAGACATCATTTTTTATTCCAAAACTTTATGTATGATTTTAGATCCCTTTCAAAGGATAAGCAAGTATCATTTGAAGTTTTAACTCTTGAATCTACAATATAAGTGCACAATAAAAACTCATAAGATTTTCTAGTAAAATAGAATTGAGCCAACTAGTTACGAAAGGAAATCTTATGAGCTACCACCATTTTACCATAGATGAACGTGAAACTATTCTGATTTACCGTACAAAAGGACTGAATTTTTCTCAAATCGGAAAATTACTTCATCGTCATCCTTCCAGCATTAGTCGGGAATGGAAACGTCATACTAAACTCCCAACAAAGCACAAGCAGCTTATAAACTTGCAAAATCACACTGTGGGCGAAAGAGAAAGCTGGATCTAGACTCGAATCTAAGTAAGATAGTCAAGCACCTTTTTCTTGATTGCCAATGGTCTTCTTCGTGAGTGTTTCCCGAAGAAAACTGATTTGGCAACAATTACTGAAAAATCACTTAATGATACCTACTGGCTATTAACCATCGTCCCAGAAAATGCCTGAGTCACAAGACAGCATTTAAAGCACTTAGAGATAAAGTTTTAAAAAGGTTGTACTTTTTATTTCAATTTATCCCCAAAAAATATATCCTCTTGCTAACTCTTCCTCCTCTCCTTCAAAAGGAAAAGACACAAAATTTTCCCCTCATCCGACACTTACTTTTGACGACAGGTTGACCGAAGAGCGATTTATCCTATAAACAGAAATGAAAAGATCGTTCGAGGTCTAGATTGTCATGAATTTATAGGAAAAGTAACCAGCCTAGACCTAAGTTGCCATGAATCTATAGGAAAAGTGGCTAGACTAGGCCTAAGTTGCCACAAAACTATAGCAAAAGTGGCCAGCCGAGGTCTAGGTTGCCATGAAACTATAGGAAAACGGCCAACCGAGGTCTAGGTTGCCACAAAACTATAGCAAAAGTGGCCAGCTGAGACCTAGATTGCCGTTAACATATAGCAAGATAGGCTGTTCCAGCCATAGACCTCTATAACGGAAGCTTTTCTACAGTTTGTCTGCAACTACAACTGGCAAAAAGTAAAAAAGACTGAGGCAGGCGCCCCAATCTTCATTCTTCAGTAATAAAGTGACTCAAAATTCCATTGATAAACTTACTTGATTTTTCATCTGAGAATTTTTTTGCTAACTCAATCGCTTCGTTGACAGCGACAAGCTGCGGAGTTTCATCATATTCCACTAATTCATACAAACCTAAGCGCAGAATGTTTTTCTCGACTAGAGTCAAGCGATCCAAGGTCCAGCCAGCCTTCAAATACCGACCAATCTCGTCATCTAACTCGCTCTTGGATTGCATGACGCCATTGACCAGATTGAGCAAGAAAAGAGGGAGTTCAACTTGCTCCTCTTCTTCCTTATCGTGTAGATAAGCAAAGCGGCAAGCCTCAACTGTATCTCCATCATATTCCAAGCTCATTAAAGCCTGAAATGCTCTCTCCCGTAAATCACGTCTTGAATCTACAATTACCTTACTCATTGAGGAAATCCTCATCAAATAGATCTTTCAAATCTGGTTTTGGAGATTTTTCTGGGACAATGCCTGCAACGTGAATATTCACCGCTGACAGTTCCACCTCAGCCATATCATTAACAGCGCTTTTGACCGCTTTTTGAATCGCAACTGCAACTGTTGGCACACTGATACCGTACTCCAGATACAGGTAGATGTCAACGGTCACATCGCCACTTTCATCAGTATGAAGAGCAACACCGCGTCCGAGCGTGCGCATAGAGAGGCTGTCTGACATGCTTTTATTCGCAAAAGAATGAACGCCCTCCACCTTTGCCGTAGCAATGGCAATGATTTTTTCCAAAACTCGTGGCGCAATGACGATTTCGCCTAATTGTTCGTTTGCCATAAGAATTCCTTTCTATCTGAAAGAGTGAAATTACGCACGAGAAACGTAAGTTCCTTCTGCAGTGTTGATAATCAGTTTTTGACCAACTTCGATGAAGTCAGGTACGTTGACGACAAGACCCGTTTCAAGAGTAGCTGGCTTACCAGAACCTGTTACAGTTGCGCCCTTGATTGACGGTTGTGTGTCTGTTACGACCAATTCAACAGTTGTCGGCACTGTTACACCAATCACTTCTGTTCCGTAGAATTGGATTTTCACGTCTGAGTTTTCAAGGATGAATTTCAGCTCTTCTTCTACATTGACTACTGGAATTTCGTATTGGTCATAGGTCTCAGTATTCATGAAATAAGCTGTATCATCCATTTGGTACAAGTATTGTGCTGGTACTGTTTCGATAATCGCTTGTTCAAATTTTTCTTCTGGACGGTAGCTAGTATCAAAAGTAGAGCCTGTACGGACATCACGCAATTTCATACGCATGATTGTATTTCCCTTACCTGGTTTGTGGTGACTTGCTTCCAACACGCGGATGAGTTTTCCATCTGCTGTTTCAAAAGTCATTCCAGCTCTCAGCTTGCTTGCTTCAATCATTTGTTTTTTACCTCTTTAATAAATAATTTACTCTTTATTGTACCATAAAGCCTGACAATTCTCAAATAACAATCAACTCTTTCGGCGCAAGAGTCAAGACTTCACAGCCTGTTTCGGTGATGAGAAGATCATCTTCGATACGGACACCGTATTTCCCATCCAGATAAATCCCTGGCTCATCTGTCAGAACCATGCCCGCTTCAATCGGCTCTTCTGACTTGCCAAAGTAAGGAATCTCATGAATGTCCAGACCGATACCGTGGCCAATCCCGTGGCTGAAGTAAGGACCGTAGCCAGCATCGTTAATAATCTGACGCGGAATCCGATCAAAATCAATCCGGCTAAGACCAGCCTTGGCTACTTCTATCAGGGCTTGATTGCTGCGAAGAACAATATCATAAATCTCCCGTTCTTCATCTGTCACCTGCCCCACATGAATGGTTCGTGTCATATCGCTGACATAATGATTGTAGTAGCAGCCAAAGTCCATGGTCAGAGTTTCACCCTT
The DNA here is from genome assembly GCF_000767835.1 of Streptococcus sinensis. Taxonomy (GTDB): domain Bacteria; phylum Bacillota; class Bacilli; order Lactobacillales; family Streptococcaceae; genus Streptococcus; species Streptococcus sinensis. Next base: position 11,839 of record NZ_JPEN01000099.1, on the reverse strand, counting down.
CTGAATCACCTTGTCACTGGCCACACCATGAGGCATAGCAGAGCGGTAACCCGAAGCAATGATAAAGTCAAAGGAGGCACCTGAAGCACCTAGCTGGCGCATGCGAGCGTCCAAAAAGTTCATGACAGCCAACTCCGTCGTCTCACCAGGCTTGATAAAGTCCAGCACATCCAAGAAGGCTTGATCCGAAATCTGGCAGGCCTTGCGAATGGTCTCGATTTCCTGGGCATCCTTAATCATGCGCAGCTTTTCAATAAAACCTGTCATCGGCACCAGTTCATGACCAGCAAAAACACTTTCCAGCATTTTAAAGTAAGCATAGGAAATCTCATCATCAAAACCGATTTTTTGCAGCTTGTCGTCCGCAACGATTTTGGCAATCTCCCCAATCGCATCGCGCGTTTCCACAATGTCAAAGCCCTGAACCACTCCTTTAGCAATCAGGGTATAGCGCGCATCCGTCAGGAAAATTCGGCGCTTTTTACTGATGAAAACCGTCGCTTCTGTCCCGCTGAAACCAGTCAGATAGTAAATATTCTTCAGATTTGTCACTAGGACAGCATCACATTCCGTCTGAGCTAATGCAGCTTCAAACTTTTCAACTCTTGATATCATTCAATACCTCCATGAAATAACTAAGCTTATTATATCAAAAAACAAGTCAAATAGGGCATTTTTTAATAAGCCTTATCTGGGACTTAGAATCCAACGAGCATTCTCCGACACGGAAAATCCCCATCTTTAGAAAAGAACAGGGATTTTTGATGAACTATTTTATGTGTAGCTTACCTTTCAGATACTGGCCAGTATAGCTAGCAGAGTTTGCAGCGACTTCTTCCGGTGTACCCGTCGCGATGATCGTACCACCACCGACACCGCCTTCTGGTCCTAAGTCGATGATATGGTCAGCTGTCTTGATGACATCCAGATTGTGCTCGATAACGAGTACCGTATTGCCATCGTCCACAAAGCGTGATAACACATGAAGGAGCTTGGCAATGTCTTCAGAATGCAGACCCGTTGTCGGCTCATCCAAGATATAGAAAGACTTACCAGTCGAGCGCTTGTGAAGTTCGCTGGCCAGCTTCATCCGCTGGGCTTCACCACCCGACAAGGTTGTGGCTGGCTGCCCCAGAGTCACATAGCCTAACCCCACGTCCTTGATAGTCTGGAGTTTGCGGGCAATCTTGGGAATATGCTGGAAGAATTCCACCGCATCATTGACCGTCATGTCCAGTATTTGGGCAATATTCTTCTCCTTGTAGTGGACTTCCAGAGTTTCACTGTTGTAGCGAGTACCGTGGCAGACCTCACAAGCCACATAGACGTCAGGCAGGAAGTGCATCTCAATCTTGATAATTCCATCACCTGAACAGGCCTCGCAACGGCCGCCCTTGACATTAAAGCTGAAACGGCCCTTCTTGTAGCCGCGAATCTTGGCTTCATTGGTCTTGGCAAACAGATCGCGAATATCGTCAAAGACACCAGTGTAGGTCGCTGGATTCGAGCGCGGTGTCCGACCAATCGGACTTTGGTCAATATCAATCAAGCGGTCCACATGCTCAATGCCGCTGATTTTCTTAAACTTCCCTGGCTTGGCAGAATTGCGGTTGAGTTTTTGAGCGATGGCCTTTTTGAGAATAGAGTTGACCAAGGTTGACTTACCAGATCCAGAAACTCCCGTCACAGCGATGAATTTGCCCAAGGGGAATCTGGCCGTGATATTCTGCAGGTTATTTTCCTGAGCTCCTGTCACCTCGATAAAGCGACCGTTGCCTACACGGCGTTCCAGCGGTACTGGGATTTCGCGCTTGCCTGATAAGTATTGGCCTGTGATGGATTTCTTGTTCTTAGCCACTTGCGCAGGCGTGCCGGCTGCGACGATTTCACCGCCGAANCCACGATGAGGGTATTGCCCAGGTCGCGCATCTTCTTGAGGCTGGCAATCAGGCGGTCATTGTCACGCTGGTGCAAGCCAATAGAGGGCTCGTCCAGGATATAGAGAACGCCGCTTAGATTGGAACCAATCTGAGTCGCCAAGCGAATCCGCTGACTTTCTCCTCCTGATAGAGTCCCAGCCGAGCGAGACAAAGTCAGGTAATTAAGGCCAACGTTATTAAGGAAAGTCAAGCGGTCATGAATTTCTTTGAGAATAGGGCGTGCGATTGTAGCTTCATTGTCAGTCAAGCTAAGCTTGTCCAACTGAAGCAAATGATCTGCAATGGACAAGTCTGAAATCTCACCGATGTGCAAGCCGTCTTCGCCACCAACCTTGACAGACAAGGCCTGGGGACTGAGTCGGTAGCCGTGGCAAGCTGCACAGGTCAGCTCATTCATATAAGCCCGCATCTGAGTCCGAGTAAAATCACTATTGGTTTCATGGTAGCGACGGTTGATATTGGTGACAACCCCCTCAAAAGGAATGTCAATATCGCGCACGCCGCCAAATTCATTTTCATAGTGGAAATGGAACTCCCGCCCATCTGAGCCAAAGAAAATCAGCTGTTTTTCTTTCTCCGTCAGTTCCTCAAAAGGCTTGTCCATATCAATGCCAAAGGCTGCCATGGCCTGCTCCAGCATCTGCGGATAGTAGTTGGAGGAGATGGGATTCCAAGGCGCTAGCGCTCCTTCACGTAAGGTCTTGCTAGGCTCTGGCACGACCACATCGAGATCCACTTCCAGCTTAACCCCCAGACCATCACAGTCCGGACAGGAACCAAAAGGCGCATTGAAAGAAAAGAGTCGTGGCTCTAGCTCTGGGACCGTAAAGCCACAAACTGGACAGGCATAGTGCTCCGAAAAGAGCAGCTCTTGACCGTCCATGGTGTCAATCACCACATAACCCTCAGCAATCCGCAGAGCTGCTTCAACCGAGTCAAAGAGACGACTGCGCACCCCTTCCTTGATGACAATTCTGTCCACCACGACCTCAATATCATGCTGCTTGCTCTTGGATAGCTCTGGCACTTCCGTTACATCGTGGACATCCCCATCCACGCGCACCCGGACATAACCGTCTCTCTGAATCTTATCAAAAACGATCTTGTGCTGGCCCTTTTTCTTGCGGATGACCGGCGCCAAAATCTGCAAACGCTGACGCTCTGGCAATTCCAAAACCTTGTCAACAATCTGCTCAACAGACGAAGCCTTAATAGCCCCGTGGCCGTTGATGCAGTAGGGTGTCCCAACACGAGCATAGAGCAGGCGCAGGTAGTCATTGATTTCAGTGGCAGTTCCCACCGTTGAGCGGGGGTTCTTACTGGTCGTCTTCTGGTCAATGGAAATGGCTGGACTGAGACCATCAATCGAGTCCACATCCGGCTTTTCCATATTGCCCAAAAACTGCCGAGCATAGGCCGACAGACTCTCCACATAGCGGCGCTGCCCCTCAGCATAGAGGGTGTCAAAAGCCAGACTAGACTTGCCCGAACCAGACAAACCGGTCACCACGACCAGCTTGTCCCGCGGAATTTCGACATCAATATTTTTTAAATTATGAGCTCGCGCTCCATGAATAACAATTTTATCTTGCATTTATTCCACACTTTACCTTTAAACTTCCTCTATTATAGCAAAATTTTCTGCAATCTTTTGTCCCAAAAATCGGAATTTGTAGTATAATAAGACGGTGTGTAAAAATAATTCTAGGAGGAGATATGAAACAAGTATTTTTATCAACAACAACCGAATTCAAAGAAATTGATACGCTTGAAGCCGGAACTTGGATTAATATGGTCAATCCTTCTCAGAGTGAATCTATAGAAATTGCTAATGCCTTTAACATTGACATTGCAGACCTGCGGGCTCCGCTCGATGCGGAAGAAATGTCTCGGGTTACCATCGAAGATGACTACACACTGATTATCGTGGACGTTCCCATCACAGAGGAAAGAAACAACAAAACCTACTACATCACGATTCCGCTTGGTATTATCATCACCGAAGAGGCCATTATCACCACCTGCTTAGAAAAATTGCCTCTGTTGGATATTTTTATCAGCCGTCGCTTGCGCAACTTCTATACCTTTATGAAGTCACGCTTTATCTTTCAGATTCTTTATCGCAATGCCGAACTGTACCTGACCGCCCTGCGCTCCATTGACCGCAAGAGCGAACAGATTGAGAGCCAGCTGCACCAATCCACGCGAAATGAAGAGCTGATTGAGCTCATGGAGCTTGAAAAGACCATCGTCTATTTCAAGGCCTCCCTCAAAACCAATGAGCGCGTGATTAAGAAGCTGACTAGTGCCACCAGTAATATCAAGAAATATCTGGAAGACGAGGACTTGCTGGAAGATACCTTGATTGAGACCCAGCAGGCCATTGAGATGGCCGATATTTACGGAAATATCCTCCACAGCATGACAGATACCTTTGCCTCTATCATCTCCAACAACCAGAACAATATCATGAAAACACTGGCTTTGGTAACGGTTGTCATGTCCATCCCGACTATGATCTTTTCAGCCTACGGAATGAACTTCAAAAACAATGAGCTCCCTCTAAATGGAGAACCGCATGCTTTTTGGATTATCATGTTCATCGCCTTTGCTATGAGCGGTTCTCTAACCCTCTACCTTTTCCATAAAAAATTATTCTAATCATCAGAAAGGATACCTATGTCACAAGTATCATTAGACAAACTCAGTAAGAAAAACAAGGAATTTATCCACATTGCCACCCACCAATTGCTCAAAGATGGCAAGTCAGACCAAGAAATTAAAACCATCTTAGAAGAAATCATTCCAGAAATTTTGGAAAATCAAACCAAGGGAATCACTGCCCGCGGCCTCTACGGAGCCCCAACTACTTGGGCTTCTTCCCTAACTGCAAAAGAACGTTACGATGCCGAACATCCAAAGGAAAATGACGACCCTAAATGGATGATGCTGGACTCCGTCCTCTTCATCTTCGGTTTCTTCACCGTTCTGACTTCCATCGTCAACTTAGCATCTTCTCAGCCATCTGTTTATGGGATGACAACCCTTGTATTTGGAAGCCTTGTCGGCGGCCTCGCTTTCTATGCTCTCTATCATTTTATTTACCGCTTTTATGGACCAAATACAGATCGCAGCCAAAGACCACATCTGATAAAGTCTATCTTAATCATGGTAGGAGCCATTGCTCTCTGGACTCTTTCAATCGTTGGATCTAGCCTCCTTCCTGACTTTCTCAACCCACATTTCTCAAACATCGTAGTTGCTATCATCGGAGGAATCACTCTAGCACTCCGTTTCTACCTCAAGAAACGCTTCAATATCAAGAGTGCGACTATGGGGCCAGCGAGATATTAATCAGCATATTAAAAAGAGGTTTTACAACCTCTTTTATTTTGCCCTTTTTGAAAAGTATAATACCAACTCATCGTTATTCTCACACGGATCATAAGGAGCAAGCGGTCGATTTTGAAACCAAACACCTGAGCTATCTGGAATATAACCTCGGTGTACATACAGCCATTGGACCGAATCTTAGCCTCTATGCAAAGCAACACCCAAACTAACTACATCTGAGTAATTCTGACCTACTTGCTCTGCTTTATCCAATAAAGCCGTGCCAATGCCCTGTCTTTGGAAACTTTCAAAAACATTAAAATCAGTTAACTCAGAATAAAGGCCTGCAAAGGAACCATGCTTGGCTGATGGGATGACTGTAATGTAAGCAGCTAGAAATGTCCCATCAACAGCCACCAAAACTTGGCGCTCACCCGTCGCTTGCTCCAGAAAGTAGTTTTTTAAAATCTCTCTCCGACCAGGCCAGACTTGCTGGATAAAAGCATTCGCTAACTTTTCTATATCCTCAAAAAGCATTTTCCTGATGATTCGTTCTTCTGTCATAGTGCGTCTCCTATATCTTGACCTTTTTCCTCTATTCTGGCACTTTTGAATAGGCAAAAAAAGAAGCCCTCAGGCTTCTTACTTAGCTCAATTCAGCGATAATAGCCTTGAGCTGGTCTTTGGTGTGAACACCTGCGACTTGCTTAACGACTTGACCGTCTTTCTTGAACAGAAGGGTCGGAATGGACATAATGCCAAATTCGCGGGCAGTGTTTGGATTTTCATCCACATCCATTTTAAGGATTTTCAGTTCGTCCTCATGAACTTCCCCAGCCAACTGCTCCAAGATAGGCGCCTGCATACGACATGGACCGCACCAAGCTGCCCAAAAATCAATCAGAACCAGTCCATCTTTTGTTTCTTCTGCGAATGTCGCATCTGTAACTGCTGCTACCATAAATCTTCTCCTTTTATTGCTTACTTTTGATAACATTTTACACCAAAAACATCAGAAAGAAAAATATTTGCTACGGGTAGGACCTTAGTCACTTAGTGAGAAATGGTTGGTCATGAGATTGCTGGCATCCAAGAGAACCTTCTCCAAGAGCTGGTCTGTCGCTTCTTGCACCTTATCGCTCATGGCTTGATTTTCAGCTTCAAAGTCCACAGCCTCGCCCTTGGCCAGAGCTCGGTCTACTCGACCGATCATTTCATGTCCCCAGGCCATAGTCTTTTCCTGATAATCATCCAAATCACCAACATGACTGCTAAAATGAGCATCAGCCAACCCAGCAATCAAGCGATTGGCCCAGTAAAAGGAATCCGTCGAAACCTTGTCCGTCGTGTTGGCAAAGTAATCTGGCGTTGTTGAGACTTGAGTAAAGAAAGGAACAGCTGTATTGTAAGGCATAGAGCCGTAGGATAGCCACTGGATACCAGTCGTTTCCTGGGGTTGGTTAGGGCGTAGGTGCAAGATGGCTGTCTGACTGGTCCGATTGATTCCAATGGTCCGAAAAGCCCTTCTGCTGTAATGGTCACCCTCTGCTCCGTAAGGATCATAAGGCGAATCCTGATAGTGACTGCTCAGGACATACTTGACATCTTCGATCGTGATCTTGCGGTAAGGCTTGCGACACCATGGAATGAAGAAACTCCTTGGATCTTGCTCCACTTCTGGATTGAGAAAACGCTGGATATCCCAAGCTCGCGGTGTATTGTAATGGCGGTCCTTATCCTTCTGGCTGCCAAAAGCATAGCGCGGATTAAAGCCCTCATTTGAGTAATTAAGATTGAGATGATTTTCTTCGATAAAGTTTTTGAGATTTGGATGACAGAGGAAATACTCTGGATTGTCAAATTCAAAATAATCACTGCCCAGCTGATTGGGGTTGGTCACATAGGCATCATCTGGCACGCGCCGCGCCATCCAATGGTGGCCACCGATGGTTTCCAGCCACCAGATTTCATTGACATCTGAGATAGCAATCCCATTGGACTCATAAGTGCCGTACTCCTCTAGGATTTTCCCTAAGCGTAGAACCCCTTCTCGAGCTGTTTTGATATAGGGAAGAACCAGCGTAAGGATGTCTTCCTCGCTGATACCTGACTCTACCAAAGGATCAGCTCCCAGTACGCGGCTATTAGTCGTAATCGTTTCCGTTGCGCTGACAGCAACATTGTAGCTGTTAATTCCAGCTGCTCCCCAAATCCCGTCCTTAGGAACTGCGTCTGGCACTGCTGTATAGCGGACTGGATTGTCCGGCAAATCCATCTCAAAAGATGTCAAAACTGACTGATAATGACGGGGCTGGTCTTGTGGCTCCACTACGACAAATTTCTTGGGTGTAAAGACCCCATTTTGTGAATCCTCTGTACGAGCCACAATGGTTGAACCGTCGTAACTGGCCTTCTTGCCTACCAAAATAGTCGTGCAGGAATCTGATGCATGCTTTATTCTCATTATTTTCCCTCCGAAACACTTTATGCTGCTTACATTATAGCAAAAAGCAGGCCCTCATAAAAGAACCTGCTACTATCTCTTCGCTGAAACTTCCAATACCCTATTCGATTTTCAAGACATAGGTATGCTCTTTGTAAAGTTCATCAATCTCAAAATGCTCCAAATCTTCTTTCCTTGAGACAATATAATGCCCTTCTCTTTGATAATAGCCTAAGGAATTTCCTGACTTGTCTGTCAGACAGATTGTCCGCTGCTTCCTATCTACGCTGAAAGAAAACGCTATTTGATCTTTGGGCCGTCCGACAACTAAATAGTCTTGACAAATCAGCTTGCCGCCCCACTTCTGATAGAGGTAATTTGCTTGTTCTCCGTCTCTGGTAAAGATGATCAAGGCATCAACTTTCTTTTCATGCAGTTTCTCTCGAGCAGTTTGAAAGAGTTGGCCGGCTATCCCTTGATTCTGAAAATCAGGATGGACAGCCAGATTAGCGAAGTAAGCTATCTTTTCTCCTGGATAATATGCATAAGAATGACTTGCTTCTTCGGTGTAAATCCCAATATCTAGAAGCCCTACAACCTGATCATCTTCAACTGCTATGAGCTCAACCGAATCTTGGTAAGGCTCTTCAGTAAACTCATCCTTACTGCGGCTCATATCATCAAAGAAAGGCGAAAAGAGATAACTCAAAGCTTTTGTATAAACCCAACTTCTCTCATAAGTCGAGTCATAGGTTTGTATTTTCATATATGGCCTCTTACTTAAAGATCACAATCGTCGCGCCGCTGCCGCCAGCATTTTGCGGAGCATAGCCGAAGGACTTGACGTGCTTGTTGCGGCGGAGGTATTTTGTCACCCCTTCACGGATGACCCCGGTCCCAATACCGTGGATAATATCCACCTGAGCCATGTTATTGAGGAGGGCCTGATCGATAAAGGCATCAAGCTCTTCCATAGCCTCTTCATAGCGTTTGCCGCGTAGATCCAGCCTGGCTTTCGGTCCAGCAGTATTAGCTCGCTTGACCACATTGACCTGCTTACGCTTAGGCTGCTGCTCCTTTTCAGCCTTGAGAAGATTAAACTCCTGCTCTGCTAGAGTCATCTTGATAAGACCGACCTGAGCTTCCCAGCGGCCGTCCTTGAGCTGCTTGACCAAGGTTCCCCTCTGACCATAGCTGGTGACTAGGATATCATCTCCCACCTTGGACGCCCGATTTTTCTTAGCCTGTTTGAGCACCTTATTCTTTGATAAATCAACTGTTTTAGGAGCCAGCTTTTTGAGCTGAGCCTTGGCTTCAATAATCTCATGCGGTTTGAGACTGGACTTATCATGGAGATTTTTGAGAATACTCTCACTCTCTGCTAAAGCCAGATCAACGATTTCCTGAGCTTCCACCCGTGCCTTATTGAGCTCGGTTTCCTTTTCTCGGTTAAACTCATTGTAAAGTTTTTTGAGGGCTCGGTTAAATTTGAGATTTTCCTGCTCCACCTCGCGGATATTATCCAAGCGCTTGCGACTTTCCAGTGTCTGCTCCTCTAAGCGCTCAATGATCCGATTGACATCGCTGTCTGTGTCAGTCTGCTCTTGGGCATGGCCAACGATAACTTCCGACAAGCCCAAACGCCGAGCAATTTCAAAGGCATTGGAGCGGCCAGGCACTCCCTGCATAAAGCGATAGGTCGGCCTTAAACTATCTGTATCAAATTCCATGCTGGCATTTTCCACCCAGTCCGTCTCGATCCCATAAGCTTTGAGCTCAGGATAGTGGGTCGTCGCCATGGTTTTAATCTGTCTCAGCCGCAAATCTTCCAAGATGGCAATAGCCAGAGCTGCTCCCTCCTGCGGGTCAGTCCCAGCTCCTAGCTCATCCAGCAGAACCAGACTGTCGCTATCCACCTGCTCCAAAATAGAGACAATATTGGTCATGTGACTGGAGAAAGTTGACAGGCTCTGCTCAATGGACTGCTCATCACCAATGTCAGCAAAGATTTGGTTAAAAATCCCCACCTGACTACCCTTGTCTGCCAGAATCGGCAGGCCTGACTGGGCCATGAGCTGAGCCAAACCCAAGGTCTTCAGCATAATGGTCTTGCCACCTGTATTAGGACCGGTAATGACAATCTCGGTCAGGTCCGGCCCGAAATGCAGGTCATTTGCCACCGCATTTTCAATTAGAGGATGGCGGACACTGAGCAGTTGGATATCCTGCTCCTCCGATATGTTTGGCACTACCGATCTTGTCTCCTGCATAAAGCGGACTTTAGCACGCACCAAATCCAGATGCCCGATAATCCAAGCATTGTTGGCAAGTTCAGTCGCATGTGGCCGGATACGGTCAGACAGCTCCTGCAAGATCCGCTGGATTTCATAGCGCTCATCAGCTCGAGCATTGGTAATTTCCTCGTTGAGATTGACAACTGCTCTAGGCTCGATATAGACGGTATTCCCGCTGGCTGAAATATCGTGAACCACACCAGAAATGCGGTTGCGGTAGGTGTTTTTGACCGGCAGCACATTGCGGCCATTCCGGCTGGCTACCACTTGGTCCGCCAACATGTCTCCCTTAGTCTTGAGGATGTCCTGCAGAATTTCCCGCACCTGGTTTTCATTTTCTTGAATTTTTCGGCGGATGCGGGCCAGTTCCTCACTGGCAAAGCTTTCAACAAAGCCACCGTCATTAATCGCCTGCAGATTGCCTTGGATGCTAGGAAATTCAACCAGATTGTCAAACAGCCGATTCAAACGTTCCAGTTGAACATTTTCCAAATCCTCGTAGAAAGATGTCAGCTCATGGGTCACAGCTAAGACCCGCTTGAGAGCTAGAAATTCCTCAATATTGAGGTCGCTATCTAACTCCAGCCGCTTGGTCAGACCCGTAATATCTTGGATAGCTCCCAGACTAAAATGAGGCTGCTGGACAAAAATTTGCTGCATATCTGTCATTTCTAAAAAAGCGGTAGCAAGGGTCTCTTTTTTACTGGTAGGCTGCAACTGGCTAAGCTCCAAGTGCCCCTGCTCAGTTAGCAAATAGGGAGTGAATAACTCTTTAATCTTGCTAAATTCTAAGGTTTCTAAAATTTTTTTATTCATAACTTCTTTTCTAACTATTTCAAAAGAAACTCAGCTAGCTCTGCCAACTGAGTCTTTCTATTATCCGATAACGTTCGTCACCCAGAAATGTTTTAAAACACTGGACGTAATAGGGGTATAGTTGATGATAAATCGGATCAAGGCACTGCTATTGAGCCGTTCTTGAACCTCAGCCAGCGGCATTGTTGCCAAGATTGTCAAGCACATTTCAATCCCAAAAAGAGTAATGAACGCAGCAATCGCTCCGCTGATTACATTATACCGCGGTGTATCAAGCTTGTTGGGATACGGAACTAGATTAACAAAAATTCCTATAAAGCGCGCAAACACATAAACAATTGTAAAAACAAAGAGATAGGCCAAACCAGCATAAAAAACCTTGTCCAAATGAAACAGCTGTGAATTGGGGAAGAAATATGTCGATGAGCCTTGAGTAGCGCTGGCATAAGGAATCCACAGACTGATTGCTTTCGCTACTCCCTTATAAAAATAGCTCGCAATCAGCATCGCCACAAGAGCTGACGCAGTATAAAATCCTTGTAAAACAATACCTCGTGAATACCCAATATAGAAACTCCAAGCTAAAACTAGCAAAATAATTACTGAAAACATTATTTCTCCTCTATTTAGCCGATTTTTCTCTTATTTCATTCAGCATTTTGTGACGGAAATTTTCCAATTCCTTTTCTTTATCATCAAATTCAATCTCGCGGCTCAGCTGAGTTGATAGGCTGTTGATAGCCAAGAGAATGGCCAAAACTTCGTCATCTGCTGCAGGCATCTGCTCTTTGATGGCCTTATATTTTTCCTTTGCAACCCGCTCAACTTCTTCCATAAATAAATTATCATGCTCCGTTGTTAAGGTCAATGTTTTGTTACCAAATGTAAACTTATATCGATTCAAATTTGCCATAAAATCACCTCATGATATTATACCAAAAAAAATACGCTTTGTCAGTCTTAAAGTTATGACTTAAAAACATGAAGTGTAGCGTTACAATAGATGTGAGACC
>NZ_JPEN01000115.1 GCF_000767835.1 Streptococcus sinensis | reverse complement strand
TTTCATAAAAATAACACCCCAAATGTTAGATTTTTTCTGTCTAACTTTTGGGGTGCGGTTCATAATACCATCTGGTGTTTTTATTTTTTTAAAGAATTTCAACCTTTTTGCTTGACAAGTGAGTAAACACTCACTAAAATAGCTCTTGTGATTTAAAAAGTGAGTATGTATTCACCTAGGAGGAAGCATATGAAAAAATTGCTACATTTACAAAATTTGGATAAGTCTTTTGGTCGTCAAATGGTTTTGAATCATGTCAGTTTTGAATTGCAGACAGGAGAAATTATAGGCTTAATTGGTCCGTCTGGTGCTGGTAAATCAACCATGATTAAGACTATGTTGGGAATGGAAAAAGCTGATGGAGGCGAAGCTTTAGTTCTGGATCATACCATGCCTAATCGTCATATTTTAGGAGATATTGGTTATATGGCTCAGTCAGATGCCTTATATGAGGCTTTGTCAGGCCAAGAAAATTTGGAATTTTTCGGTCAGCTAAAAGGGCTATCCAAAAGAGATCTGACAGTTGAAATTGCCCACGTGGCTCAAGTTGTGGATTTGACAGAGCATTTGAATAAAACTGTATCCGGTTATTCTGGAGGAATGAAACGACGTTTATCTCTGGCCATCGCACTTCTGGGGAATCCTCAGCTCTTGATTTTAGATGAGCCAACAGTTGGGATTGATCCTTCTCTGCGTAAGAAAATTTGGAAAGAGTTAATCACTCTAAGAGACAAAGGAGTAGGAATCTTGGTGACAACTCACGTCATGGGTGAAGCGGAGTTGACGGATAAGGTAGGCTTACTCTTAGGAGGAGAAATCATTGCTTTTGATACACCAAAGAATCTCAAAGCAAGTTATAACGTTTCAAGTATTGAAGAAGTGTTTTTAAAAGCAGAAGGAGAGTAAGATGAGAACCATTGCTATTGCTAAAAAAGTTATCAAAGAATTACTTCGTGACAAACGAACTCTAGCTCTGATGTTTATAGCACCTGTTTTTATCATGTGGTTGATGAACCTCATGTTTTCAGCTAGTACAACCGTGAATGTCAAGTTAGCGACACAAGATCTACCAGCTAGTTTGGTAACGAAAATGGATGAGCTCGATCATGTGGACGTTGAGACTTATCAAGGCTTAGAACAAGCCAAAGAAGCACTAGCGAATGAGAAAGTCGATGCTGTGATTTCTTATAAAGACGGGGAGTATCAGGTAGACTACGCAAACACAGATGCCTCCAAAACATCTATGATACGACAGGTGTTACGAACAAGTGTCGCCAGTGAAGGCACCGATCAGTTACTATCTCGTGTCAAACAAGCTCTTCCACAATTGGACTCGGACACAAAAACACCAGAATTCAAGGAATCTTACCAGTATGGAGATGAGAATACAAGCTTCTTTACCAGTATGATTCCTGTTTTGATAGGTTTTGTAGTTTTCTTCTTTGTCTTTTTGATTTCAGGTATGGCGCTTTTGAAAGAACGCACCAGTGGAACACTAGAACGTTTGCTAGCAACACCAGTGAAACGATCTGAAATCGTCTATGGCTATATGTTGTCTTACGGTATTATTGCGATTTTTCAAACAGCAGTTGTAGTCTTAGCAGCAATTTGGCTACTAGATGTAGAAGTAGTAGGAAGTATTTTAAATGTTATAATAGTTAATGTGGTACTGGCTCTTGTTGCACTTGCCTTTGGAATTCTCTTGTCTACCCTAGCAAAATCAGAATTCCAAATGATGCAATTTATTCCTCTCGTCATTATGCCCCAACTTTTTTTTTCAGGAATTATTCCATTGTCATCCATGGGAGAATGGGCTCTAACTGTGGGAAAATTTTTGCCATTAACCTATTCTGGTGATGCAATAAGTCAGATTATTCTTTACGGACACAATCTTGGTGATATTTTGTTAAATCTTGGTGTTTTAATGATTTTCCTGATCATTTTAACAATTCTCAATATCGTTGGATTGCGTCGTTATCGTAAAGTATAATAAGTGATAGATAAGAACAAAAGAGGAAGACGTGAGGGAACGAAATGACTGAAAATATTTTTGACTCTTTTGAGGATTACTTAGAGGGAGCTGCCTACCCCAAGGGAAAAAAGAAAATCATGCAAGCAGCAGTTGATCTCATATCAACAAAGGGCTACAATGGAACTTCCACTCTGCAAATTGCGGAGTATGCTGGACTCAGTCAGGCGACTCTGTTCAAGTATTTTAAAACTAAGGAAGACCTTTTAACAGCTATTTTGCATCCTGTCCTTCCTAGTCTGTTTGGAAGTTTTTTAGACCAGCTGTTGATTTTACAGACAACCGAGGAGAAAATTCACTATTTAGTCCATGATCGAATGGCTTACCTCAAAACAAATCAAGCCTTGTTGAAAATAATTTTGCAGGAGATGTTATCAAATAATAAATTGAAGCAAGAACAGACACTTATTTGGAATCTTCTTCAGGATAAAATTATAGAGCTTCGTACTCAATTAGGGATCGATGCACGTGTCAATCCAGAAATCTCAATTGAACAAATGATTCGGATCTTTACAGGTCCTTTAATAGCTTACTTTGCTCAATTGTATATCATTGGGGACAATGGCGAAATAAGGGAAGAAGACTTAGATTTGTTAGAAAAACAGATCTTAGGTGGCTTGTGGAGATGATACTTGCATTATATTAATGAAGTTTAAGATTTATCTTTGAGAAATATTTTTATTAATCTATTCTTTCTCTTAAATAGTAGAACTTTTCTCATTTTTCGATTTTCTCTTGTATTAGTTCTAGACTTTATTTATAATCATTATAAATAAAAAGAAAGAGAAAATTTAAATAGTGGAAGAACATAAAATTGACAAGAACTTTAGTGGCCGGTTGAATATTTTGAGGGCAGGGGTTCTGGGAGCCAACGACGGGATTATTTCTATAGCTGGTGTAGTAATTGGGGTGGCCAGTGCCACTCAGGATATCTGGATTATCTTTTTATCTGGTTTAGCTGCCGTCTTTGCTGGAGCATTTTCTATGGCAGGCGGAGAATATGTCTCCGTTTCTACTCAAAAGGATACTGAGGAAGCTGCAGTAGCCAGAGAGTGGGAGCTTTTAGAGAAAAATCCAGAGATCGCTAGGCAGTCTCTCTATGCTGCCTATGTCCAAAATGGTGAGTGCGAGACTTCTGCTCAGCTCATGACCAATCGTGCCTTTTTGCAGGATCCGCTTAAGGCCTTGGTGGAGGAAAAGTACGGCATCGAGGTAGAGGAGTTTACCAATCCCTGGCATGCAGCCGTCTCAAGCTTTTTAGCCTTTGCGGTAGGTGCGCTCTTTCCCATGGTTACGATTATCCTGCTTCCTGCTAACATCCGTATTTGGGCGACGGTCCTGATTGTGGCTTTGGCTCTTTTGGGAACGGGCTATACCAGCGCTAAACTAGGTAAAGCTCCGATTAAAAATGCCATGATTCGCAATCTAGCCATTGGTCTTTTGACCATGGCCGTGACCTATCTGGTAGGGCAGTTCTTTGCAGTTTAAGGGCTCTTGAAAGTCGGGAAGCGGTATTTCCTAGTGTCCTTTTATTTGTAAACGGAAAACGGTGTTTTAGAAATCAGTTGTCAGACCAAAAGCGACCTGTCGTCAATTTGTAAGGTCAAGATAGTATTGGTGTAGTTTCAAAATCCTTGTCCTGCTAAGGTTCACAGGATTTTCAAAAGAAACTATACCAATTTTTTGTTGACAAAATCTGAATAGGTGTGTATACTGTTTCTGTCTGTGAATGAAAAGATAAAAAAGACTATACCAATTTTGAATCAAGGAGGAGCTAGCTTTTTGTCAGCAAAAGGCTAGAAGTAAAACTATGTGTGGAATCGTCGGAGTTGTGGGGAACCGCAATGCAACAGATATTTTGATGCAAGGGCTTGAAAAATTAGAGTACCGAGGTTATGACTCGGCTGGAATTTTTGTTACAACAGGGAAAAAATCTAGCTTGGTGAAGTCCGTTGGTCGGATTGCTGATCTTCGTGCGAAGATTGGCATCGATGTAGCTGGCTCAACTGGTATCGGCCACACGCGCTGGGCAACCCACGGGAAACCAAGTGAGAATAATGCCCATCCCCACACCTCTCAGACGGGCCGCTTTGTGATGGTTCACAACGGCGTGATTGAAAATTATCTGGATATCAAAAATGACTATCTTGCTGACCATGATTTTAAAGGGCAGACAGATACAGAAATTACAGTCCATTTGATTGGGAAATTCGCGGAAGAAGACGGATTCTCTGTTCTTGACGCTTTCCGCAAGGCCCTTCACATTATCGAAGGTTCCTACGCTTTTGCCTTGGTCGATGCCCAAGATCCTTCTACGATCTACGTTGCCAAAAACAAATCTCCGCTTTTGATTGGCTTGGGCGAAGGCTACAACATGGTCTGCTCAGATGCCATGGCCATGATTCGCGAGACCAGCGAATATATGGAAATCCATGATAAAGAGCTGGTTATCGTGACTGCAAATAGTGTAGAAGTGCAAGATTACGACGGGAACATTCTTGAACGTGGCAGCTATACAGCTGAGCTGGACTTATCCGATATCGGCAAGGGCACTTATCCTTACTACATGTTGAAGGAAATTGATGAGCAGCCGACTGTGATGCGTAAGCTGATTAGCACCTATGCGGATGAAAATAATAAGATGCTGATTGATCCTGCTATCATCAAGACAGTCCAAGAAGCTGATCGCATTTATATCATTGCTGCTGGAACTTCTTATCATGCTGGTTACGCTTCTAAACGAATGCTGGAAGAGCTGACGGATACGCCAGTAGAATTAGGTATTTCTTCTGAATGGGGCTATGCTATGCCACTCCTCAGCAAGAAGCCACTCTTCATCTTCATCAGTCAATCTGGTGAGACTGCTGACAGTCGTCAAGTCTTAGTCAAGGCCAATGAATTGGGCATTCCTAGCCTGACAGTGACCAATGTGCCAGGTTCAACCCTGTCTCGGGAAGCGAAGCACACCTTGCTTCTCCATGCTGGACCAGAAATCGCCGTAGCTTCAACCAAAGCCTACACCGCGCAAATCGCTGCCCTAGCTTTCTTGGCCAAGGCAGTCGGTGATGCCAACGGCAACGAAAAAGCCAAGAATTTTGATTTGGTTCATGAGCTGTCTATCGTAGCCCAGTCTATTGAGGCCATTCTTTCTGAGAAAGAGCTGATTGACAGCAAGGTGCGTGATTTGTTAGTAGATACTCGCAGTGCCTTTTACATCGGCCGTGGTCAGGACTATTATGTGGCGATGGAAGCCAGCCTTAAGCTCAAGGAAATTTCCTATATCCAGTGTGAAGGCTTTGCGGCAGGCGAGCTTAAGCATGGTACTATTTCCCTGATTGAAGAGGGGACTCCTGTGCTGGCCCTACTCTCAGATGAAGTCCTGTCTAGCCATACTCGCGGTAATGTCTCTGAAGTTGTAGCGCGTGGGGCTAAGGTTTTGACGATTGCTGAGGAAAATGTGGCTAAGGACGAAGATGACATTGTCTTGAGTCAAGTTCACCCTTACTTGTCACCAATCTCTATGGTGGTGCCAACTCAATTGATTGCTTATTTTGCAACCTTGCACCGTGGTTTGGATGTGGATAAACCGCGCAATCTCGCTAAGTCTGTTACTGTAGAATAAGAGCAGTAGCTGATTATCTAGTAGAATCTTGAAAACTTTAGATATTGAAGAGCCCCTAATTTTAGTTTAGGGGATTCTTTGTTTTTATTAATCAGTATTATCAAGTAAAGGAATGTTTCTAAATTAGTTTGGTGGAATCTTTTTCTTTGAGTTATTAAAAATTATGTAAATTTTTTATTCAAACCTATTGACAAGGGGTAAAAAAGAATGTATAATTACAACTGTAAACAAAAAAGTTTACACAGGATTTATTCAGAAGATGAGGAAATAGCCGGAAGGCAATTATTTTTTGGGAGGATTATAAATTATGTAAAATTATCTTCGTCTGAAAGAGATTTGATTCACTCATAAAAGTAGAGACTGACTCAGTCTTGATTTTTGGAAATCGAATAAGTTATGTAAAGTAATAGATAGGAGAAGATCTCCCAAATGAATATTTATAGTAGATAAGGAAAAGATTTCTTATCTGAAATTTCAGTAAAAATAAAAATTATGTAAAGAAAAATATTAAAAAGTGAGGCAATGCTATGAACAACAACTACAACAATTTTAACAATATGGACGACCTTTTCAATCAACTCATGGGGCGCATGGGTGGCTACAACAGTGAAAATCGTCGTTATTTAATCAATGGTCGAGAGGTAACGCCGGAAGAGTTTGCTCAGTACCGTGCTACTGGCAAGCTCCCCAGTCAAGGAGCAGGTGAGCAGACTAGCCAGACTGCTGCTCAGGGACCTAAGCAGGATGGTATTCTGGCTAAGCTAGGTCGCAATCTGACTCAGGAAGCTCGTGATGGTAAGTTAGATCCAGTCATTGGACGCAATAAGGAAATCCAAGAAACTGCTGAAATCCTTTCCCGCCGGACTAAGAATAATCCTGTATTGGTAGGAGATGCCGGAGTTGGTAAGACAGCTGTCGTAGAAGGATTGGCTCAGGCTATCGTCAATGGTGATGTGCCAGCGGCCATCAAGAACAAGGAAATTATATCTGTTGATATTTCTGGTCTGGAAGCTGGTACTCAATATCGTGGTAGCTTTGAAGAAAATATCCAAAACTTAGTCAATGAAGTCAAGGAAGCCGGCAACATTATTCTCTTCTTTGACGAAATCCATCAAATTCTGGGTGCAGGCAGCACTGGAGGAGACAGTGGCTCTAAGGGACTGGCGGATATTCTCAAACCAGCTCTTTCGCGTGGTGAACTGACTGTCATCGGGGCTACTACTCAGGACGAGTACCGTAATACCATTCTCAAAAATGCAGCTCTGGCTCGCCGGTTCAATGAAGTCAAGGTCAATGCACCGTCTGCCGAAGATACCTATCAGATCCTTCGAGGCATTCGGGACTTATACGAAAAGCACCACAATGTCATCCTGCCGGATGAAGTGCTGAAAGCGGCTGTAGATTATTCTGTTCAGTATATTCCACAACGGAGTCTGCCAGACAAGGCGATTGACCTGGTCGATGTGACTGCTGCCCACTTAGCAGCCCAGCATCCAGTGACCGATGTGCACACGGTTGAGCGGGAAATCGCAGAGCAAAAAGACAAGCAGGAAGCGGCTGTTGAGAAAGAAGATTATGAAGCGGCTCTGAATGCCAAGACCCGCATTGAAGAGCTGGAAAAGAAAATTCAAAACCACACCGAGGATATGAAGGTGACTGCTACGGTCAACGATGTAGCAGAGTCTGTTGAGCGGATGACGGGAGTGCCGGTATCTCAGATGGGTGCCAGCGACATTGAGCGCCTCAAGGGCATGAATGACCGTCTCAAAGCCAAGGTTATTGGTCAAGACAAGGCTGTAGCAGCTGTGGCTAGGGCTATCCGCCGAAACCGTGCGGGCTTTGATGAAGGCAACCGTCCAATCGGAAGCTTCCTCTTTGTTGGTCCAACAGGTGTCGGCAAGACTGAGCTGGCTAAGCAACTGGCTCTGGATATGTTCGGTACCAAGGAAGCCATTATCCGTCTGGATATGTCAGAATACTCCGACCGGACTGCCGTTTCCAAGCTGATTGGTACCACTGCAGGCTATGTCGGCTATGATGATAACAGCAATACCTTGACCGAGCGTGTGCGCCGCAATCCTTACTCTATCATCCTCTTGGATGAGATTGAAAAGGCGGATCCACAGGTGATTACCCTCCTCCTTCAAGTTCTGGATGACGGTCGTTTGACAGATGGTCAAGGGAATACAGTCAACTTCAAGAACACGGTCATCATTGCGACTTCCAATGCTGGCTTTGGTTATGAAGCAGGCTTGGAAGAGGATGCAGAAAAGCCTGATTTGATGGATCGACTCAAACCTTACTTCCGTCCAGAGTTCCTCAATCGTTTCAATGCGGTTATTGAGTTCTCTCATCTCAAGAAAGAAGATTTGATGGAAATTGTTAATCTCATGCTAATTGAAGTCAATCAAACTCTCAGCAAGAAAGAAATTGATTTGGCTGTATCTGATGCAGCTAAGGAATTCCTGCGCGATGCTGGTTATGACCAAGTCATGGGTGTTCGTCCGCTCCGTCGTGTCATCGAGCAGCAAATTCGTGACAAGGTGACCGACTTCCACTTGGATAATCTAGATGCTAAGCACTTGACTGCCGATTTGGAAGATGGTGTTCTGGTTATTCGTGAAAAATCAGCAACAGATGGTACTGAAAAAGCTTAAAAATTTTCTGAAATAAAATCCAGTTGATTTTCAGCTGGATTTTTCTACTTTTTTATGCAAAATAAGCATTTATATATATAAATATAGTAGAAAAGGTGTATAATAGTTTAGAAGAGATTAATTTTAGGAAAGGATTTAAGGATGAAAAGATTGGATATTACATCAATGTCTGATTATAAAAAGGTAGAAGCAGTCGTTCAGTTGCTAATCAATGGTACTTTGACCAGTTACCGTGTTGCTACCGATGCAAATGTCAGCAAAATGAGCATCTTGACTTTAGCTAAAGGCACTAGCAAGATTAAGAATATCACTTATCAAACAGCGCTTGCTTTAATTGAATGGTATGAAGAAAACCATGAAAAGTATGGGATTACAATAAAGAATTAGGCAGAATATTTGAATGCTAGAAGAGAGTCTGGGACAAAGTCTAACCTTAAATATAAAAAGCGAACAAAACGAGTTATCTGACACTCAGAATTCGGTCTTGTTCGCTTTTTTTGTCTAATATATCAATTTTAAAAATTTATAATAAAGAATTCCTGAAATCAAAATCTTTTTGTCCCAGCCTCTTTTATTTACCTTGTCTCTGAATCAGGGTCAATTCTAATAGGTATAATATTGTTATTAGTTTTGTGTTTTCCTGCGGATTGAAAATGAGTAAGAAAATGAGAAAAGATTTTTATGTCGTCGGACGCAGCGATCTCTTTGCTCTGACGGATAAAATTGAAGATTTCTGGGCCATCACGGTCAAGGATTATCAGGACATGACTGGCAAAAAGCTGGAAGACTGATGGTTTGGGGAGAAAAGCGCTTCCGTTATTGCTAGAAAGACAAAATTATACTATAATAGTAGGTGTAGAATAGAAAAAGAAGGTGATTGCGCTTGCTGAGTAAGCGCTCTTATTTTCGAAAGGAGAACTCAATGTCACAATTATCAGTTAATGCCATTCGCTTTTTAGGGATTGACGCAATTGAAAAGTCTAAGTCAGGTCACCCTGGTGTAGTCATGGGTGCTGCGCCGATGGCTTATGACTTGTTTACTAAGCAACTGCGTATCAATCCAGAAGAGCCAAACTGGATTAACCGCGACCGCTTCGTTCTGTCTGCAGGACACGGCTCTATGTTGCTCTACGCATTACTTCATCTTTCTGGTTTTAAGGATGTTAGCATAGAAGAAATCAAGAACTTCCGCCAATGGGGTTCTAAGACACCAGGTCACCCAGAGTTTGGCCACACAGCTGGTGTCGATGCGACGACTGGTCCGTTGGGACAAGGGATTTCCACAGCTACTGGATTTGCTCAGGCAGAGCGTTTCTTAGCTGCTAAGTACAACCGTGATGGCTATCCGATTTTTGACCATTATACCTATGTCATCTGTGGCGACGGCGACTTGATGGAAGGGGTTTCATCTGAAGCGGCTTCCTATGCTGGTTTGCAAAAGCTGGATAAGCTGGTTGTTCTCTATGATTCAAATGATATCAACTTGGATGGAGAGACTAAGGACTCCTTTACAGAAAATGTCCGTGCTCGCTATGACGCTTACGGCTGGCACACTGCTTTGGTGGAAGACGGAACAGACCTTGCAGCGATTGATGCAGCTATCAATACAGCTAAAGCTTCTGGTAAACCATCTTTGATTGAAGTCAAGACTATTATCGGTCATGGCGCGCCAAACAAGCAAGGTACGAATGCTGTTCACGGTGCACCTCTGGGAGCAGAAGAAGCGGCAGCTACTCGTCAAGCCTTGGGTTGGGACTATGCACCATTTGAGATTCCTGAGGAAGTCTATGCAGACTACCGTACAAATGTAGCGGAGCGCGGTGCAGCAGCTTATGATGCATGGAAGCAGCTAGTAGAGGACTACAAGCAAGCCCATCCAGAATTAGCTGAAGAAGTAGCAGCTATCATTGCTGGTCAGGATCCAGTAGAAATCAAACCAGAAGATTTCCCAGTGCTTGAAAATGGCTTCTCTCAAGCGACCCGTAATTCTAGTCAGGATGCCCTCAATGCAGCAGCTAAGGTCCTTCCAACTTTCCTCGGCGGTTCTGCTGACCTGGCTCATTCCAATATGACCTATATCGAGGAAGATGGCCTGCAGGACGACGCTCACCGTCTTAACCGCAACATCCAATTTGGTGTGCGCGAGTTTGCTATGGGAACAATTCTCAACGGTATGGCGCTTCATGGTGGTCTTCGCGTTTACGGTGGTACCTTCTTCGTCTTCTCAGACTATGTTAAGGCAGCTGTCCGTTTGTCTGCCCTGCAAGGTTTGCCAGTGACGTATGTCTTCACTCACGACTCAATTGCAGTTGGTGAAGATGGACCGACTCACGAGCCGATTGAGCATTTGGCTGGTCTGCGTGCTATTCCAAACCTGACTGTCCTTCGCCCAGCAGATGCGCGTGAAACTCAGGCAGCTTGGTATCTGGCCCTTAAGAGCCAGTCCACTCCGACTGCTTTGGTCTTGACTCGTCAGAATCTGACAGTTGAAGAAGGCACAGACTTTGACAAGGTAGCTAAAGGAGCTTATGTGGTCTACGAAACAGGAGCAGATTTCGATACTATCTTGTTGGCTTCTGGTTCTGAGGTTAATTTGGCTGTCGCAGCTGCTAAAGCACTTGCAGCAGAAGGCGCTAAAATCCGTGTGGTCAGCGTGCCGTCAACAGAGTTGTTTGACGCTCAAGATGCAGCCTACAAGGAAGAAATTTTGCCAAATGCAGTTCGTCGCCGCGTAGCGATCGAGATGGCAGCTAGCCAGCCTTGGTACAAGTATGTTGGTCTGGACGGTGCAGTTATCGGAATTGACCAGTTCGGTGCATCTGCTCCAGCAGGCAAGGTTCTGGAAGAATACGGCTTTACGGTTGAGCATGTAGCAGAAGTTGTTAAAAATCTTAAATAAAAAGACATAAAATCAGGGTGCAAGTCATCCTGATTTTTTTGGAAATCATTTTCCTACCTTGCCAAAATGGCCAAAATCTGCTATAGTAGTTACGATATGAATTCCAAAGGAGAAGAGAAATGAATCCAACAATGTTGATTGTTATGGTTGTGGTGATGGTGGGAATGATGTATTTCCAAGTACGGACACAGAAAAAGCAAGCTGAAAAACGTATGGAAAGCCTTAATAAACTGCAAAAAGGCTATGAAGTCATTACAATTGGTGGTCTTTATGGGACTATTGACGAAGTCGATTCAGAGCGTAAGACAGTTGTCTTGGATGTAGACGGTGTTTACCTGACATTTGAATTGACAGCTATTAAGACTGTTCTGCCACTGACAGAAGGCATTCCAGCTGCCGCAGGAGTAGAGGGTGATGTTGCTGTTTCTGAAGAAGATTCTGCAATTGAAGAATAATACTGATCATAGAACAGCCATATGGCTGTTTTTTCTTTTATAGGCATTTGTAAGCTTATATTTCACAACATTATACTTGCAAAATACTATTGAAACTTGTTCGTGGGCACTGCTATCTTTTCATTATCAGATCTGACAGACGAAAAATCAGCTCTCCTGCCCACATTTAGAGGATTTATGATATAATGAAATGATAAAACTTTAAATAGGATAAAAAATATGTTTAGTTTTAAGAAAAAAGAAAAGTCAGATGAAGATTTGACTGTTCCCAAGCATATAGGGATTATCATGGACGGCAATGGTCGTTGGGCCAAAAAGCGCATGCAGCCACGTATTTTTGGACACAAGGCAGGCATGGAAGCCCTGCAAGCGGTGACGATTGCAGCCAAGGAGATGGGCGTGCAGGTTTTGACTGTCTATGCCTTTTCAACGGAAAACTGGACGCGACCAGAAAAAGAAGTGTCTTTCATTATGAATTTGCCGGTTGAGTTTTATGATCGCTATGTGCCAGAACTGCACAGAAACAATGTGAAAATTCAAATGATTGGCGACACGAAGCGACTTCCTAAATCTACCTTTGAGGCCTTGGAGAAGGCTGAGGAGCTGACTCGCTTGAATACGGGGCTGATTCTAAACTTCGCTTTAAACTACGGTGGCCGAGCTGAAATCAATCAAGCGGTCCAGAAGCTTGCCCAAGATGTTTTAGACGCTAAAGTCCAACCAGCGGATATTACAGAGGAAATGATTGGAGATTATCTCTATACCAGCAGTCTGCCAGCAAGTTTGCGGGATCCCGACTTGGTGATTCGTACGAGTGGTGAGCTGCGGCTCAGTAATTTCCTTCCTTGGCAGACAGCGTACAGTGAGCTTTATTTTACAGATATCCTTTGGCCGGATTTTGATGAAAATGCCCTGAAGGATGCGATTGTAGAGTATAATCGCCGCAATCGACGATTTGGCGGTGTGTAAGGGAGTAAGAAAAGATGAGTAAGGATTTACAAAAACGTCTTATTTTTGGAGGAATTGCCTTAGCAATTTTTATTCCTCTGGTGATGATGGGAGGAGTTGCCTTCCAGATTGGTGTTGGACTTTTGGCTATGTTGGCAGTGCATGAGCTGCTTCAGATGAAGGGGCTTCCGACAGCGACGCTGGAGGGGGGACTGGCCATGTTGGCAGCTTTTGTTTTGACCCTGCCACTTGAGAACTACCTGAAATTTTTACCCGTGGATGGTAATGTCGTAGCTTATGGCTTGATTGTCTTTGTCTTGCTGGGAGCGACTGTTTTGGGCTCTTCCTATAACTTTGAAGATGCAGCTTATCCGATTGCTTCTAGCTTTTATGTCGGGCTAGGTTTTAATGCTTTGATCGATGCCCGTTTGGTGAATGTGGATAAGGTTTTACTGGCCCTCTTTATCGTTTGGGCGACAGACAGTGGAGCTTATTTGGTCGGTACCCGCTACGGTCGCCGGAAATTGCTGCCAAAGGTGTCGCCAAATAAAACAGTCGAAGGCAGTTTGGGCGGTATCGCTTCAGCAGTGGTGGTTTCTGCGATTTTTATGATTGTTCGCCCGCAGGTTGCTACCCCTCATAGCTTTTTGACCATCCTGCTGTTGACCGTTATTTTCAGTATCGCTGGTCAATTTGGGGATTTGGTAGAAAGTGCCATCAAGCGTCATTTTGGCGTGAAAGATTCAGGCAAGTTTATTCCTGGGCACGGTGGTGTTTTGGACCGCTTTGACAGTTTGCTCTTTGTCTTTCCAATCATGCACTTCTTTGGCTTGTTCTAAAATAGCGAGCAAGAGAATTTGGGAAACAGATGCTAGTGCAAATAGCACCAATACGCAAGGCTGATAGATCTTAAGGTGCGAGAGCTTTCGGCTAAGCGGGGGCAGGAAGTTTGGCTCAGCTCAAAAGCTTAGCTGCTTTCTGCTCCTTCTTTGCTTTCATGGTGTCTGCCTGTTGCTTGCTCTTGGAGCGGTGTTGAACTGCTGTGTTATAATCGTTCAGTTGATTCTAAGTGCACGTTGCTTTACGCCACTACCGCTTACGGTCTATCCGTTTCACATTTTCCGATGATAGGTTAAAAGTAAACGGAATAACTCTGATAAACATAGGAAGGATAAAATAAATTACAGAATGCAGATTATAACCTTTATCATTATTTTTGGCATTATTGTGGTTGTCCATGAATTTGGACATTTCTACTTTGCCAAAAAATCAGGAATTCTAGTTCGAGAGTTTGCTATTGGGATGGGGCCGAAAATCTTTGCTCATATTGGCAAGGACGGAACAGCCTACACGATTCGGATTCTGCCGTTAGGTGGCTATGTCCGCATGGCTGGCTGGGGCGAGGATTCGACAGAAATCAAAACGGGTATGCCGGCTAGTCTGACCCTGAACGCAGACGGAAAGGTCGTGCGAATTAATCTGTCCGGCAAGAAAATTGATCAGACAGCTCTGCCCATGAATGTGACCGGCTTTGATTTTGAAGAAAAGCTGGAGATTACAGGGCTGGTCTTGGATGAGCCCAAGACTTATTCTGTTGACCACGATGCGACCATTGTTGAGGAAGACGGAACGGAAGTTCGGATTGCTCCGCTGGATGTCCAGTATCAAAATGCGACTATTTGGGGGCGTCTCATCACCAATTTTGCAGGCCCCATGAACAATTTCATTTTGAGTATTCTAGTTTTCATGTTCTTGGCCTTTCTCCAAGGCGGTGTCCAAGATGAAAACAGCAATCATTTTCAGGTGCTGGAAGGTGGCGCCGTTGCAAAGGCAGGGGTGAAAAGCAATGACCAGATTCTGAAAGTCAACAATTATGAGATTGCAAACTGGGGTGACCTGACCGATGCAGTGTCAGAAGCGACGAAAGATAAGGCAGATGCACCAAAACTGACCATCACTTATAAGAGTGGTGGCAAAATCCAGAAAGTGGACATTGAACCCAAAAAAGAGGGTGATCGCTATCTATTGGGCGTTTCGCCTGCTATCAAGACTGGTTTTTGGGACAAGGTGATCGGAGGCTTTACCGCTACTTGGACGACTACAGGTCGGATTTTGACGGCTTTGAAAGATTTGATTTTTAATTTTAATTTAAATAAATTAGGTGGCCCAGTTGCTATTTATAATGTCAGCAGTCAGGCAGCTCAGCAGGGCTTGCCGGCTATTCTGAGTCTCTTAGCCATGCTATCCCTTAATATCGGGATCTTTAATCTAATTCCGATTCCAGCCTTGGACGGTGGAAAAATTGTCCTCAATATCCTTGAGGCTATCCGTCGCAAACCCTTGAAACGGGAAACAGAAAGCTATGTTACCCTTGCAGGGGTAGCTGTCATGGTTGTCCTCATGATTGCTGTGACTTGGAATGATATTATGAAATTGTTCTTCTAACATTTTAAAAGATTGAAAAATATTTTATGAAGGAGTTTTGTTTTTATGAAACAAAGTAAAATGCTAATCCCAACGCTGCGCGAAATGCCAAGCGATGCTCAGGTTATCAGCCATGCCCTTATGTTGCGGGCTGGCTATGTTCGCCAAGTTTCTGCGGGAGTTTACTCTTATCTGCCACTGGCTAACCGTGTCATTGAAAAAGCTAAAAAAATCATGCGGGAAGAGTTTGATAAGATTGGTGCGGTTGAAATGCTGGCGCCTGCCCTACTTAGTGCGGACCTCTGGCGCGAGTCAGGTCGTTATGAAACCTACGGTGAAGACCTCTACAAGCTGAAAAACCGCGAAAAATCAGACTTCATCCTGGGTCCGACACACGAAGAGACTTTCACTTCCATTGTCCGTGATTCTGTTAAGTCTTACAAGCAATTGCCACTCAACCTTTATCAAATCCAACCTAAGTACCGCGATGAAAAGCGTCCGCGTAATGGCCTTCTTCGTACCCGTGAATTTATCATGAAAGACGGCTATAGCTTTCACGCTAACTATGATAGTTTGGATGTAACTTATGATGAGTACAAATCTGCTTATGAGAAAATCTTCACTCGCAGCGAGCTAGATTTCAAAGCCATTATTGGTGACGGTGGCGCTATGGGTGGTAAGGATAGTCAGGAATTTATGGCTATCACGCCTGCTCGTACAGACCTTGACCGTTGGGTCGTTTTGGACAAGTCAGTTGCGTCATTTGATGAGATTCCTGCAGAAGTGCAAGAAGAAATCAAGGCAGAATTGCTTAAATGGATGGTTTCTGGTGAAGACACGATTGCTTACTCTAGCGAGTCTAGCTATGCAGCTAACCTTGAAATGGCGACGAATGCTTATAAACCAAGCCAAAAGGTAGTAGCTGAAGCAGAGTTGGCGCGTGTGGCAACTCCTGACTGCAAGACTATTGACGAGGTGGCGGCTTTCCTACAAATTGATACAGAAGAAACAATCAAGACCTTGGTTTACATGGCTGATGAAAAGCCTGTCGTAGCCCTCCTTGTCGGCAATGACCAACTCAACGAAGTTAAACTGAAAAATCATCTGGGAGCGGACTTCTTTGAAGTCGCTAGTGAAGAGGAAGTTCGTCAGTTCTTGGGCGCAGGCTTTGGCTCACTAGGCCCAGTCAATCTGCCAGAAGATGTGACTATTATCGCAGACCGTAGAGTCCAAGACCTTTCTAATGCTGTGGCAGGGGCTAATGAAGATGGCTACCACCTGACTGGTGTTAATCCAGGCCGTGACTTTAGCCCTGAGTATGAGGATATCCGCGAAGTTCGTGAAGGTGAAGTGTCTCCGGACGGTCAAGGTATCCTCAAGTTTGCCCGTGGGATTGAGATTGGGCATATCTTCAAGCTGGGAACACGCTACTCTGATAGCATGAATGCCAATGTCTTGGATGAAAATGGCCGAGCAGTACCGATGATTATGGGTTGCTACGGTATCGGCGTCAGTCGTCTCCTGTCCGCTGTTATGGAGCAGCATGCCCGTCTCTTTGTCAATAAAACTCCTAAGGGTGAATTCCGCTATGCTTGGGGCATCAACTTCCCTAAAGAGCTGGCACCATTTGATGTGCACCTGATTCCAGTCAATGTCAAGGACGAGGAAGCTCTGGCTCTGACTGATCAAATCGAGGCTAACTTGCTAAATGCTGGTTATGAAGTCTTGGTGGATGATCGCAATGAGCGCGCTGGTGTCAAGTTCAGCGACAGCGATTTGATTGGACTACCAATCCGCGTGACGGTTGGTAAGAAAGCTGCAGAAAGCATTGTCGAAGTCAAGATTAAGGCTACGGGCGATACCATTGAAGTCCATGCGGACAACCTGCTGGAAACTCTGTCTATTTTGACAAAATAAAATCAACTGCCAGTTTTGTCTGGCAGTTTTCTTTTGCTTATTGGTCTTGAAAATGCTATAGTAGGAAAAAATAGATTGGAGGACTAAATGATGGGATTATTCAGTGGTTTATTAGGCAATGCCTCTCAGAAAGATATTGAAAAAACGGAAAGACAATTGGAGGATATTCTGACATCAACAGAGAATGTGGAACTAGCTTTTAGCCTCATTCGCGACTTGATTGTCTTTACAGATAAGCGGTTAATCTTGGTGGATAAGCAGGGAGTGACAGGCAAGAAAACAGCTTATAAGTCTTATCCTTATCGCTCCATTTCTCGCTTTTCAGTGGAAACGGCTGGTCACTTTGATCTAGACGCTGAGCTGAAAATCTGGGTTTCTAGCGCTGAGGAGCCAGCTGAAACTCTGACCTTCCGGAGTGATAAAAGTGTCATTGCTATCCAAAAAGCGCTGGCAGAAGCGGTGCTGAGGTAAAACTCTTGGCTTTCTTGTAATATGAACAAAGAGCGGGCAAGTTTGTCTGACTCTTTTTCTGTCGAAAAAAGTGCTGATTTATGGTAAAATAGGGTCACTACTGTACGAGGAAATGTCATGTCAAACAAGTTTGAAATTTTAATGAATCAGCTGGATATGCCACTGGAAATGAGAAATTCAGAGGCCTTTTTGAATGCAGAAATTGAGAAGGTTCTGGTCCACAAGGTCAGTCGGGTCTGGGAGTTTCATTTTTCTTTTGAGAATATTCTGCCCATTGAGATTTTTCGGGAATTGCAGAAGCGCCTAGCTCAAGAGTTTTCTAAGACGGGCAATCAAGCCGTTTTTGAAATTCACTGTCAGGCTCCTCAGGTATCGGATGAGCTCTTGCAGGCTTATTACCAGCTGGCCTTTGAGGAGGGACCTTGTGCCAGTCATAGTTTTAAGAGTCTTTATCAGGATTTACAGGTTCATTTGGATGGGCACAAGCTGCTGATTGAGGGGGCTTCGACCATTGATACAGAACATTTTCGCAAGAACCACCTGCCTAACCTCAGCCAGCAGCTGGTCAAGTACGGCTTTCCTCATCTGACCTGTCAGGTCCAGCATAGCGATGAGCTGACCCAGCAGCAAGCCGAGAATTTCCAAGCGGAGAATGACAAGATTATTCAGGCGGCTAATGAAGAGGCGCTCAAAGCCATGGAATCTCTCCAGCAGATGGCACCGCCGCCAGAGGAAAAGCCGACCTACGACTTCCAAGCTCGTAAGGCTGCAGCAAAGCCAAATCTAGATAAGGCAGAGATTACCCCTATGATCGAAGTTCAGACTGAGGAAAACCGTCTGGTCTTCGAGGGAATGGTCTTTGATCTAGAGCAGAAGGTCACTCGGACCGGCCGGGTCTTGCTCAATTTCAAGATGACAGACTATACTTCCAGCTTCTCTTTGCAGAAATGGATGAAAAACGAAGAAGAAGCCAAGAAGTTTGACATGATTAAGAAAGGTGCTTGGCTGCGCGTGCGGGGAAATGTGGAGATGAACAACTTCACCCGCGACCTGACCATGAATGTGCAGGATGTGCAGGCCGTTACCCACTATGAGCGCAAGGACTTGATGCCTGAGGGGCAGAAACGAGTCGAGTTTCACGCCCATACCAATATGTCTACTATGGACGCCCTTCCTGAGGTCGAGGAAATCATTGCAACGGCAGCCAAGTGGGGCCACAAGGCTGTCGCCATTACTGACCATGGCAATGTGCAGAGCTTTCCCCATGGCTACAAGGCTGCCAAGAAAGCTGGTATTCAGCTGATTTACGGTATGGAGGCCAATATTGTAGAAGACCGAGTGCCCATCGTCTACAATGAAGTGGACATGGCGCTGAGCGATGCGACCTATGTGGTCTTTGACGTGGAAACAACAGGGCTTTCGGCGGTCTATAATGACTTGATTCAGGTTGCGGCCAGCAAGATGCACAAGGGCAATATCATCGCAGAGTTTGATGAGTTTATCAATCCCGGTCATCCTCTGTCGGCCTTTACGACAGACTTGACCGGGATAACAGATGAGCATGTCCGCAATGCCAAACCACTTGAGCAAGTGCTGAAAGAATTTCAAGAATTTTGCAAGGACAGTGTCCTCGTTGCCCATAATGCCACGTTTGACGTGGGCTTTATGAGTGTCAACTATGAGCGTCATGGCCTGCAAAAAATTACTCAGCCGGTCATTGACACGCTGGAATTTGCCCGCAACCTCTATCCAGAATACAAGCGTCATGGTCTGGGGCCTTTGACCAAGCGTTTCCAGATTGCTCTGGAGCATCATCACATGGCCAACTATGACGCGGAAGCGACGGGCCGCCTCCTCTTTATCTTTATCAAGGATGTGGCTGAAAAGCATGGTGTGACCAATCTCAAGGATCTCAATACGGATCTGGTCGATGAGAATTCCTACAAGAAGGCTCGGGTCAAGCATGCGACCATTTATGTGAAAAATCAGACGGGACTAAAGAATATTTTCAAGTTAGTCAGTCTGTCCAATACCAAGTATTTTGAAGGTGTCCCGCGAATTCCACGGACCGTGCTGGATGCCCATCGTGAAGGCCTGATTCTGGGCTCAGCCTGCTCAGAAGGCGAAGTCTATGATGCTGTTGTCTCTCAGGGGGTGGATGCGGCTGTCGAAGTAGCCAAGTATTATGACTTTATCGAGGTCATGCCGCCAGCTATCTATGAACCGCTGATTGCCAAGGAGCAGATCAAGGACCAGGAAGAACTGCAGACCATTATTCGTAATCTGATTGAGGTCGGAGATCGCTTGGGCAAGCCTGTCCTTGCGACGGGGAACGTCCACTATATTGAGCCGGAAGAAGAAATCTATCGCGAGATTATCGTCCGGAGTCTAGGTCAGGGAGCTATGATTAACCGGACCATTGGTCACGGTGAAAATGCCCAGCCGGCTCCGCTTCCTAAGGCTCACTTCCGAACCACCAATGAAATGCTGGACGAATTTGCCTTCTTGGGGGAGGACTTGGCTAAGAAGTTGGTCATCACCAATCCAAATCAGCTGGCGGAGACCTTTGAGCCGGTAGAGGTGGTCAAGGGCGACCTCTATACGCCTTTCATTGACAAGGCTGAGGAGACAGTTGCCGAGCTGACCTATCAAAAAGCCTTTGAGATTTATGGCAATCCGCTACCAGATATCGTAGACTTGCGGATCGAAAAAGAGCTGACCTCCATCTTGGGGAATGGTTTTGCCGTGATTTATCTGGCATCGCAGATGCTGGTCCAACGCTCCAATGAACGGGGCTATCTGGTAGGCTCACGGGGGTCTGTCGGATCCAGCTTTGTCGCGACCATGATTGGAATTACCGAGGTTAATCCTTTGTCTCCCCACTATGTCTGTGACAAATGCCAATACAGCGAGTTCATCACGGATGGCTCCTATGGTTCTGGCTTTGATATGCCGGATAAGGATTGTCCAAAGTGCGGTCACAAGCTGAGCAAGAACGGTCAGGATATTCCATTTGAGACCTTCCTTGGATTTGACGGGGACAAGGTACCCGATATTGACTTGAACTTCTCTGGAGAGGATCAGCCGAGCGCCCACTTGGACGTGCGGGATATCTTTGGTGCGGAGTATGCCTTTCGGGCTGGTACAGTTGGTACCGTTGCGGCTAAGACGGCTTATGGATTTGTCAAGGGCTACGAGCGCGACTACGGGAAGTTCTACCGGGACGCAGAAGTTGAGCGTCTGGCGCAGGGAGCTGCTGGAGTCAAGCGGACGACTGGACAACACCCGGGTGGAATCGTTGTTATCCCTAACTACATGGATGTTTATGACTTTACACCGGTCCAATATCCAGCTGACGATGTGACAGCCGAGTGGCAGACCACCCACTTTAACTTCCATGATATCGATGAAAATGTCCTCAAGCTAGACGTTCTGGGACACGATGATCCGACCATGATTCGGAAGCTTCAGGACTTATCTGGCATTGATCCAAATGACATTCCTATGGATGATGCTGGTGTCATGGCCCTCTTTTCTGGAACAGACATTTTGGGTGTGACTGAGGAGCAAATCGGCACGCCGACTGGTATGCTAGGAATTCCGGAGTTTGGGACCAATTTTGTACGGGGAATGGTTGATGAGACCCATCCGACGACCTTTGCGGAGCTCTTACAGCTATCTGGTCTCTCTCATGGTACGGACGTTTGGCTAGGTAATGCTCAAGACTTGATCAAGCAAGGGATTGCCGACCTGTCCACCGTTATCGGCTGTCGGGACGACATCATGGTTTACCTCATGCACAAGGGCTTGGATCCTAAGATGGCCTTTACGATCATGGAGCGCGTGCGGAAGGGCCTCTGGCTAAAGATTTCTGAAGAAGAGCGTAACGGCTATATTGCAGCCATGAAGGAAAACAATGTGCCAGAGTGGTACATTGAGTCCTGCGGAAAGATCAAGTACATGTTCCCCAAGGCCCATGCGGCAGCCTACGTTATGATGGCCCTGCGGGTGGCCTACTTCAAGGTGCATCATCCGCTTTATTACTACTGTGCTTACTTCTCTATCCGAGCCAAGGCCTTTGACATCAAGACCATGAGTGGCGGACTTGATGCCGTCAAGCGCCGGATGAGTGAAATCGCTGACAAGCGCAAGAATAACGAGGCCTCCAATGTGGAAATCGACCTTTATACGACTCTGGAAATCGTCAATGAAATGCTGGAGCGGGGCTTCAAGTTCGGGAAGCTGGATCTTTATAAGAGCCATGCGACCGAATTTCTCATCGAAGGAGATACCCTTATCCCTCCTTTCTCTGCTATGGACGGTCTGGGTGACAACGTTGCCCGCCAAGTGGTTAGAGCGCGGGAAGAAGGCGAATTTCTCTCCAAGACAGAGCTCCGCAAACGCGGCGGCCTCTCTAGTACCCTAGTCGAAAAAATGGACGACATGGGCATTCTAGGTAATATGCCTGAGGATAACCAGTTGAGTCTGTTTGATGAGTTTTTCTAAAATATAGAAAGAGGTTTTTATGAAATTGACCATTTCCGCTCAGGATAAGCCAGCGCAAAAGATTTTTGATTACCAGCTGGACCTAGATCCAGATACGATTTTGAAACTGACCGCCTTGATTTGCGGTACGGTGGCAGCGGTTAGCTTGCTGTCCTTGTTTAAAGAGAAATAACAAAAGAAAAGGAGAAGCAGAATGGTTCTGCCAAATTTTAAAGAAAACTTAGAAAAATATGCTAAACTATTGGTTGCCAATGGTATCAATGTGCAGCCGGGTCACACAGTGGCGCTCAATATTGATGTGGAGCAGCGTGAGCTGGCACACTTGATTGTCAAGGAGGCCTATGCTTTGGGGGCTCACGAAGTCATTGTCCAGTGGGCAGATGATTTGAGTACGCGGGAGAAGTTCCTCCATGCGCCGATGGACCGTCTGGACAATGTCCCTGACTATAAGGTGGCTGAGATGAACTATCTCCTTGAAAAGAAAGCCAGCCGCTTGGGCGTGCGTTCATCTGATCCGGGGGCTTTGAACGGCGTGGACGCTGAGAAATTATCGGCTTCTGCTAAAGCTATGGGACTGGCCATGAAGCCGATGCGGATCGCAACCCAATCCAATAAGGTTAGCTGGACAGTCGCTGCTGCAGCCGGTACAGAGTGGGCTAAGAAGGTCTTCCCAAATGCAGCCAGCGATGAGGAAGCGGTAGATTTGCTCTGGGATCAGATTTTTAAAACCTGCCGTGTCTATGAGGATGATCCAGTTGCAGCTTGGAAGGCCCATGAAGAAAAGCTTGGTTCAAAAGCTAAGATCTTGAATGAGGAGCAATTCACTGCCTTACACTACACAGCACCAGGCACAGACTTGATACTGGGCATGCCTAAGAACCATCACTGGGAGTCTGCTGGCAGTCTTAATGCTCAGGGTGAGTATTTCATCGCCAACATGCCGACAGAAGAGGTCTTCTCAGCACCAGACTTCCGTCGAGCTGATGGCTATGTGACCAGCACCAAGCCTCTCAGCTACAATGGCAACATTATCGAGGGCATCAAGGTGACCTTCAAGGATGGCCAGATTGTGGATATTACTGCTGAAAAGGGCGACCAAGTTATGAAGGATCTTGTCTTTGAAAACGCTGGTGCGCGTGCCTTGGGTGAAGTAGCTCTTGTACCCGATCCAAGCCCGATTTCTCAGTCAGGCATTACTTTCTTTAACACTCTTTTTGATGAAAATGCTTCTAACCACTTGGCTATTGGTGCAGCCTATGCGACTAGTGTAGTCGGCGGAGAGAATTTATCTGAAGAAGAGCTAGAAGCAGCAGGTCTCAACCGCTCGGATGTCCATGTGGACTTTATGATTGGCTCTAACCAGATGGATATTGACGGTATCCGTGAAGACGGCAGCCGTGTGCCAATCTTCCGCAATGGAGACTGGGCAATCTAAGATTTCAAGCTGCTTTAGATGGCACTTTTAATCTGCCAGCTCCCGCCTGCTTCTTGAGAAGTATTGCTAGAAACGTAGAAAGAAGGATCCTATATGATTGGTAGTATGTTTGTTGGCTTTGTTATCGGCCTCATCGCTGGGGCTATCACTAGCCGTGGGGAGCGTATGGGCTGTATCGGAAAAATCCTCTTGGGCTGGTTTGGTTCATGGCTTGGGCAATTGCTTTTTGGCCACTGGGGACCGATGTTAGCGGACACAGCTATCTTTCCATCAGTGCTGGGCGCTGTGATCCTTTTGGCTCTTTTCTGGGATCGAGGCACGTAGAATAGAGGAAAAGAAAATACCTAGACGTAAAGGCGTCTAGGTATTTTTGTTTGATATATGTGAGTTCTTTATTCCAGCACCAACATGCCATCTTGCACTGCAAATGGATCTTTTTCATTAATGCGGTCGTAGAACATAATGCCGTTGGTGTGGTCAATTTCGTGTTGGACCACGATTGAGTTGTAGCCTTTGAGTTTGATACGGTGTTTTTGACCGTCCTTGTCAAAGTAATCCACGGTCACCCGTGCATGACGCACGACATAGCCTGGCACTTCTCGGTCAACGGACAGGCAGCCTTCGCCATCAGCTAGAGCAGCGTCTTGCACAGAGTGGGCAACAACTTTGGGATTGTACATGACTTGAGCCAATGAATAAGCTTCTTTCGGTGGATTGCCTTCCTCGTCTTCTGGATTGGGGACTAAAACAGCGATAATCCGCTTGGAAATATCCAGCTGGGGAGCTGCTAGACCAACACCGCCACGCAAGCCCATCTTTTCAGCCATGACTGGATCCTGAGAATGTTTCAGAAATTGCATCATTTTCTCACCCAGAATGATTTCCTGGTCTGACAGAGGGAAGCGGACTTCCTCGGCCACCGCACGCAGGGTCGGGTTGCCTTCGCGGATAATATCGCTCATATCAATCAAATGAGCTGCTTTGGTTAATTTATCAATAACAGATGTTTTTTCAATAACAGACATGATTCTCTCCTTTTTCTACTCTTCATCATAACACAAATTGAAGAAGAAATAAAGGAAGGTGCTACCTTTTTATTGTGGTCAGTGTAGCGTTAATAGAGACAGGTGGACGGATTTCCGATTTTTTAAGAAAAGATGATTGCGTCTTTTTCTAAAAAACTGTATGATAAAAGGAGTGTGATTTTTAAAGGAAAATAGAATGAAAAAGTTTATGGAAAAAGTGAGTATCCTCTCACTTTCTTTAGTTTTGACTACAGCATTTTCGGTTTCCAGTGCTCAATCAGCTATGTTTGCCTTCTATAAAGACCTGCCAGAGAGCTGGGTGGAATTGCTTGTTTCTCTGCCTTCGGCCGGCATTATGCTGATGCTGCTCTTAAACGGCCGAGTTGAGAAATATTTATCCGAGCGACAGATGATTGTGACGGGGCTCCTGATTTTTTCTCTCTGCGGTTTTGTTCCCCTCTTAAATCAGAATTATTGGGTGATTTTTGCCTCGCGTTTCATCTTTGGTATGGGAGTTGGTCTGCTTAATGCCAAAGCGATTTCAATCATTAGTGAGCGTTATAGAGGTAAGGAACGGATTCAGACTTTGGGTTTGCGCGGTTCGGCAGAAGTTGTTGGAACAGCGTTGTTGACACTGGGGGTCAGCCAGCTGCTTCGCTTTGGCTGGGAAGTCGCTTTCTTGGTCTATGCGTCAGGTCTGATTGTTTTGGCACTCTATTTGCTCTTTGTCCCCTATGGCAAGGAGGAAAAGCAGCACAAGACTCATCAGGCAGGAAGACGTTTGACAGCTTCACAGTGGTTTTTGACAATCGGTCTGGCATTTGTGGCGGCTGTGATCGTTTTGAGCAATGTCGTGATCAATCTGCGCGTGCCTGGAATTGTTGAAAATTCTGGTATGGGAAGTGTTCAGACAGCTGGTCTGATTCTCTCAGCCATGCAGTTAATCGGGATTGTAGCAGGCCTATCTTTTTCACCCCTGCTGCATCATTTTAAGGAAAATTTGCTGACTCTTGCAGGAGCGGTGTTCGGTCTGACTCTTATCATGATTGGTCTTGCACCCAATCTGTTTCTGTTGAGCATGACTACCATTGCTGCCGGCTTTGCCTATAATATCAGTCTGATAGCAATTTTCCATATTCTTTTTGAGAGGATTCCCAGCAAGTCCCTCAATCAAGCAACTTCGATTGCGATTCTGGGCTGCAGTAGCGGAGCCACTTCTACAACCTTCGTGTTGAGTTTGATTGGCAATTTCTCAAGTCAGGCCTCTTTTATCTTCGGTATCTTGGGAGCGCTGATGGTTTTGATAGCAGTGTTGGCCTTTAGTATCGTCAAGAAAACGGCCGTTTAGGAGGAAAAGATGCGTCTGGATAAATTTTTAGTCGAAAGCGGCCTTGGCTCGCGCAGTCAAGTCAAACAACTGTTGAAAAAGCGTCAAGTTTGGGTCAATGGCGCAGTAGTAACATCAGCCAAGACTCAGATTGATGAACAGTCTGACCAGATTATGGTGGATGGTCAGGAATTAAAATATGAAAAATTTGTTTATTACCTTTTAAACAAGCCCAAAGGAGTCATTTCAGCCACGACGGATGACCAGCATCGAACGGTTCTGGATTTGCTTGATGATACTGCCCGTCAAAAGGAAGTCTTCCCTGTTGGGCGACTGGATATAGACACGCATGGACTCCTGCTTCTAACCAATAACGGCCCATTATCGCACGCTATGCTGTCACCCAAGCGTCATGTGCCTAAGCTTTATCAGGCTCAGGTTGCTGGTCTGATGGATCAGGCGGATATTGAGCGTTTTGAGAGCGGCATCGAACTCAAAGACTTTACCTGTCAGCCAGCCCAGCTAAAAATCTTAGAAGCGGATGAAACAACTGAGACCAGTCGGGTGCAGATTACCCTTTCAGAAGGTAAGTTTCACCAGGTGAAGCGCATGGTTTTAGCTTGTGGGAAGGAAGTCACCGACCTCCAGCGCTTATCCATGGGGCCTTTGCAGCTAAATGAAAGTCTAGAGCTAGGTCAATGGCGGCGCTTGACCAAAGAAGAATTACAGAGCTTGGAAATCTTTCAAGTTGAACTATAGGAAATTGGGAAAGTGGAGCAGATTGATCGCTTCACTTTTACTCTATTTGACAGTTAAGCCTTGATATGATAAGATTTAGGTAACTATATCTAGAAAAAGTTTCAGAGGAAATTATGGCAATTGAAAAGACAGTCAGCGAGCTGGCCGAGATCTTAGGAATCAGCCGTCAGGCAATCAATAACCGTGTCAAGGCCTTGCCGCCGGAGGATACAGAAAAAAATGAAAAAGGAGTCACAGTTGTGACTCGCAGTGGCCTGATTAAGTTAGAAGAAATTTACAAAAAGACGATTTTTGAAGACGAGCCGGTCAGTGAAGAAGTCAAGCAGCGCGAGCTGATGGAAATTTTAGTGGATGAGAAAAATGCTGAGATTTTGCGTCTTTATGAACAACTCAAGGCCAAAGATAGCCAGCTGGCTAAAAAAGACGAGCAGCTCCGTATCAAGGATGTGCAGATTGCAGAAAAAGACAAACAGCTGGACCAGCAGCAGCAGCTGACGGCCAAGGCTATGAGTGAGCGTGAAACCCTCCTCTTGGAGCTGGATGAAGCCAAGGAGAAGGTGCAGGAGCAAGAGAGCAAAGGTTTCTTCGCCCGTTTATTTGGAAGATAATAAAGAAAATCTCAGTTGAACAGGCTGAGATTTATTTGTGAAAAAAGGATCAGAATCAAGAGGGAAAAACAGCAAGTATTGATTTGCTGGAGCCATTTTGTGACCGCCAGATTTTTCCTTAACTCAGCCAGGCAGCCCTCCAGACCAAGTATGATGTTGGCTGGTCCAGACTATCTACACTTCTAAAAAATAATAAAGGAAAAGAAATGAAATCACAAAGATTAGGAATTTTAAGACTTTATCGGAACCTTGATAAATTATTGGTGCTCTTCTTTTTGGATTTTATGCTGATGGAATACGCATGGATCCCTTTTAATTCATTTTCAGCTGAGACCTTACTCAAGCAGACAGGTTACCTCTTTTTTTCTTATAATAATGCTCTGGGAGTTTTAACTTCTGATTGGCTGGTTTCTTTAGGATTTGTGGGTCTATTTGTGGCCAATCTTTTAGTAGCTTATTACCAAATTGGCCTTATTTTTATGGGGGTGCGCAATCTTTTAGACAAGCAGGAGCGAAGCATTTTTCAATTTATCAAGCAAACTTTCAAAGATAGTTGGAGTTTGATTAAATATGCTCGTCCCAGTAAGATTCTGTTTATAGCGCTTTATGCAGGATTTCTCTTTCCCTTTTTGCGCCATATCCTAAAGATTTATTATCTTAATAAAATTCTAATTCCGGAGTTTATTGTCACCTATTTGCAGAATACAGTTTGGATGAAGGGTTTGATTTCAGTTCTTGGTATTCTCATATATTTGGCAGCCGTTCGGCTCATGTTTGCTCTGCCTCAGTTATTTTTTGAGCATGTCCCTTTACGAGAGGCCATTCGCTACAGTTTGCAGAAAACCCAAAAACGAGTCCTTTATTATTCTTGGAGTCTCTTTTGGCTGCTCATTAAAAGTTTTTTACTATTTCTTCTCATCACTGTCCCAATTTTAGTGATTCAGCAATATGCCGATAGCCAGTCGAATGCCATCTCTTTTGCCAGTGCCATGGTCAATTATGTTTTGATTAAGCTGGCTTATTACTTCATGTTGGCCTATTTCCTGCTTAAATTTATTGCCTTTTTGACAGATAGTTCTTTCGCGGAATACCAACATAGAAAAGGGTTGCCCCTAATGCGTTGGTTTGTACTGTTGTCCACCAGTGCTGTATTTGCGATTGAAAGCTTTGTCTATTTAAATTTCCCGCTGGAAAACATCCCGCTTACGATTTCTCATCGAGGAGTTTCCCAAGCCAATGGCGTCCAGAATACGGTTGAATCACTAGAAAAAACTGCCCTTCTCAAACCAGATTATATTGAAATGGATGTGCAAGAAACCAAGGATGGTCAATTTGTCATGATGCACGATGCCAATTTGCGCCAGCTGGCTGGTGTCAATGCCAAGCCACAAGAGCTGACTTTGGATGAGCTTACTTCTTTAGACATTTTTGAAAATGGCTATTCAGCAAAAATTTCCAGTTTTGATAGCTATTTGGAGCGAGCCAATCAATTAGGACAAAGGCTTTTGATTGAAATTAAGACCAGTCATTTAGATTCTGAGGATATGATGGAGCGCTTCATGACTCGTTATGGAGCCAAGATTAAAATTTACGGGCATCAGCTCCAGTCCTTAGACTATCGCGTGATTGATAAGGTGCGTAAATATGATGCGTCAATCCCAACCTTTTTCATCCTACCTTATAATACGATTTTCCCAAGGACAAAGGCCTCAGGCTACACCATGGAGTATTCAACCTTAGATGAAAACTTCGTTTTTAAACTTTGGACTTCGGACAAACTCTTGTATGATTGGACGATTAATAGCGAGGATGCAGTGGCCAAGTCCTTCCGGCTAGGAGTTGATGGGATTATCACAGATGATTTAGAACTGGTTCAAAATTCAATCAAAAGACTGAGAGATAATCCAGAGTATGCCATCCTCCTCATGAATAAAGCAGTAGATTTATTTAATTTTACATAAAAAATGCTGATTTTAGCAATCATGCTAGAATATAGCTGATACAATAAAGACAAATGAAGTCACAAAAAAACTCTAAGCAGTGTAAAATTTCTGCCTAGAGTTTTCTTTATAGCTGGTGAATAAGTTTATTAGCCAAAGTTAGAATGGTAATTTTCCTGCAAATGCTCCCAATTTCTTTTTGGTTGCTTCATCAATCTGCTCAAGAGCGCTGTTGATGGCCTGAATGGTCATATCTGATAAAGTTTCCAAATCCTCTGGATCGACAACTGCTTCTTGAAATTCCAATTTTACAACTTTTTTATCGCCAGTTAAAGTCGCTGCAACTAAATCTTGGGCAGATTTGCCAGTAAATTCTGTCGCAGCCAGCTCTTCTTGGCCTTTTTCCATTTGCTTCTGAAGCTTTTGAGCTTGCTTCATCATGGATTGCATATTCATCATAATAGAAATTCTCCTCAGTATTTAAATTCAACTATTATTCTACCATATTTGGCAATTCTAAGCTAGACTTATCTAAATCAACGGTCAGCT
This sequence comes from Streptococcus sinensis, assembly GCF_000767835.1. Taxonomy (GTDB): domain Bacteria; phylum Bacillota; class Bacilli; order Lactobacillales; family Streptococcaceae; genus Streptococcus; species Streptococcus sinensis. The sequence continues at coordinate 17,542 of NZ_JPEN01000115.1, read as the reverse complement.
GATAGTCGGTTTTATCGCGAACGGTATGCTCGAAGTCAGTGGTGTAGAGGACGAGGCGGAGCTGGTCGCCTTTTTTCATCTTGTAGATGGTTGGCTGTAGCTCGAAGGAACATTCCATCCATTGGTCAGGGATGATCTCTTCGACAGTCAGTAGGTTTGTCCGATTTTGCAGGTTGAGAAAGCCTTTGGTAATGACACGGTGAGGCGTTTCAGTATGGGGGAGTTCAACCAGATTGTCCAGCATATAGTAGCGGCCGTTGTCCATGACTCTAGGCTCAATCGGTGTGGGAATCGGAGTAAGGCGTTTAGCTGGTCCGAAGTCCAGTAATTGAGCAGAAATCAGTCCCTTATCGGTGCTGGATTTGAGGCGAAGATTGAGTTGGCTTGCTCCGTTGAGGAAGAGGTCCTTTTCCAAGGTCCAGTCTAGAGTAATCTGATTGACCTTGCTTTCAAAAAGCTCATTTTTAAAGGTTTGGTAGTTTTTAGCAAAACGATTATAGTCTTCTTCTGGATATTGGTTTTGAATCTCTTGAGAGCCTTTACCTAGGTGGAAATGAGAGTAGTTCTTTTGTCCACCGAAGTCCTCCAAGGTTAGCCAGTTTTGAGCTTGGCTATTGTCCTGCCAGATGACTGGTGGTAGTTCAAAGTCTGAAGCATGCCCAAGTAATTTTTTAGATAAAAGAGCATTCATGGCTTCGCGGAAGTCAATGGACTGCCAGTTATTCATGTAAACATGGGCACCGTTGTGGAAGAAGAGATGTTTTCTGATGTGAGATGGCAGAGCTCGGAACATATTATAGACATGGAGGGGCTTAACATTCCAGTCCTGAGAGCCGTGGGTGAAGACGACTTCGGCCTTGACTTTATCTGCATGGATCAGGTAGTTGCGGTCATGCCAAAATTGATTGTAATCTCCAGTTTGTCGGTCTAGGTCCTTGTGCTGTTGCTCTAGACTTTGCTGATAAGCGTCGTTGTGGCGTAGGTAGTCACCAGCCCTCAGGTTGCGGGAGTAGGTCAGTTCGGTCAGAGATTCAAAATCCTCTCCTGGGTAGCCACCGGGACTGGTGACTAGGCCGTTTTCGCGGTAGTAGTTGTACCAAGAAGAAATACCAGCTTCGGCAATGATGACCTCCAGTCCATCTACACCAGCTGTAGCCAATCCATTGGACATGGTGCCCAGATAGGAAATGCCGGTCGTTGCGACTTTGCCGTTGGACCAAGTGGCCTTGATTTCCCGCTGGCGCGTGTGGTCAGTAAAGGCTCGGCAGCGGCCATTAAGCCAATCAATAACATTCTTATAGGCCTCGATCTGCTGATAGTCGCCGCTGGTCATCAAACCTTCAGAGTCCTTGGTTCCCACTCCAGACACGTAGAGATTGGCAAAGCCGCGAGGCAGCAAGTAGTCATTGAGCGTGTAGGTGCCGATATGATCTAGTTTTTCCTCGGCTTCAGAGACTTCTTGGGCAGAATCCGGCGAATCCAGCTGGAGCAATTTGAGCTCAGGCTCTTGTACTGTGATTTGATGGGGCTCTTTTTTTGCTAAGTCTACATTCATATTGTGGAGAGCCTTGTCGCTGGCCGGGTCATTGGTCCCTTGATGATAAGGAGAAGCTGTCATGACAGCTGGGACTTGCCCTTGATAGCGGGGGCGGATAATGCTGACCTTGACCAAATCTGGCAGGCCGTCTCCATCGGTATCAACTCGGCTTTCTACATAGACCACCTCGCGGATGGCATCATGGCTGGTAAAAGTTGCCAGACTCTTGCCGTTGAAGTAGTGGTGGGTATTGTCCTCGGGGATCAAACCCTCGCTGACTAGCTTATCAACCAGCAGATTGCCGTTTTTGGTTCGAGTGTTGAGCAGCTGGTAGAGGTTTTCCAATAGATCGCCGTAAACGATAGGGAAGTTGCTTTCCGTCCGGAATTTCTCAAGATCGGTGAAATCCATAAAAGGCACAAGGTCTAGGAGTTGAAAGGCAGTCATGTAGAAGACCTCAGCCGTCAGTTCTTGATCAGACTGGAAGAAGCTCAGCAGGTCTGTTTCGCTATCTGCAGCCCAGGCTTGGAGCAGGTAATCGGTATTCTGATAGAGAAAGAAACAGCGACGCAGAAAATGTTCAAAATTTTTCTTATTCGGCTGTTGCGGATCAAAAGAAAAGCCCAGCTGGGACAACTCCTCTTTCATTTGCTCAGGCGCTGTCTTACTGTAACTATACTGATTAAAATGCATCATTTTTCCTCTTTTTCTTGTTTTTATTTAAAATGACCTTTACATTATCCATTATACTTGATAAAATATAGATTGTCTAAAAAATTTTTTAAGGAGAAATTAAATGGATTTCAATTGGGCTATTAAATATGCCACAGAATTTCTAGGAACAGCTATCCTCATCATTTTGGGGAATGGTGCTGTAGCCAATGTTGAATTAAAGGGCACCAAAGGTCATCAAAGTGGTTGGTTGGTCATCGCCGTTGGTTATGGTATGGGGGTTATGATTCCAGCTCTGATGTTTGGGAATGTCTCAGGTAACCACATCAATCCTGCTTTCACTTTAGGCCTTGCAATTAGCGGATACTTCCCATGGGGACAAGTGGCTCCATATATCGTTGCGCAAGTTTTGGGTGCGATCTTTGGACAGGCTTTGGTTGTGGCAACACATCATCCTTACTACTTAAAAACAGAAAAACCTAATAATATTTTAGGTACTTTCTCAACAATTTCAAGTCTGGATCACGGAACGCCTGAATCTCGTAAAGCAGCAACAATCAATGGGTTTGTCAATGAGTTTGTTGGTTCCTTTGTTCTTTTCTTCGCAGCAATGGGCTTGACAAAACACTACTTCGGAGCAGAAGCTCTTCAATACATGAAGCAATTAGCTGAACAAACAGGTCAAAAAGCTGATTTTTCTCAATTGGCTCTTAAAGCACAAATTGCGCCTCACACAGCAGCTGGTCTTTCTGTCGCTCACTTGGCGCTTGGCTTCCTAGTTATGGCATTGGTAACTTCACTTGGTGGTCCTACTGGCCCAGGTCTCAACCCTGCCCGTGACCTCGGACCACGTATCTTGCACGCTATTTTGCCAAAATCAGTCCTTGGTGAACACAAGGGTGATTCAAAATGGTGGTATGCTTGGGTACCCGTTGCAGCTCCGATTCTTGCAGGGATTGCAGCAGTTGCTCTGTTTAAAGCTATTTATGGATAATAAACATTCAAAGGCTGAGAGAAATCTCGGTCTTTTTTATTTGGCAGCTGTCCACTTATTAATCGTCTGAAGGGTCGGAGAATACTGGACTGTTTTCGTCTCGTTCAGTTTTTTAATATGGTCAGATAAAATGTTTAAAAAATTGTTGATTTGCGCATAATTTCTTGTAAAAAAAATCAAAATCTATTACAATAAAATGGTTTGGAGGAAGTTATGAGTACAAATCATATTACAAGGATTATTCCGGTAATAAAAGTAAATAATCGCAATCTTAATCAAGATTTTTATGTAAAAACTCTAGGGATGAAATCCTTGTTGGAAGAAGCTGCTCTGTTATCTTTGGGAGATCAGACTAAAACAGAAAAATTGATTTTAGAAGAATCTCCAAGCATGCGCTCGCGTCGTGTAAAAGGGCCTAAAAAATTATCAAGGCTCATAATTAAAGTGCAAGAGCCTAAAGAAATAGAGGCTCTATTAGCTCAAAAACCGGAATGTCTCAAACTTTACCGAGGCAAAGTCGGTTACGCTTTTGAAGCTTTGTCTCCAGAAGGCGATCGGATTTTGCTACATGCTGAGACAGAGGTTTCTTCTCTTAAAGAAGTGGCAGAGGTGCCATTATTTAAAAAGCAGGAGGATTTTATTGGGCTCAGCCAGTTTGATGTTGAGGTACTGGAACTTCATGTTTCTGATGTTGAAAAAGCGGAAGCCTTTTATCAAAAGATTGAGAATGCTTGTGATTTTCTGGTTTTTAAGGAGGCATTTGGGCCAGACTTGTCAGTGAGTAATGAAAAAACTTGGGATTTGGCTATGCTGAAATGTAAACTAGTCACCTTGGATACCAATCTTTTGAAAGAAGTTTTTCAAAATCAGGAAATCTTCATACCTAAGTCTGATAAATTTTTACTCAGTCAAGACCCGAATAAGATTGAACTGTGGTTTGAAGCATGAGTATCGAAATGATTCTTGGAAAAATTGATGAACAGCTGAGGGCGGGAATTTATCCTGGCGCCAGTTTGGCTTTGTATCAGGATGGACAATGGCTGGACTTTTACTTTGGACTGGCGGATCCCAGTCGCAAGGAGGGAACACGGCCAGGGCTGGTTTATGATTTGGCCAGCGTCAGCAAGGTGGTTGGCGTTGGGACTGTAGCTGCTTTTTTGTTTCATAGCAGTTCTCTAGAGCTGGATCGGCCTTTGAGGCATTATTATCCTGCTTTTCATGATAATCAGGTCACGGTGCGGCAGCTGTTGACCCATACCTCTGGGCTGGATCCTTATATTCCCCATCGTAATGAGTTGAATGCTCAAGAGCTGAAGGCAGCACTTAACCGCCTAACTGTCCTTGAAGATAGGTCATTTCGCTATACAGATGTCAATTTTCTGCTATTAGGTTTTATGTTGGAAGAGATGTTTGACAAGTCTTTAGATGTTCTCTTTCAGCAGGAAATTTTTGATCCTTGGCAGCTTTCAGAAACTGGTTTTGGTCCTGTAAAAGAAGCAGTACCGACGGTGCGAGGTGTAGAGGGGGGCTTGGTGCACGATCCTAAGGCGCGTGTGCTGGGAATTCATGCTGGCAGTGCAGGACTGTTTTCTACTGTAAAGGATTTGAAACGTTTCTTGGAGCATTATCTACAGGATGAGTTCGCTTCTGAATTAACCCAGAATTTTTCCAGAGAAGCAGGGAAGGCTCGCAGTTTGGGATGGAATATAGATGGAAATTGGTTGGATCATACGGGCTATACGGGTACTTTTATTATGTATAACCGAATTGAGCAAAAGGCTGTTATTTTTCTATCTAACAGAACTTATGAAAAAGATGAGCGAGCTCAGTGGATTTTGGATCGCAACCAGCTAATGGACCTGATCAAAAAAGAATTATAAAATAGGAACTCCAGACTGGAAATGCTGGAGTTTTTTTGTCGTGGAAAAACAAAGATAACAATCGCTTTTTTTGTAAAAGTATATTAAAATAAAAAGGAGAGAAAGATTTATCGAGAAGAAAAATGACAAAAGAAATAGGTGTCGGGACGGCACATAGTAAGATAATTTTAATGGGGGAACACTCGGTCGTGTATGGCTATCCAGCTATCTCCCTGCCACTGAATAATATTGAGGTCACTTGCCGAGTATTTTCATCTGAATCCACCTGGACTCTCTACAAGGACGATACCCTGTCCATGGCTGTTTTTGCGAGTCTGGAACATTTGGGGAAACAGGAAGCTAGAATTCGCTGTCAGGTGGAATCCATGGTTCCTGAGAAAAGAGGGATGGGCTCGTCTGCGGCGGTCAGTATTGCGGCTATTCGAGCTGTCTTTGATTATTTTGAAGAGGAGTTGGATGATCAGACTCTAGAAATCTTAGTCAATCGGGCAGAGATGATTGCTCATATGAATCCTAGTGGTCTAGATGCTAAAACTTGTCTTAGCGATGTAGCCATCAAATTCATCCGCAATCTGGGCTTCAGCGAGATTGAACTGAATCTGAATGCTTATCTACTGATTGCTGATACCGGTATTTACGGGCATACCCGCGAGGCTATCAAAGTTGTGGAGAATCAAGGACAAAAAGCCTTGCCTCTACTACAGGAGCTGGGTAATTTGACTAAAATTGTAGAAAAGGCCATCGCTGCAAAAGATCTGCTAACCATGGGACTAACTATGACCAAAGCGCACGAGAAATTGACTCAGCTGGGTGTTTCCTGTCCCAAAGCAGATGCTCTGGTTAGCCTGGCTGTCGAAAATGGTGCCTTAGGCGCCAAAATGAGTGGGGGCGGTTTAGGTGGCTGTATCATTGCCCTTGTAAAAGAAAAAGGTGAGGCGGAAAAATTAGCCGTCCTACTGAGAGAGAAAGGTGCGGTAAACACATGGATAGAAAGCCTGTAAGCGTCAAATCCTATGCCAATATTGCCATTATTAAGTATTGGGGAAAAGAAAATGCTAAAGAGATGATTCCATCAACCAGCAGTATCTCCCTAACCTTAGAAAACATGTATACCGAGACTAGATTGAGTCCCCTGCCAGCTGGCGCGACGAGAGATGAATTTTATATTAATGAACAGCTGCAGAATGAAGCCGAGCATGAGAAGATGTCGCGCATTATTGATCGCTTCAGACAGGATTCAGCTGATTTTGTCCGTATTGACACCCGCAACAATATGCCAACAGCAGCAGGGCTTTCTTCTAGTTCCAGTGGCTTGTCTGCTCTAGTTAAAGCCTGTAATGCTTATTTTGAAACGGGCCATGAAACAGAAGAGCTGGCTCAACTGGCTAAATTTGCTTCCGGCTCCTCAGCTCGCTCCTTTTTTGGCCCTTTATCAGCCTGGGATAAGGATAGTGGTGCTATTTACCCCGTCCAAACGGATCTAAAACTGGCTATGATTATGCTGGTCCTTTATGATGAAAGGAAACCCATCTCCAGTCGGGAAGGCATGAGGATCTGCCAAGCAACGTCCAGCAATTTTAAGGAATGGGTTGAGCAGTCTGCGCAGGATTATAGGCATATGCTGACCTACCTCAAGGACAACGATTTTGATAGGGTCGGTCAGCTGGCAGAAAGCAATGCCCTGCTCATGCACTCGACTACCCAGACAGCACAGCCGCCCTTTAGCTATTTAACTGACCAATCCTATGCTGCAATGGACTTTATCAAGGAGTTGCGTCAAAAAGGAGAGCGCTGTTATTTCACCATGGATGCTGGGCCGAATGTCAAGGTTCTTTGTTTAGAAGAAGATCTGGATCACCTGGTTCCGATATTTGAAGAAAGATACCGACTGATTGTTTCTAAAACAAAGGATTTACCCGATGAAGTCTGAACGAATTGTAAAAACCTGTGGAAAACTTTATCTGGCGGGTGAGTATGCTGTGCTTAGCCCCGGTCAAGCAGCCCTGATTAAAAATATTCCTATTTTTATGACGGGGAGAATTCAGCCCGCCGTTACCTATCGTTTGGCTTCGGATATGTTTAATCATCAGGCTTCTTTGGAGCCTGATGCGGACTATTCCCTGATTCAGGAGACAATTGCGGTCATGAACGATTGGCTCTTAGCACAGAGGATCACTTCCCAGCCCTTTTCTCTGACTATCAGTGGAAAAATGGAAAGGGAAGGGAGAAAGTTTGGGATTGGCTCCAGTGGTAGTGTTGTGATTTTGACACTGAAAGCAATGGCTGCATTTTATCAGTTGAATGTAGATGCGGAGCTGCTTTTTAAGCTGGCCGCTTTTGTCCTGCTGCGACGGGGAGACAACGGCTCTATGGGTGATTTGGCTTGCATTGTCTATGAAGACTTGGTCTATTATCGCTCTTTTGACCGAGCGCACATTCGAAAACAGCTGGCAGCAACCGATATGATGACCATTTTTGCCCAAGATTGGGGCTACCAGATTCGTCGTATTCAGCCTGCTTTAGCCTGTGATTTTTTAGTTGGTTGGACTAAGGAGCCAGCTATTTCCAAAGACTTGGTTGAGCAGGTTAAGTCAGCTATTGACGATCACTTTTTATCACAGACTCAGCGACAGGTGAATCTTCTGGCTGCGGCTCTGACAGGTGGGGATAAGACGGCTGTAAAGGCCAGTCTCGAAGAAGTCAGCAGTCTTTTAGCAGGACTCAGTCCAGCTATTTATACAGCGAAATTAAGCCAATTGAAAGCGGCAGCCGAGGGGCTAGACTGTGTAGCAAAAAGCAGCGGTGCCGGGGGTGGAGATTGTGGAATTGCGCTGGTTTTTAATGTCGAAGATAAGCAGATCCTGCTGCAGCGCTGGCAGTTAGCAGGGATTGAATTATTACACCAAGAAAGGATGGGCGAGTATGAGTCAGAGTCGTAAAGATGACCATATAAAATACGCTTTGGAGCAGACTCCGGGCTACAATAGCTTTGATGAGATGGAGTTGATTCATCGCTCGCTCCCAGAATATGATTTAGACGAAATTGATTTGTCAACTCATTTTGCTGGTCGCGACTGGGAGTTCCCTTTTTATATTAATGCAATGACCGGTGGCAGTCCAAAAGGCAAAGTAATCAATGAGAAATTGGCTCAGATAGCAGAGACCTGTGGCATTCTTTTCGTGACGGGCTCCTACAGTGCTGCTCTTAAAAATCCAGCGGATGATTCTTATAGAGTAGCTAAGGAGCGGCCTGCTCTATTACTAGCTACTAATATTGGATTGGACAAGCCCTATGAAGCTGGCCAGCAGGCAGTGTCCGACTTACAGCCTATCTTCCTGCAGCTTCATGTCAACCTTATGCAAGAACTTCTGATGCCAGAAGGTGAGCGGGAGTTCCGAGCTTGGAAACACCATCTCAAAGATTATGCGGACAGGCTATCTCTGCCAATTGTTGTAAAAGAGGTTGGTTTTGGCTTGGATCGTAGGAGTCTAGAGGCGGCTCGGGCTATGGGAGTCAAGACCTTTGATATTTCTGGTCGCGGAGGAACTAGCTTTGCCTACATCGAAAATCGCAGAAGCGGGCAGCGAGATTATCTCAATGACTGGGGTCAGACCACCCTGCAGGCTCTGCTCAATCTACAGGATTTGCGGGAAGAGACCGAACTTTTAGTCAGTGGAGGAGTCCGCCACCCATTAGATATTATCAAGGCCTTGGTTCTAGGCGCCAAAGCAGTCGGTCTATCTCGGACAATGCTGGAATTGGTCGAACATCATTCAGTAGATGAAGTTGTTGCCATCCTTAACGGTTGGAAGACTGATCTGCGTCTGCTCATGTGCGCCCTTTCCTGTCGAAATCTAGAAGAACTAAAACAAGTCCCTTACTTGCTTTACGGTCGTCTGAAAGAAGGCCGAGATCAACTCAGTCAGATAAGGGACAACTAAGCAAAAAATCACATGCAGAAAGTCTGTTAAAAAACAGACCGCATGTGATTTTTATGTTTATTGATTCTTTTTTCGTAGATCTTTCAAAATCTCTTGGGCAAGAGATAAGTTAAAGCTCTTTTCAGCTGTTAGTCGGTTAACTAAGAGTGGAACTTCCTGTTCTTGCGCACCTGCCAGAAGAGCCAAGGATTTGGCTTGCAGTTTCATATGCCCAGCCTGAATGCCTGTGCTGACGAGGGCTTTGAGGGCCGCAAAATTTTGCGCCAGGCCGACAGAAACGATTAGGCTAGCCAACTCTTTGGCTGTAGGCTGATTTAGAAGGTCAAAACTGGCTGCAACCGTCGGATTGAGACCAATAGAGCCCCCCTTGGTTGCGATAGGCATAGGCAGGGTTAGTTGACCTTGCAGTTTGCGATTTGTCCAGTTAGCTATCCAGCTGGTCAGGCCTTGGTAAGAGCCTGAACGAGCAGCGTAGGCATGAGCCCCAGCTTCAATGGCGCGCCAATCATTGCCGCTTGCCAAAACAACGGCGTCAATGCCGTTAAAAATCCCCTTATTATGGGTGCTGGCGCGATAAGGATCAGCCTTAGCAAATTGGCTGGCTAGAACCATTTTTCGAGCAATCTTTTCCGCTTCGGTCTTGTCACGGCTGAGGAGACGGAAATCAATCTCACAGCTAGCTGTCACCAGAGCTTCTGTAGCATAATTGGATAGGATGGCCATCAGACTCTCCCCGCCAGTCCATAACTCGAGTTGCTCCTTGAGAGCTTCCAGCATAGTGTTAAGGATATTGGCTCCCATGGCTTCCTGAGTATCGACAAGAAGATAAACGACCAGAAAATCGGTCTCTCCTTTCAGAAGTTCTGTCCGCAGGTCACAAGCACCGCCGCCCCGTTTGACAATGGAAGGGTAGGCTTGGTTGGCCAGTTCCAGCAAATTAGCTTTCTTTTCTTGGATTTGATGAAGAGCTGAGCTGACATCTGGTACATCGTAGAGGGCAATTTGACCGATCATCTGACGGTTGTGGACAGTGGTTGTAAAGCCCCCGCTACGTTTGATAATCTTGGCCGCAAAGCTGGCAGCGGCAACAACAGAAGGTTCTTCTGTTACAAAAGGAACCTGATAAAGTTTACCATCTACCAGAAAATCAGGTGCGATGGAATAAGGGAGAGCCAGAGTGCCTAAGACATTTTCGCTCATCTGATCTGCTGTTTCCAGAGAGAGGGTCTGCTGCTCTGCCAGTTGCTGCCAATGCTCGTAATCAATCAGCTCCTTCTCTTTTAGGAACTCTAGCCGTTCAGCGGGTGTTTTTTTTGAAAATCCAGTCCAATTTAGCTTCATAGCGGTTTCTCAACTTTAATATATTTTCGCTGATGCTCAGCAATTTCAGTCAGAGCATAGACCTGATTTTCATAACCGCTGAAGTAAGCATTCCCGTTTTCATCTAGCTGGGCTTCTTCAAAAAACATTTGCTCATAGTCAGGGATGGATACAGGCAGGCGTTGATCTAATTCTTGGAGGCGTGTTGTTGAAAGTTGCTGTTCATAGCCGTCCACCACATTGGCGCTGAAAATTTCAGCCACTGCTCCGCTGCCATAACTAAAGAGAACAATCTTATCACCAGCCTTTAGATTGTCAGAGTTTTCTAAAAGGGACAGCAGGCCCAGAAAGAGCGAGCCAGTATAGATGTTTCCTACTTTTTGGCTGTAAAGAATAGATTTATCGAAATTATCCTTTAGAATTTGCTGCTGGTCTTCTGGCAGGGTTTTATCCATGATTTTTTTCATGCCCTTAAGGGCCAGTTTTGGATAAGGCAAGTGGAAACAGTAGGCCGCAAAATCTTTGAGTGAGACTTTATGGCGCTGCTGATATTCAGCCCAAGTTGACTTTAAGCTGTCCAAATACTGCTGAGTAGAATAGATTCCGTTAACAAATGGCGTAGTCGAGTAATTTGGACGCCAAAAATCCATAACATCACGTGTTTGTGCTACATTATCTTCGTTGAAAGATAAAATCCGTGGATTTTGACTAATGAGCATTGCAATAGAACCAGCTCCTTGAGTCGGTTCTCCCGGAGTATGGGCACCGTATTTAGCAATATCGCTAGCAATCACTAAGACCTTGCTTTGAGGATACTGTTTAACATGCAGCTTGGCATAGTCAAGTGCTGCCGTGGCTCCATAGCAAGCCTCTTTGATTTCAAAACTGCGGGCAAAGGGCTGGATGCCGAGCAAGCCATGAATAAAAACTGCCGCAGCTTTACTTTGGTCAGTCCCAGATTCAGTTGCGACAATGACCATGTCGATTTCTTGCTTGTCCTTCTCTGATAAAATAGATTCGGCAGCAGAAGCCCCCAAAGTAATAATATCCTCTGTAATGGGTGCAATACTCAATTCTTTGAGTAGGAGGCCCTTACTTAATTTTTCAGGGTCGATGCCACGTTTTTCAGCCAAATCATCTAATTTTAAAACATAATTGCTTGTTGCAAAACCGATTTTATCGATTCCGATTGTCATAGTAAGACCTCTTTAAATCCTTTGATATCTAATATTATCTGAACACTATTTTACCATACTTAGAGGTAAAACTCTTATAAAAAACGCTTAATCTGTCCAAATCAGACTTAAGACGGATTTTGTACAAAAATGCGGAAAATTGGAGGAAGCTCGATTTCTATCCAGTCTGATGAGCTGCTGTAGAAAAGCCATCTTTGCCTGTTTCAGCAAAGATGACTGCATACATTTTACAAGGATGGGCAGATCGCCTTATGTTTGGTGGACTTTCTTAGAACTAGTAATCTAAGTAGTCTTTTTTTGACGTTTCTTCAAATAGTTGTAAATCTTCAGTACTACAGTCCCGCTGGCCATCCCGATGGAGATAACTAAAGCTAGAATTACAACTAAGGTGGCATTGACCATAGCCTGACTGTAATCACCTGTCACAAAAAAGGCGGTTGTCCGATAGGAAATGTAGCCGGGAACCAGGGGAGCCAGAATGGCTAAAATGAAAACAACAGCCGGCGTTTTGAGGACGATACTGAGAATCTGACTGCAACAGGAGCCGATGATCGCGGCGATAAAAGTTGCCACAATAACATTGGTCGGTCCCTTGAGCAGGAGGTAAAGGAGCCAAGTACTCATTCCCAAAATGCCCCCAGGGATGAGCATGCTGCGTTGGACATTTAGAACGATTAAAAAAAGGATGATGGCAAGCAGACTAGCGATTGCTTGCAGAATAAATGTGAGTAGTGTCATAATTTTATTTCATTAAAACAAGGGCAACAGAAGTGCCCGCACCAAGGGCAAGAGTAATGAGAAGCGATTCAAAGAGCTTGCTCATTCCGGAGTTGATGTGGTTGGTCATAATGTCTCGTACCGAGTTGGTCAGAGCAATTCCTGGGACGAAGGGCATGACGGCACCTGCGATAATCAAATCTGCTGTTGAGTCGAAACCTGAATAACGGGCCCAGACCTGGGCCAATAATCCGAAGACGAAGGCTCCAGCAAAGGCCGAGACAAAAGGAATCCGAATGTATTTGTCGACATAAAGGGAGAAGGAAAAACCAAATAATGTTGCCACTCCAGCCCCAATAGCATCGTAGAAATTCCCGCCGAACATGATGGAGAAGAAGGGAGCACTAAGCGTTGCAGCCGTAATTAGCTCTTTTTTATTATAAGGAACTTTCTTTGATTTGAGTGTCCTCAGCTGCTCAAAAGCCTCTTCTAGACTGATTGCACCACTGACCAGTTGCCGAGAAACCTGATTGACATCACAGACCTTCTCGATATTGTAGTTCATATGGATATTCCGCTTCATTCTCGAAATATTGGTGTTTTCAATTGAAAAGAAAATAGCGACAGGCATGGCTAAGGCATTGCAGTCCATGATTCCCTGCGAATGGGCGATGCGGATCATCGTGTCCTCAACTCGGTAAATCTCAGAGCCACTTTGCAAGAGAAGTGTACCTGCTAACATGATGACATCCACGGCCAGATTAAGATCTTTTTCTTCTTTCATAGAAATGTTCTCAGCCATTTCATCCCCTTTTCCTCATTTCACAATAACTCTATTATAACACAAATGACCAAAGCTATCGCAATAAATCAAAATAAAACCAGCTGATTTTTAGCTGGTTTTAAGATTAGGAAAGAGGCTTAGCTAAGTGCATCATCCATTGAAAGAACTTCGTGGAAGACACGTTGTGTCAATTCAGTTTTTTGTTCTGGAGTGAGGTACTTAGTATTTACACAGTAACCTGAGATACGAACAATAACGTCTTCACCACTCATGATCTTTTCGTAAACGTCGTTCAAGTCCATAACGTTCAAGTTAACGTGTTGTCCACCGTTTTCGAAGTAACCATCAAGGATTGTTACCAAGTTATCAACTTGTTCGTCACGAGTCTTACCAAGAGCGCGTGGTGATACTTGAGTTGTCAATGAGATACCGTCAGCTGCGTAACTGAAGTCCAAGCTAGCAAGTGAGTTCAAGTTTTGCAACCATCCACCTTTTGCCTTGTTAGATGGGTTAGCACCTGGTGAGAAGAATTCCAATTTAGACAAGTTCACGCTACCGTCTTCGTTGAGGTACACTCCTTTATGGACTGGTGAGTTACCAGTTTGTTTAGAGTAAGCAACGTTAGATGTGATAGTCAGAAGTGATACTGTCGCTTCAGCGTCTTTGTAAAGTTTGTGGCTACGTAGACGAGTGGTGTAAGCTTCAACCAACCATTCAGCCAGTTCGTTTGAGCGAGGATCATCTTCACCCCAACGTGGGTATTCACCGATTGTTTCGTAATCGTAGATGTAGCCATTTTCGTCACGGATTGGCTTAACTGTAGCGTACTTGATAGCTGACAATGTATCAACAGTGTTGGCAAAACCACAGATACCGAATCCCATGTTAGCACGTTGTTTAGTTGGCAAGAAGGCCATTTGAACAGCTTCGTAGTTGTACTTGTCAGTCATGTAGTGGATGATGTTCAAAGCATCTACGTAAGTGTCAGTCAACCAGTCAAGAGATTTTTCAAAGTTTGCTTTAACTGATTCAAATTCAAGAACTTCGTCACGGATTGGGTCGATATCAAATACCTTGTAGTCTTTATGAACATCATCGTAACCACCGTTCAAACCAGTAAGAAGGGCTTTCAATACGTTTACACGAGCACCGAAGTACTGGATGTTGTGGCGTTGATCTTCGTTTTCTGGGTCGAGTGGTGACACACAGCATGAGATACAGCTCATTTCACCGTATCCGTCTTTTGCCATAGTTGTTACACCTTCATATTGGATAGAAGAGTGTTTGTGGCTCATGTGCATACAGTAGCGACGGAATGAGTATGGCAATTTGTCGGTCCAAAGAACTGTCAAGTTTGGTTCTGGTGAGTTACCGATGTTGTCAAGTGTGTTCAAGAAACGGTAGTCCATCTTAGTAACACGGTGACGACCGTCGTTACCCATACCTGCCATAGAAGTTGTGATGAAGGTTGGGTCACCAGAGTACAATTGGTCATAAGCTTTTGTACGAGCGAATTTCACTGTACGAAGTTTCATAACGAAATCGTCAACGAATTCTTGGATTTCTGACTCAGTAAATGTACCGCGAGCAAGGTCACGTTCTGCAAAGATATCCAATACGATTGGAACACGTCCAAGCGATGTAGCAGCGCCGTTGATAACACGGCAGACTGACATGAAGGCGATGTTCACCCATTGAATCGCTTCTTTCACGTTCATAGCTGGTTTACGAACGTCAACTCCGTAAAGGTCACCCAAGCGAACAACTTGTTGCAAAGCTTGGTATTGAAGGTTTACTTCTTCACGGAGACGGATGGTTTCTTCGTCGATTTCTTTGATTGCATTCCAGTCGTTTACTTTTTCTTGCATCAAGTAGTCTGCACCATAAAGAGCAAGACGAGCATAAACACCGATGATACGTCCACGTGAGTAAGCATCTGGCAGACCAGTTACAGTGTGGGCGTGACGAGCGCGACGGATGTTTGAAGTGTAAGCGCGGAAGATACCATCGTTAACAGTTGTCACGTATTTTGTGAAGATTTCGTGAACAGCTGGATCAGGTTCATAGCCATTTTCCTTCAAAGTTGTTTCAGCCATACGGATACCACCTTTTGGCATGAAGTTCAACTTGAAGAGTTCGTCGTTTTGGATACCGTAGATCAGCTCGTTGTCTTTGTCGATGAAACCAGCAGGGATATCAGCGATTGATGTTGGACGAGTGTCCATAGGGAAACGAGTTTCTTCGTAATGAGCCTTAGTTTCTTCAACAATTTTCTTGATATGAAGAGAACGCTCAGTAGGTCCTGCTAGGAAGCTTTCGTCACCATCATAAGGCGTATAGTTAGCTTGAACGAAGCGAGAAATACTTGCTTTTTCTTTCCAGTCTACACCCTTGAAGCCTTCCCAAGCTTTGTCGAAAATATCTTGAGCTTCAACAACTGTTTTAACAACCATTTGATTTTCCTCTTAATTCTAGTAACAAGCATCTGTTACATTTATATTTAAAGTATATCACAAGGTAATCGGTTTCACAAACGATTTTCATAGAGAAATCGGACATTCTTTTATAATACAGTTTGACAAACAGAGGGAAACTGTGTTATAATTTTGAAAAATTAAATGAAAACAGAAAAAGAGTCTAATAAACTTAGATAGTTTACAAAGTTAAGGGAGGGCTTATCATGGAAAAAAGTAAAAATATTATGGGTTTTGATTTTCTGTGGTTAGCCTTGTATACTATTGCTGCCTTTTTATTTGAATTATTACTGGTGACAGTGGAAGGATTTTTGGGGATTTCAATTTATCACGCTACAAAGTTTCAGATGATTGCTCACTGGATAGTAACTAGTCTGGGCTGGTTAGGTTTAGGATTCGCTATTATTGCTCTAGCTAAAAAACAAACTGGCTTTGACCTTTTGAAAACGGAGAAAAAAACTGTATCTGTTTGGCAATGGTTGGCGGTTGTCTTGAGTTTTATCCTTATTACACTTGTCCAATACTGGGATTGGAAGGGCTTCAAAATTTTGCTTGAATTTCAGCATTTGGGTTGGTTGAAATTTCTATTTCAATATATCTACTATGCTGCTGAAAGTTTCTTGATTTCTCTGGTATTGGTTTTCGGACAAAAAGCTTTTGAGACTTGGTTTAAAAATGATAAAATTCCCTATGGCGGTATTCTCTTAGGTTTGACATGGGGCTTGATGCATATCTTGTCAAAGGGAAGTGTCTTAACAGGAGTATTAACTTGTTTGGCTGGTTTTCTATTCGGCAGTGTTTATCTCCTAGTGAATAAAGATTACAAGAAGACTCTCGTCATTGTGACTTGCTTATTTATGCTTTAAAAGATTCTAGGAGACGGTATGTTAATTTTTCCGCTTATCAATGACACATCGAGAAAGATCATCCATATTGATATGGATGCTTTTTTTGCTTCGGTGGAAGAGCGGGATAATCCCAAGCTTAAGGGTAAGCCAGTGATTATAGGTAGCGATCCTCGTCAGACAGGTGGGCGTGGCGTAGTTTCGACCTGTAATTATGAAGCCAGAAAGTTTGGGGTTCATTCGGCTATGAGCTCCAAGGAAGCTTATGAGCGGTGTCCGCAGGGGATTTTCATCTCGGGGAATTATGAAAAATACCAGGCTGTTGGTTTACAGATTCGCGAAATTTTTAAGCGCTATACTGACCTAGTCGAACCGATGTCCATTGATGAGGCTTATCTAGATGTGACGGAAAATAAGCTGGGTATCAAATCTGCGGTCAAGATTGCTAGGCTGATCCAGCATGATATCTGGAATGAACTGCAGCTAACCGCTTCAGCAGGCGTTTCTTACAATAAATTTCTGGCCAAAATTGCCAGTGATTACCAAAAACCGCATGGTCTGACCGTCATCCTGCCCGAGGAGGCAGAGGCGTTTTTAGCCCCCATGGACATTGCCAAGTTTCACGGAGTTGGCAAGAAGAGTGTCGAGAAACTGCATGAGATGGGCGTCTATACTGGAGCGGATCTACTCAAGATACCGGAAATGACCTTGATTGATAAATTCGGGCGTTTTGGCTTTGACCTTTATCGAAAGGCACGGGGGATTAGCAATTCTCCTGTCAAAACCAATCGTATTCGCAAGTCCATTGGCAAGGAACGAACCTATGCCAAGCTGCTCTATAGCGAAGAGGATATTAAAAAAGAGCTGACTCGCCTGGCGGCTAAGGTAGCTCTCAGCTTAGATAAGCACCAGAAAGCCGGTAAGACGGTTGTCCTCAAAATCCGCTACGCTGATTTTTCAACTCTAACCAAAAGGCGGACCTTGGATCAACAGACTAGAGAAGCGGAATTGATTGAGCGGGTCGCCCATGAAATTTATGATAGTTTGGAGGAACAACCACGAGGGGTCCGTCTGCTAGGGCTGACAGTGATAGGCTTTGGATAAAAATGTAAAAGAGTCTGGGACAAAAGTCCTAGCCTCTCAATTGTCTTTGGATTGACGAGCAAGACGCAGTGGTTGAG